>CP073759.1:1687980-2025576 GCA_018398995.1 Methylophilaceae bacterium | reverse complement strand
AGCGAATTAAAAGTACAACAAGCTGCGCTGGAACAAACGTTTTTAAAAAATACAAATCCTGCGAGTTTATTAAAAAAACATACAAAGCTGATTGACAATTTATTAAGAAAAGTTTGGCAATATAGTGATTTAAATAATGAAATAACATTAATTGCAGTTGGCGGTTACGGCAGGCAAGCCTTGTTCCCATACTCCGATATTGACCTGCTTATTTTGATGCCAGACAACGCGTCTGCTGCACAAAATAAAAAAGTAGAAGCGCTTGTTGGTGTATTGTGGGATTTGGGTCTTAATATTGGCCATAGCGTTCGCACACTACAGGAATGCATTAGTGAGGCAACTGATGACGCTACTGTACAAACAAATCTACTTGAATCTCGTCTTATTTGTGGCAGTAAAGTCATTTATACGCAATTTTTCATAGAAATAAAACAGCAATTAAATGCTGCTGCATTCTTAGATGCAAAAATCGCTGAACAAAATAAGCGACATGCTAAATTTAACGACACAGGATACAGCTTAGAACCAAACATCAAAGAAAGTCCTGGCGGCTTACGTGATATTCATACTATTTTATGGCTAGCACAAAGCCAGGGGCTGGGTAATAATTGGTTGGAGTTGGCTAAAAATGGCGTTATTAGCGAATTTGAATTAAGTGAGATTAAGCGACATGAACGTAATTTAAATACTTTACGTATTCGTTTACATTACTTAGCAAAACGCAGAGAAGACAGATTATTATTTGATTTTCAGAATGATCTAGCAAACAGTCTAGGATTGGTTAATACGCCAAGCAAGCGCGCCAGTGAACAGCTCATGCAAAGCTATTATCGCAGTGTTCGTTATATTAACCTTATCAATGAGATTTTGCTTAAATCCTTTGCCATTAGAAGCGTGGCAAAAGCGTCTAGCACTGTTATTAATAAGCGTTTTATCGCGCAAAATAAATGGTTGGAAGCCGTTACGCCCGATTTATTCCAAAATCAGCCTAGTGCGATTTTGGAGTGCTTTCTGTTGTTGCAGCAGCACCCTGAATTAGAGGGTTTTAGCCCTTTGCTACTACGTCAGCTTCAGGATGCTACCAAACTGATTAATAAAGCGTTTCGAGAATCGACAGAAAACCAAGCGCTATTTCTAACGATATTGAAACAACAATATGGCGTTCATCAAAGCATGCGACGTATGAATCGATATGGCGTATTAGGCAAATATATTCCTGCTTTTGGTAAAATTATTGGACAAATGCAACATGATTTATTTCATGTGTATACGGTCGATGAACATACGCTCAAACTACTTGCTAATTTACGTCGATTTAGCAAGCCTCAGTTAGCGCATGAATTTCCATTATGTAGCCAACTATTTGCCGACTTTAAGCAGCCGCATTTGCTTTACCTCGCTGCCATTTTTCACGACATTGCCAAGGGGCGTGGCGGTGATCATTCTGAGCTTGGCAAAATGGATGCAAAACGTTTTTGCGCATTACACCAATTACCAGAAGAAGATACAAAATTAGTGGTTTGGTTAGTCGAGAAGCATCTGCAATTATCCAAAGTGGCACAAAAATCTGACTTATCAGATCCAGCTGTCATTGCGCAATTTGCCAAATTAATGAAAAACGAAACTTGCTTAATAGCACTGTATTTGCTTACGGTAGCCGACATAAGAGCAACCAGCCCAGCTGTTTGGAATGCCTGGAAAGCCAAGCTTCTTGAAAGTTTATTTTTAGAGACACGACAAGCGCTTAATGATCCTTCATTTAGTGTCAAAAATGCCATATCGGAGCGACAAGACAAGGCAAGAGTAAAGCTGAATAAGTATGGCTTATCGCCTAGCGCATACGAAGCATTTTGGCGTAATGTAGGTGAAGCATATTTTTCACGATTTAACAGCAATGAAATCGCTTGGCAAACCAGATTATTAATACCGCATGTGTTTACAGAGGTGCCGATTGTACGTGCACATTTAAGTCGCGATGGCGATGGTATCGAGGTGATGATTTATACCCGCAATCATCAAGAGTTATTTGCGCGCATTTGTAATTTCTTTGACCGTATTGGCTATAGCATTGGCCAAGCCAAGATTTACACAACCAATCACGATTACGCGCTTAATACTTTTATCGTACTAGATGAGTCCACCACTGAAATTAGTTATACAGGTCTTATTAAACATATTGAAGAAAATTTACGAGATAAAATGTTAACAACCTGCCCTATCGATAACCCGATACAGGGACGCTTAAATCGTCAAGTAAAACATATGCCTATTACGACTGAAGTGATGTTTAATACTATGCCTGAGACTAGCTATCAAATGTTTGACATTATTGCAGGCGATCAGCCAGGATTATTGGCCAGCATCGCCTTTGTTCTAATTGCACATGACATTAAAGTACATCATGCCAAAATCAACACATTAGGCAATCGTGCCGAAGATACTTTTTTAATTTCAGATCGACAAAATAAACCGCTGAGCAAAACCAAATTGGCACAATTACAAGCAGCATTAATACAGATCTAAGCGACCGTATCAATAACACTAGCCAAACTGGTAGTGCTTGCGTAACGCTTTTTTAACATCCCAAATGCAAGACAGACCAGCTGGAAATGTCACAAGATCGCCAGCACCAAAGCTCACTGGCGCTCCGCCAACAGGGGTAACAGTGACCTCTCCTTCTAAAATATAGGCAATTTCTTGACTACTATAATCCCAAGGAAAATTAGAAATTTCTTTTGACCAAATAGGCCAACGACTGACACCTAAAGACGCTAATTTTGCTGCATCTGGTTTTTCCACTTTAATTTGCATCTTATGCTCCTTATTTGGACTAGAGATCTATTGTATGCCAAAACGGGCTTAGTTCAAGTGCGGCAATAATTAAGGCAAGCGCTATTGATATGCGTGAATCACTACGTGTTAGCACGTGTAGCGATACAGATAAACGAATGGCTATAATTTTCGTATCCGTTGTTACATTTTCAAATTGACTTAATGATGAACAATGAAATCGGTGGCTAACTGCTATTTTTTGTAAACGATACTCACTAAGGAGCGATAATGAACTATTTTTTGTTGGGATTAACTTTACTTTCTTTAACGGGTTGTGCTGAGCAACAAACAAAAACCGTTACCTCAGAAAAAGCACAGGTTTGTGCGGGCTGTCATGATCATCGCATAAAAACGATTGCTACTGACGCACCTTCTCTTAATGGTCGTTCTTATGATGAATTAGTCGCTGCAATAAAAGATGTGCGTGAGTATCATGTTTCACAGCCATCACTGATGCATGACTTTAAAAATGAAGACATTCACGGCATTGCCAGCTACTTTGCAAATGCTAAATAAGTATTTATTTGGATAATTTGCACATAAAAAAGCCTAGCGTAAAGCTAGGCTTTTTACGTATTTAATGCTTAGGAATGTTTGTAATGTTTTTTGAGTTGTTTAACAACTTCCCAGTTAGATTTCAAGCCTTTTGGAAATACAACCAAATCACCCGCTTTGACAATGACTTTTTCACCGCCTTCTGGATAAACGTGAAACTCACCTTCAAGCACATATGCCGTTTCAGTCATGCCAAAATCTAAGGGGAATTTTGAAGGTGCGCAATCCCAGATAGACCAGCTAGCTACACCTAGCTCTTTTAATTTTTCTTCGGATGGGTTGTGTTCTAAAACAATTTGACTCATTATTTTTTCCTTAAAATGTTAATAGCTTAAAAACCGCTAGCTAGCGATGTGCTGATGCGACCATATTGAATAATCTAGCAAGATTATACAACAACTTAACGGGTGTTTTAAACCTAATCAATTGAATATTATTGATTAGAAAGGCGCGCCTTATTTAAAAAAAAGGTCAACTCAAGCGCCTGCTTCTATCAACCTTGAGTTATGTAATATGCTTACTTATTGTTGGGTGCGCAAACATAAATCACATATCATTAATTCCTCATCTGCCTGGATGATAGCGATGGGCTTGCTGTCATTAGATTCGATTCTCGTTGCGGCAGATTGATTAAGCTTGTTATCCAGTTTAATGCCAATAAAGTGTAGCGGCCTGCAGATGTTTTCGCGAATAATTGCCGAATGCTCTCCGATGCCTCCAGTAAATACCAGCGCATCAACCCCCCCTGCCTTACTGGCTAAAGCACCAATTGCTCCTCTTATTTGCTGACAAAAATAGGCTACTGCAAACTTTGCGTCATCAGTATGACTCGATAATAGCTGTTGCATATCAGCACTTTCTCCGCCTGAAAGAGCGATCAAGCCCATTTCATTAAATACCACTTCTCTTAATTGTTGCAGATCATAGTGTTCAGCTAGCGCCAACATTACCCCTGGATCTAAATCACCACTTCTGGTTCCCATGACGATACCGCCTGCAGGTGTATAGCCCATGGTGGTATCGATAGACTTCAAGTTTTCCAGCATACACAAGCTAGCACCACTCCCTAGGTGCGCAACAATTACTTTTTTTGATGCAATCTCGTCGATAACCTTAGGTAAAGTTTTTGCAATATATGCGTAATTGAGACCATGAAACCCAAAGCGATGAATAGCTAGGGTGTTAGGAATTGGTAAACGCTTTGCTAAAGCAGGCATTGTGCTGTGGAAAGCGGTATCGAAACAAGCAATTTGAGGCACGTTAAAGTATCTAGCGCAACTATCTAGGCCAAGCAAATTGTTGGGCAAGTGTAGTGGCGCAAGTGGGATGATAGTCTCTAATCGATGACGCTCAGTCTTATCCACTAATCGAGCAAGGTCAGTCACTTCACCACCATGCACAAACCGATGACCAACAATATTGGGGATATTGCCGCCTAAATCATTCAACAGTTGCTTGAGATTTTCCTCAAACGCATGAGATGGATCGTGTTTGTTCTGCGCATAATGAAAATTTTGCCGAAGGCCATCTTCTGAAAAAAAGCTTGCTTTTAAACTGGAAGATCCGCAATTGATCGTTAATACATTCAAAATGGCCAAATCCACTCATCTGCTTCAGGTAAATCTACACCATGTTGATAGGCATATTGACAACAATTAATCTGCTGGTTACGCACCTTCTCTCTTGCATGTGCGCCAATTACTTGAAGCTGAGGGATGAGATCAATGGCGCTCATGACTAAACTAAAACGATCAATCTTATTCTGAATCGCTAATTCTAATGGGGTGTTGATGCTGCCTTTTTCATTATAGCCATGCACATGAAAATTATCATGATTAGTGCGACGATAAGTCATACGATGTATCAGCCAAGGGTAACCATGAAAATTGAAAATCACTGGCTTATCTTTGGTAAATAGACTATCAAATTCACTATCTGACATGCCATGCGGGTGTTGGCTAGGTGATGTTAATTTATATAAATCAACAACATTAATAAATCGAATTTTTAACTCAGGGAAGTATTCTCGCAGAAGGATGACAGCTGCCAGCGCTTCTTTGGTTGGAATATCACCAGCACTTGCCATCACAAGATCGGGCACAGCCCCATTATCATTGCTTGCCCAATCCCATATGCCAAGTCCCTTTGTACAATGTTTAATCGCATCATCCATATTTAAATACTGCAAATGTTTTTGCTTATCTGCCACAATCACATTGATATAGTTTGTGCTTTTAAGGCAATGACTGGCGACAGAAAGTAAACAATTTGCATCAGGAGGCAGATAAATACGCGTCACTGACGGGCTTTTATTCACAACGATATCTAAAAAACCTGGGTCCTGATGGGTAAACCCATTGTGGTCTTGCCGCCAAACGGTGGAAGTAATGAGTAAATTCAACGATGAGATTGGTGCGCGCCACGGGACAGATTTAGCCATATCCAACCACTTGGCATGTTGATTAAACATTGAGTCAATCACATGAACAAATGCTTCATAGGTGGAGAAAAAACCATGTCGACCTGTCAGCAAATAGCCTTCCAGCCAGCCCTCAATTGTATGTTCAGATAGCATTTCCATTACCCGCCCATCTGGCGCAAGCTCACCGCCATCTTCATCTTCTGGCAGATAGTCAGCTAACCACATTTTCTTACTCACTTCATACACACTATCGAGCTTATTTGATGTGTTTTCATCGGGCCCAAACAGTCTAAAATTCTGCATATTATTGCGCATCACTTCACGTAGAAACTCACCAAGTGGTCGTGTGTTTCCAACAGAAATTTTAGCTGGCCCAGGCAATTGAACCCCATATTCAGTAAAGTCTGGCATCCGTAAGTCTTGGCGAATCAATCCACCATTAGCATGCGGATTAGCACTCATTCGACGTACGCCCTTAGGCGCTAGGGCTTTGAGTTCTGGGCGCAATTTTCCAGTATCGTCAAATAATTCTTCTGGGTGATAACTAGCTAACCAAGCCTCTAATTGTGCAAGATGCTCGGGATTATCACGTACATTACCCAGTGGAACTTGATGCGCACGCCAAAATCCCTCAACTTTATGCTGATCAACAAACTTTGGCCCAGTCCATCCTTTTGGCGATCGCAATATAATCATCGGCCACCGCGGTCTTTTCGCTATCCCGCTTGTGCGGGCTTGTTTTTGTATATCACGAATCTCAGTTACGCACTTTTCCATCGTTTCAGCCATGTTTGCATGCATCACCATAGGGTCATCCCCTTCAACAAAATAGGGTGTCCAACCATAGCCTACAAAAAGATTATTGAGCTCATCATGTGAAATGCGCGATAACAATGTCGGATTATTAATTTTGTAGCCATTTAGATGTAAGACTGGTAAAACAGCACCATCTCTAATTGGGTTTAGGAACTTATTAGCATGCCATGAAGTCGCTAGCGGCCCAGTTTCTGACTCCCCATCTCCAACTGCTGCCACGACCAACAAATCTGGATTATCGAAAGCAGCGCCAAAGGCATGAGAAATGCTATAACCAAGCTCTCCTCCTTCATGAATCGATCCCGGCATCTCAGGTGTGCAATGACTGCCGACCCCACCAGGGAAAGAAAATTCTTTAAAAAACTGACGTAATCCAATTTCATTTTCACCCTTGTTTGGATAAACCTCGCTATAGGTTCCTTCCAAATAGGTAGGTGCTAAAACGCCGGGCGCACCATGACCTGGCCCAGCTAAAAAGATTGCATTAAGATCATATTTGTTAATTAATTGGTTAAGGTGAACATAAATAAACGATAAGCCTGGGCTTGCTCCCCAATGCCCAAGTAAACGTTGTTTAATATGTGCAGACTCTAATGGCTCTTTTAATAATGGGTTATCCCATAAGTAAATCATACCAGCAGCTAAATAATTACACGCTCGCCAATAAGCGTGAATATTGGTTAGTGCTTGTTGTGAACGTTTTAGTGAGTCATTTAACATTTTTGATCCTTAGTATTTTGTTCTCAATCGTTAGACACGCATCACAAAGTAACGCTTATAAAATAAATACTTAATTGAATTTTAACAAAAGAAATTTATGGTTTTATGAATAAATATCAACTATTGTTAAGTTAAAAGCACATCACATGAAACCATGCTGGCAACAGTCTTACTCACGCTACCTAATACAAACTCCTGTAGACTGCTTTTGCCTTTTTTACCTAGTACCACCAAATCAGCGTTGATCTCTGTTGCACGATCGCAAATAGTTTCTGGTAGATAACCATACATTACCTTGCTAGAAATGCGCTTTTCATTTAATTCAGCTACTAGCTTAGCAAGTGTGTCCTCTGCGTATTCTGTTGCCTTGTCACGGTAATGTTGCACCTCTGTATGACTAATTCCTGCCTTGCGGCTAAGTGTCTCTTGCTTCAAATCAAAAACATGTAACGCTTCAATTGGGGCTGTGGTAGCAACGGCACAAGCCATTCTGGGGACAGCACTGGCGCCAATGGTAAAATCAACTGCAGTGAGTACTTGTTGATAAGGAACTATATCGCCGTTTCTCACAATCAATAGCGAACAAGGCGCTAAACGTAACAATCTAAATGCTGTCGAACCGATGATGGCATCCAATACGTTTTGTTCACCATGAAAGCCAACAACAAGTAGATCAGCACCTACAGATTCAACATACTCAGCAATTTGCACATGCGTGCGGCCAATACGGGTTGCTGTCTTTACTTTGATATCAAAGTCTTTTCGAATTTTTATAGCCAACTCATCAAGACTTGCCAATCCATTTGCTTTTTTTAACCGTTCATAATCTTTTAAATGGGCATCAAAGGTAAGCATTAATTCTGGATAGATATCTAATGGGTGAACAACATGCAATAAATGTAAGGCTTGCCCATGTTGTTGCGCAATATGTGCCGCTCTCATCACAGCCAAATCGCCATTGGCAGAAAAGTCGGTGGCAGCAACAATGCAGTGAATAGAATATTGCACTTTAGGCATATCAGTTCTCCTTGAGTAGTTTTTATTGTCAATTAAATTTTATGCACGATTTAATTGAACCAATAAAAGCTTATCTTAAAATAATTACCTGAAAAATACGCGCCTGCACTTAGTTTTAATTTTATATCGTTTACGTTTATATCGTTTAAGTTTATTTCATAATGCTTAATGGACGGTATACCCAATTAAATAACCTATTAGCGCGGCTATCATCACCAACTTCCATGTATTTCTGCGCGCATAAGCATCTGTCATTTCTACAGCAATTTGTTCTTTATTTAACAGGTCTTGTTCTGAATCAATCAGCTTTTCTTTCGCTAGCGCTAGCTTTTCTACTAACGTCGTATTGATTTCTGTAAACTCGTTTGCTGTTTTATCCTTAATATCATTCAAGACTAATTCAATATCTGCTATCACAATTTTGATGTCTTTAATTAACTTCTTGTCATTATTTGCCATGATGTGCTCCAATTGTAAAATCAATAATATTTGATCCTATCAGCTTTACCCATAATAAGATGTACGTTTTAACACTTATACCGTGCCAATCGCTCATGAGGCTGCTCGCGTCAATGACAACACGCGTTTATTACTGAGCGCCTATACTTTTGTTGTTATTAGCGTTTGCTTACGTGTTCTCCTGCATTCACCAACATCACAGGCACAGCACTTGCCTGCACAACATGTTCAGCATCACTACCTAAAATGATTCGACTAAACCCACGCAGTCCATGTGTGCCCATTACAATAATATCCGCAGGCCAGCTTTCTGCTTGTTTAATCATTTCTTTTGCAGGACGACCACCAAATATTTCAGCAATTACAGCGTCAGCTTCTACTCCAGCACTATTAGCCATGAGCGTTGCGTTGTTAATCACATTGGTTGCATTTTTTTTTAATTCTGCAGAGACGTTAACTGCCATTAAACCATCCTCTGCCTCCATAATCGGCACATAGTTATCAATGACATGGATAAATCTGAGCTTGGCATGCTGATTTTTTGCTAAATGGATGGCCTCTTGCAAGCCTCTGTTTGATGTCACACTACCATCAATTGGACACAAAATGCGTTTGTACATCACACCTTCTCCTTCTCTTATCAGGCAATGTTGGTCTTGAACCAATTTAAAATGAAAGGCCTTTTTCGACGAGTTGGAACTGTATGAGCGTTTGCATAACCAACAACAATAGGCACAATAGCTTCAAATTCGTCAGCAATACCGAGGTTTATTTTTTGTTGCTTATCATTCAAGGCTAACAAGGCAGATTCAGCCACACAAGATCCTAAGCCCATCGCAAATGCAGCCAGCATTACATTTTCGGCCGCCAACCAACAATCAGCTACAGCTCTTGGTTTATCTTTATTGACACAAATAATGATTAATGTAGTGGCCCCATAAAAAATATTAAATTCGGGCTTAATAAAATGATCCAGTTCAGACGAATGATGATGTTGAGGGTGTTTGCTAAATAATAATTTGGTTAAATCTGACAAATGTTGCAACAAGGCTACATCTTGAATAATAGTAAATGCACATGCTTCTCGATTGGTCGCTGTCGGCGCCATCGCTGCAGCCTCAATTAAACTAGGCACTTTCTTTGCATCCACTTGCTCAGAGGTGTAATCTCTAACAGACCTCATGCCCAAAATAGCTTCAAAAACATTCATGACATTCAACTCTATTCTCATCTATACGCATCTATTATCGGTGTTTATAAGCTTGGTTATCTTTTACAATATCAATAATTTAAGCAGGCAGTAATCCGCTCAAACACGTATAAATGATTCGTTATTCAGGCATAAGGATTAGGTCTGTTGAGCAGATGCTTGTTGTTGAAAAACCAATTGAATGCCATAAATTGAATAATATACACTAACTTTCACAACCCCCTTCTCTTGCAATGCTGGCCAAATCTAGCAAATTAATAGCGCCTGTTTTATGCATAATCTTGGATTTATGAATTTCTACCGTGCGGTGACTGATCGCTAAGCGGCGTGCAATTTCTTTATTAGGGAAACCATTGATGGCTAGCACCATCACCTCACGCTCACGCTCAGTTAGGCTGTTAACAAGGGATTGTGCTTCTTTTTCACAAGCAGCTTGTGATAACTTCTTTTTACTTTCAATAATGGCAGGACGAATGGATGCAAGAAGCTTTTCTCTGGTTACTGGCTTTGTTAAAAAATCAATAGCACCCGACTTAATCGCATTGACACTCATTGGTATATCGCCATGACCAGTTAAAAAAATGATTGGTAATAAAATTTGACGATTGATCATTTCTTTTTGCAAACTTAAACCACTCATGTTTGGCATGCGGACATCAATAATTGCACAACCCAGCACCTCTTGCTGATAATCGGCAAGAAATGTCGCCCCACCATCAAAAGCTTTTACTTGAAAACCCTCTTGCTCTATCATCATTGAAAGGGCATCCCTTATTGCAGGATCATCATCAATAATAAATATAGTCGTTGTCATTATTTTATTAACGCTTAGTTTATGGCAAAAGGCAAGGTTAAATGAAAGCTGGCGCCACTAGCGCTATTGGCATCAAACCAAAGCTGACCACCACATGCTTCTATTAATGACCGGCTAATTGTTAGCCCCATGCCAATACCTTGTGATTTGGTGGTAAAAAAAGGTTCAAAAATACGCTGCTGCACTTCGGGCGTGAGTCCCGGGCCATTATCTTGAATAATCACCTCTGCCATATTGGATTGTGAATGCGTACGAAGTGATACTTGAATCTTTGCAACTGAAATGCCTGCAAGATGCGCCGCCTCAATACCATTGCGCAAGAGATTAACAATGACTTTCTGCAGCTGGGTTCGATTGGCTAAAACAGGTGGCAAATCAGGCTCTAAATGTAAGCTTGATTGAAATTCTCCATAGCCACTATGTTGCGTAATATTGACAGCCTCTTGGATCACCCCGTTCAAATCAATTGGTAACGCTTCAATCTCACCTTTATGAAAAAACTCCATAAGCTCATGTAGACTTTTACCTGCGCGCTGCGCTTGTGCCACGCAGCCTGTAAGACTACGATTTAACCTGTCTTTATCAATATCGCTTGCTTGTAATGCATATAATGCAACCTCGCTATAGGCTGAGATGGCTGCTAAAGGTTGGTTAATCTCATGTGCGATTGCCGATGCTGTTTGAATCGCTATTTGTGTTTTTGCGAGTGTTTCTAACTCTATGCGTTGCTCAGTTAACGACTGCTGCAACAATATACGTTCAGTCACATCGTGTACAACACCCAGCATGCGCACGGCAACATGATCATTAAAAAAAACCTTACCAGAAGCATGTAGCCATCGTTTAGGCTTATTGGTCTCGTTGTGAATGCGAAACTCAAGCTGATAGACACGCTCGCTTTCCATTTGAATAGCGCGATCAAAGATGGTTTGCCATTTCGCCCGATCAGCCGCATCAATCGCTTCAATAAAGTGGTGATAACTAACACTGTTATTGTGTGGGAAATCAAAAAAATCTTGAATATGAGCATCAAAGGCAACGGTATTGCTGAGCAAATCAATATCAAAAACGCCCAAGCCTGCCGATAATTTAGCCAGCCGCAAACGTTCTTCACTTGCTTTTAAAGACGCCTCTGCCCATATTTGTTTTTCAGTCATATGGAAGGTAACCAAGGCATACGCATCGTCCTCGCATACCAATGGGCTTAGACCAATATCCACTGGTAATTCTTGACCTTGTTGTGTCAGCACAACGAGGTTTTTTCCATTCCCCATTGCGCGCTTTTCTTGATGATTAAAAAAGCCACGTCTGAGTTGCGTATGGTGTGTGCGATAGGATGCTGGCATTAACATCTCCACGTTCATACCGATCAACTCATCCGCGGTATAGCCGAGCATTTTTTGTGCTGAATCATTGGCTAAAACGACCTGCCCTTCATTATTGACCAATAGCATGGCGTCAGCTATGGCATTAAAAAATACAGGAAAACGTAAACTTTCAAATGAACGGAGCAAATTTATCCTCAGCTTAAAGATTAACTATTGAGTATCCATCTGTCAGCATGGCTTAACAAACATATTAAATTGATTATACTTCGTCTTTTATTTATACATATACATAACGGATATATAAGGGTTAGCCCTTACGTGTTTGCACGCATATTTAACCGATGTATTACGCTGTAAGATAAAATTATTGTAAGGCATTACTTTTTAAAAAAACAGGATTGTGTTTAGCAATTAATGATGACTAAACCGTGAAGGATCATACGCATGAAACTGAAGCTGTTATATGTACTATCAATCATGATCGCCAGTCTAGTCTGCCCATTAGCTGTATTAGCCGATGAAGTGCCGCCGGCTGCACTCGATAATATTAGTCCTTCAAGTAATGAGGAAGGATGTAGCCTAGATTCAACCTTATCTGCAAAAGCTATCAAACAAGGTAACATTACCTATATCACAGGTGGCACGTGCATAGATAGTGCCAATCAAATGAAGCGAATGGCCAAAGACTATCCACTTGAGGTGGTGTTGGTGCAAAAATCTGCAACGTATGAAAAAGAAAACTATATCGCAGATGTGAAAATCAAAATTAAAGATGCAAAAGACAATTTGGTACTAGACGTAGTGACGGAAGGTCCTTTTTTATTAGCTGATTTGCCAATCGGAAGCTATCAAATTTCGGCTGAGTTTCGTCGTGTCCTCAAGTCGACAAATATTAAGATAAACAAAAATAAGCATGAGCGCGTTGTGTTTTTATGGCCTGAAGAATCAGCTAGTGATTAGCTATCATGCCTAACAAAACGGTAAACAGTGTTGAATCAGACAATACAGCCGTAAGCCTTCATCAATCATTTCCTGTTGCTTATACTGTTGAACTGCATCGATTAATTCAAATTGCTGCCTATGAATTGGCAGAAGCAGATGCATTTAGACAGTCCCCATGCCATTACTGGATTATCGCCGAACAAAACATAGCGCTAGGGTTGTAGTACTTTTGTTTGTTAAGATAATAAAATTAAATGATGGGCGCTCAATGTAAACACAATTTTTAGCGCTCTTCTATCCAAAAGAAAATGAAAGATACATCACACAACAATATGACTCAGTCAAAATTCCAACTCCAATTTTTAGGCGCCACCGGCACAGTAACTGGTTCAAAATATTTACTTCGGCATCTTGGCAAAAATATCTTAATCGACTGCGGTCTGTTTCAAGGCTTTAAACAACTACGCTTACGCAATTGGAAGCCCTTGCCTATCGACCCTAAAAATATAGATGCAGTGATTCTGACGCACGCCCACATTGATCACACTGGTTATTTACCATTATTGGTTAAAAACGGTTTTAAAGGACCCGTTTACTGCACATCTGCCACGCGCGATTTATGTGAAGTGTTGCTGATGGATAGTGCTAGGCTACAAGAGCAGGAAGCGACTTATCTGAATAAACATCTTATATCTAAACACAAGCCCGCCCTGCCTTTATATACACCAGACGATGCTATCCGCAGCTTACAGTTGCTACAAACGGTTGAACTTTATAAAGAGCAATCGTTGAGTAAGTCATTGCGCTTTCATCTATTACCTGCAGGGCATATTCTTGGTGCAACTATGGTCAATATTAATAGCGATGAACAATCTATCTTATTCTCTGGCGATTTAGGCAGACAAAACGATCTCATCATGAAACCGCCAGCCATTGTCAAACATGCAGATTATCTTGTAATAGAGTCCACTTATGGCAATCGTATTCATGAAACGGAAGATCCACTGGTCAAGTTAGCTGATGTGATTAATCGCACGATTCAACGTGGCGGTAAAGTGATTATTCCAAGCTTTGCTGTAGGGCGAACTCAAACGCTGTTGTACTCCATTCATTTACTCAAATCGCAAAATATTATTCCTGATGATTTGCCCGTCTATCTAAACAGCCCAATGGCGGAGGAAGCTACAGCCATTTTTGACAATCACCCAGATGATCATCATTTAACTGTTGAGCAATCAGCTGCGTTGTGCAGAACTGCCAAAGTAATCACTGACGTAGAGGGCTCTAAACAGCTGAATTTACGTAAAGAACCCATGATTATTATCGCTGGTAGCGGCATGGGAACAGGTGGTAGAGTTATTCATCACTTTAAGGCATTTGCACCAGACGCTCGCAACACCATTCTGTTTTCCGGTTTCCAAGCGGGTGGCACACGTGGTGCCGCGATGATAGATGGTGCTCAATCAATCAAAATTCACGGTGAGTATGTGCCCATACACGCTGAAGTCACCTCAATCAATAGCTTGTCTGCGCATGCCGATGCTAATGAAATCCTGACTTGGCTCAAGCATTTTGAACAACCACCAACACGCACGTTTATCACCCATGGTGAACCAGTTGCAGCCGACGCACTCCGCTTAAAGATTAAAGAACAGTTGGATTGGGAAACCTACATTCCAGATTATCTAGAATCTGTTAATCTGTCGTAAGACAGTATTTAAAGATAATATCGTGGAGAATGTATGAACAATCATATTCGTGAGCTATTGGGTCAAATATCAACACTGGAAGATGAGCTTCGCATTGCATTAAAAGAACAGCAATCCACCATCTCATTTCAAATCAAAGGTAAACGTATTGAATTTGAAGAATCGATTAAACAAACACATCAGCAGTTAAAAACAAGCTTCTTTCGCTGGCTTGTTACTAATCGACCGCAAAACTTAATCACTGGACCCATTATTTACAGCATGATTGTTCCATTATTGATTGCTGATCTTTTTATCAGCTTTTACCAACTAACTTGCTTTCCAATTTACGGCATCAAGAAAGTAAAGAGAAAAGATTATATATTTTACGATAGACATCAGCTTCAGTATCTCAATTTTATAGAAAAATTTCATTGCACTTATTGCGCATATGGTAGCGGAATGATTGCTTATGTCACTGAAATTGTGGGGAGAACTGAGCAATATTTTTGCCCTATTAAACACGCACATCATGTTATTGGAAGCCATCAACGCTATAGTAGCTTTTTAGCTTTTGGTGATGCAGAAGACTATGAAGCCAAACTAGAAAACTTTCGTCAGCGGTTGGGTGAAGATTGCTAATTTCTTGATATGACTAAAGCAAACCCTAGCCCAAACCAAAGTGTCATTAATAAAAAAGCCAGTGTCGCTAAACGCTAACACTGGCTTTTAAATTCTGGCGGAAGAGGTGAGATTCGAACTCACGGTGGGCGTGAACCCACGACAGTTTTCAAGACTGTAGCATTAAACCGCTCTGCCACTCTTCCTAATGAAGGCGAGATTATACCAAAGAAATGTCTTTATGGAAGCGACTGGCTGGGAAAAATAACATCCAGATAACCAAAAGTTGTTAAATCTTTCATTCTCATTGGATAAAGTATGCCATCAAGGTGGTCACATTCGTGTTGTACTACTCGCGCATGAAAGCCGCTCACTGTTCTCTCAATTGGATTTCCGTATGGGTCAAAACCACTATAGTTTAAATTTGTATACCGCGGTACAACACCTCGTAAGCCAGGAACCGACAAGCAGCCCTCCCAACCATCTTCTTGTTCATTTCCAATAACAGTTAGCTTTGGATTAAGTAAAACTGTATAGGGTACGTCATCAGCATCTGGATAACGTACATTCTTTGTCTCATCACCATCTTTTTTACCAAATATAACCAGTCGCAAACTCACACCAATTTGCGGTGCTGCTAGACCAGCACCATGCATATCTGCCATGGTATCTTCCATATCTTGGATTAATGTATGCAGTTCAGGGGTATCGAAATTGGTTATTTCATGTGCTCGCTTTAGCAACAAAGGCTCTCCCATGCGCAAAACAGTGCGTACGGTCATTGGACAACCTTTTTGTGTAGTTTAACTGCCTCGCTAATCAATGCACGTACTTTTTCCATGGTCTCAGCCAATCGATTCATCATCATTTCATATTGAATTTCTTCTTCACTCTCACCTCTGCCAGCAGCATGATTGGCGACTGGACAGATAGCCGCATAATGCAGATTAAGCTCTCTTGCTAATGCAGCTTCAGGCATGCCTGTCATTCCCACCAAGCTTGCACCATCGCCTTCTAAGCGATTAATTTCTGCAGCTGTTTCAAGCCGAGGGCCTTGTGAGCAAGCATAAACACCGCCATCATGTATGGCTAGTTGAATATTTGCTGCAGCTTGCTTACAAATGTCTCGTAAAGACGCTGTATAAGGATGTGTAAAATCAATATGCATGACAGGCCGTTCTATACCATCACAATAAGAATTATCTCGACCATGGGTGTAATCAATAATTTGGTTAGGTAGTACGATATCGCCTGGTAACAAAGCGGTATCTATGCTGCCTACCGTTGCCACCGCCAATAAATGTGTTACACCCACTGAATCCAAAGCCCAAATATTGGCGCGATAATTAATCGCATGTGGCGGTATCGTGTGCCCACCTCCATGTCGTGCAAGAAACACAACATCGTGACCGCTAATTTTGCCAAATACCAGCGGTTGCGAGGCGTCTCCATATGGCGTACGCACAATCTGGCGCCTAACTACCTCTAAATTTGCCAGTTGTGTGAGACCAGTTCCGCCAATAATGCCTATCATATTAATCCTTCAAATTTTGTTTATTCTATCGCCTGTAAGCGCTGTAGCATAGCGATATTCTATGGCATACTTCATCTATGCGTGCGAATAAACCCATTTTACAAGCCCCTGATCATACTGTACTTGCCAAACAGCATTATGAAAACTTTCCCGTTGCTTCTGTTGTTTTGCCCAAGCGTTTACGTTACCCAATTGCCTTGATATACCATTTTGCGCGATGTGCAGATGATTTTGCTGATGAAGGTAATTTGACACAATTTGAAAGACTCGCGCTATTACAACACTATGTTGATGAGATCGATATCATTAACAACGTAGGTAATAGTAACTCTGCTTTTTTTACTGAATTGGCACAGATGATTAAGGATAATCAGCTGCCATTAGCTCCTTTTTACGACTTATTAGATGCATTCAAACAAGATGTTACAAAAACGCACTATGCAAATTTTGATGAAGTGCTAGATTACTGTAACCGTTCAGCCAATCCTATTGGCAGACTATTACTATATCTGTTTAACAAGGCTACGCCTGAAAACCTCACTTATTCAGATTGCGTATGTAGTGCGCTACAACTGATTAACTTTTATCAAGATATTGCCATTGATTATGATGCAAATGCTCATCAAAGTCGCCTCTATCTGTGCTTAGATGAAATGGCACAATTTGGCGTTACCGAACAACAAATTGCAAACAAAGAAATGAATCAGAACTGGGTACAATTCATGCAATTTAATATTGAGCGTGCAGAAATCATGTTACAAAAAGGTAAGCCTCTCGCTCGGATCTTACCAGGTCGCATGGGGTTAGAAATGCGGTTAATTATCGGCGGCGGAGAAACGATTATTCGTAAGTTAAAAAAAGTGAATGGTGATATTTTTAACCGCCGCCCTACTGTGAAAGCCTGGGATTGGCCTTATATTTTTCTAAAAGCATTCATTTGAAATATTAAAACTACATGACACCTCAGCAATATTGTAAAGACAAAACCAAAAAAAGCGGCTCTAGCTTTACAGTGAGTTTTATTTTTTTGCCTAAACCAAAACGTGAAGCCATGATTGCGCTTTATGCTTTTTGTCGCGAAGTCGACGATATTGTTGACGAATGCACGGATTACAACGTAGCGCAAACCAAAATCAATTGGTGGAAAACGGAAATAGAAAATTTATATGCTGATAAACCGCAACATCCGGTTAGTTTTGCTTTGCAACCGGTGATTAAACAATTTGACTTAGCCAAAGAGCATTTCTTAGAAATTATTGATGGTATGGAAATGGATTTACAGTTTAATCGCTATGAAGACTTTAAACAGTTACAACTCTACTGCTATCGTGTTGCTAGCGTCGTCGGTTTACTTAGCGCGCAAATATTTGGCTTCCAAAATCGTAATACACTTAAATTTGCGCATGATTTAGGCATGGCGTTCCAACTGACGAATATCAGCCGTGATGTTGGCGAAGATGCACGTAGAGGTCGCATTTATTTACCTTTGGATGAACTCGCAAAAGCCAAAGTCACTGAAGAAGATATTTTAAATAGTCGTAAAACAAATGAAGTTAAAGCGCTCATTGAGTTTCAGCTTGAGCGCGCAGAGCGATTTTATGACAAAGCCCTCAAACAATTACCCAATGAAGATGCCAAACAACAATTGCCAGGACTCATGATGGCTGCGATTTACCGCACCCTATTGCGTGAAATTAAAGCGGATGGCGCTGAAAATGTATTGACGCATAAAATTGCTATTCCGCCATTGAGAAAGTTACTACTGGCGCTTAAAGCGTATTATAAATATGCCTAGCATTGCTATTGTTGGTGGTGGCATAGCCGGTTTGGCCGCAGCCGCCAAGCTAACGCAGCAAGGTCAATCTGTAACCCTATTTGAAGCAGCGCCAAGCTTGGGTGGCCGTGCGCGCGGGATGGATTTTAACGGCTTGCGACTAGATAACGGCCAGCATATTTTATTGGGCGCCTATCGTGAAACGCTTAGCTTATTAAAGATAGTTGGCGTGACAGAGTCAAAAGTGTTAATGCGCTTACCTCTTAGCTTACAAGTTAAAGATTTAACCGGCGATTTAAACTTTTCCCTAAAGACCAATCCTCTGTTACCAGCGCCATTACATATTTTATATGGGCTATTAACCACGCAAGGCATATCAATCAAAGAGAAACTATCAGCTATCCGTTGCATGATGTGGATGCGTTTAAACCGCTTTACACTCAAACATGACCAATCTGTAGCTACTTTTTTAACCACACATCGCCAATCAGCCGTCTTAATTAAGTGCTTATGGGAGCCGCTGTGTCTGGCCGCGCTTAATACACCGCTGAGTCAAGCTAGTGCGCAAGTATTCTTATGTGTTTTACGTGATAGTTTTGCGCAGCAACAACATGATGCCGATCTGATTTTTGCTAAAACCGATTTAAGTACTTTAATGAGTCATCCCATTGCAGACTATTTGCAGCAAAATGGTAGTAAAGTCGTTGCTAATTGCGCTATTAACAATATTATTGCAACTGATACTGGTTATGAACTGCAAACCAAAAAGCAAGCCTATGTATTTAAAACAGTCATCTTGGCCTGTGGGCCGCATCAATTAAAAAACTTTACCGAGACCTTGCCCAAACTAAGTCGGCTAACTGAGCATTTTAGTTATCGGCCTATTACTACCGTTTATTTGCAATACAAACATCACATTTCATTACCGGAACCGATGATCGGCATGGTGAATAGCCTAAGCCAATGGATATTTGATAGGGGTCAGATCTGCGATCAAAAAGGATTAATTGCTGTGATAATTAGCGCGCATATGCCTTTCAAGCAAACACAAGACGCTTTAGCAGCGCAAATAGCCGATGAGTTGAAGCAATTATTCCCACAATTAATACAGCCAATTTGGTATAAAGTCATTACAGAAAAACGCGCCACATTTAGTTGTGATGTTGCTTTAGCCAGACCGACCAATATCACAGCTTATCCTAACTTATTGATAGCAGGCGACTATACCGCTGGCGATTATCCAGCCACGATTGAAGGGGCAATAAGAAGTGGTATAAAGGCGGCTTCTTTTATTGATTAACTGTTGCGAATATGATTGAGCGCCTGATCTAAGCGATCAACAGCAATCACTTCTATACCCGGAATCTTTGTTTTAGGTGCATTGGCTTTGGGTACAATCGCTTTGGTAAAACCCAATTTAGCTGCCTCTTTTAAACGCACTAAACCGCCCTGTACAGGACGTACCTCGCCTGCCAATCCAACTTCACCAAATACAATCAGTTTATCTGCTAATGGTTTGTTTTTTAAAGAGGAAAAAATCGAAATTAATACAGCCAAATCAACGCCTGGCTCGCTAATTTTAACGCCACCAACAGCATTGATAAAAACATCTTGATCAAAACAGGCAACACCAGCATGACGGTGCAAAACAGCCAATAACATCGCCAAACGATTTTGCTCCAAACCAACACATAAGCGTTTTGGTGCTGGCGCATGGCTTTCATCGACTAATGCTTGAATTTCTATCAATAATGGACGGGTACCTTCCATAGTCACTGTAATGCAACTACCTGCAACTTGTTGTTCATGGTGTGATAAAAATAAAGCGGATGGATTAGCGACCTCTTTTAAACCTTTTTCTGTCATCGCAAATACACCAAGCTCATTGACCGCGCCAAACCGATTTTTAAAAGCTCGAATCAACCTAAAAGAGGAGTTCTGATCACCTTCAAAATACAGCACTGTATCAACAATGTGCTCCAACACGCGTGGGCCAGCTAGAGTACCCTCTTTTGTGACATGTCCAACCAATATCACAGTAATGCCAAATTGTTTAGCTAGACGGGTCAATTGTGCAGAACATTCTCTGACTTGTGCCACGGAGCCTGGTGCAGATTGTAGCGCTTCGGAATAGACTGTTTGTATCGAATCAATCACAGCAATATTAGGCTGATGCGATTGCAGGGTCGCCAATATTTTTTCTAAATTAATTTCAGCAAGCAAGTCGATTTCACTTGCGTCCAATCCCAATCGCTTAGCGCGCATGGCAATTTGTTGTGGAGACTCTTCCCCGCTGACATAAATAGCCTGACTGGTTTTACCCAAATGACACAGCACTTGTAATAGTAAGGTTGATTTACCAATACCAGGGTCGCCACCAATAAGAATAACGCCTCCCTCAACTAAGCCGCCGCCTAAAACGCGATCAAATTCCGCAATACTGGTTGGCTGGCGTTCGATATCAGCAGCTTCTACTGCGCTTAATTTTTGTAATTGGCCAGTGCTTGCCAAGCCTTCAAATTTGTTAGCGTAACGATTGGTGCTTGCTGTTTCTGCTACACTTTCAACTAAAGTGTTCCAAGCCATGCAACCCGGGCATTGACCTTGCCATTTGGGCTCGCTTGTACCACATTCAGTACAAATATAGACACTTTTTGCTTTTGCCATATTAGGCAACCACCATGATGGGCACACGCGGCGCGACTGCACAAAGCAGCTCGTAGCCTACAGTGCCACTTGCTTCAGCAACGGCGTCTACTGGCACTGTAGTGCCCCATAGTTCAACATGAGCGCCAATATCAGCTTCAGGCATATCAGTCAGATCACAAAAGAGCATATCCATAGAAACGCGACCCAGTGTCTGCGTTAGTCGCCCATTTACAGCAATAGGCGTACCATTGGGCGCATGGCGCGGATAACCATCGGCATAACCACAGGCAACAACGCCAATACGGGTCTCTTTTGTAGCGGTAAATCTTGCACCATAACCAACACTTTCACCAATCGCCAGTGTTTGAATTGCAATTATTTTTGCACTGAGTTGCATGACTGGTTTTAAATCATAGGCAGTGGCGGGTGTGCCGCTGACTGGTGTTGCTCCGTAGAGCATGATACCTGGACGCACCCAATTAGCATGAGCTTCTGGATATCTCAGAATGGTGGCTGAATTGGCTAAAGAAACTGGCGCATTAAGTGATTTTATCGTCTCTTTAAAACGGGTGAGCGGTTCAGCAATACCCTGCTCCTCATCAGCAGTTGCAAAGTGAGTCATCAACGTGATGTGTCTAACATTTTTACAATCATTTAGCTGTTGATAAATAGATAAATAATCGCATGGCCTAAAACCTAAGCGATTCATACCCGTATTCATTTTTAGGTATATATTAACTGGTCTTGATAGCGTTATGCTTTGCAATAAATTAGCTTGAATAGCACTATGAACTACCACACTAATTTTAAAGCTAGCTGCTATACGCAATTCCTCTTCGTCAAAAGCCCCCTCTAGCAGCAGAATATCCTGTTCAAAACCTGCTTCACGCAAGTCAATCGCCTCAGATAAATTGAGTGTTGCAAATGCGTCTGTGTTAGCCAAAGCATGTGCGACATTCATCAAACCATGCCCATATCCATTGGCTTTCACAACCGACATCACTTTGGCCGCTTGGGCATGCTGCCTCACAATATTAAGATTATGTTGTAAGGCGCTAGTCGATACGGTTGCTTGAATCGGTCGCATGGCTAGTCATCTGTCATATAGTCAGCATTAGCAAAATCTTCAAAGCGCGTGTGTTGCCCAATAAAGGTCAACCTAACCCGACCAATTGGACCGTTACGTTGCTTGCCAATAATAATTTCTGCTGTGCCTTTGTCTGTACTATCTGGGTTATATACTTCATCACGATAAATAAACAAAATCAAATCTGCATCTTGTTCAATCGCGCCCGATTCACGTAAATCACTCATTACTGGACGTTTATCAGGCCGTTGCTCAAGACCACGATTTAGCTGCGATAGAGCCACTACAGGCACATCCAACTCTTTCGCTAATGCTTTGAGCGAACGCGAAATTTCGGAAATTTCCGTTGCTCTATTCTCAGTGCGCGTTCCTGCAGGCGCTGCCATCAATTGTAAGTAATCGACCACAATAAGGCCTAATTTTCCAGTTTGACGATGCAAACGTCGTGCCCTTGCGCGCACATCAAAGCTACTTAATCCAGCGCCTTCATCAATAAAAATTGGCGCTTCATTAAGTTTGCCTAGCGCAGTGGTCAGCTTCTCCCAGTCCTCATCCTCTAAACGACCGGTACGCATGCGATGTTGGTCTAAGCGACCAATAGAGCCAATCATCCTTGTAGCAAGCTGTGTTGCCCCCATTTCCATGGAAAAGATAGCGACTGGCAAGCCGGTGTCGATAGCTACATTCTCCGCCATATTGATAGAGAAAGCAGTTTTACCCATTGATGGGCGACCTGCCACAATAATCAAATCGCCACCATGCAAGCCTGAAGTCATTCTATCTAAATCAGCGAAACCCGTTGGGATACCCGTCACTTCACTTTGATCTTCACGGGAAAATAATTCGTCAATTTTTTCTGCCACTTGTGGCAATAGCGCTTTAATGTCTTGAAATCCTTGATTATCTCTATTACCACTTTCAGCAATTTGAAAAATCTTAGCCTCAGCTTCATCTAATAATTGCTGTGCATCACGGCCATTCGGATTAAAAGCGCTACCTGCAATATCAGAACCAACAGTGACTAGTTTACGCATCACTGCCCGTTCGCGGACGATTTCGGCATAACGACGTATATTCGCTGCTGTTGGCGTGTTTTGAGCCAGCGAGCCTAGATAAGCAATGCCGCCGATAGCAGTTAGTTCTGCCGTGTTTTCTAAAGATTCTGCCACGGTAACAATATCAGCAGGACGGTTACGTTCTATTAACCGTGCAATATGTTGATAAATAGTTTTATGATCGTGCTGATAAAAGTCATCTGCATTTAAAATATCAGCGACTTTATCTAAGGCTTCATTTTCAAGCAATAAGCCACCAATAACGGACTGTTCCGCCTCAATGGAGTGTGGGGGAAGTTTTAATGCATCTAGTTGTTCATCAGCCATAACGTATGATTATACGGCATAAATAAGTGACTCTCACAAAGCACAGACAACAAAAAAGACGACCTCAGTCGCCTTTTTTGATGAGAGATGAAAAATTACGCTTCAGCAATCACTTTAACCGTGATGTCAACAACCACATCATGGTGCAAAGCGATACTTACTGGGAATTCACCAACTGCTTTAAGTGAACCGTTAGGTAAACGCACTTCTGATTTAGACACTTCAGTACCAGCCACTGTTAATGCAGCAGCAATATCATGATTAGTCACTGAACCAAATAAGCGACCATCTTCGCCTGCTTTTTGTGCGATTTCAACAGTTTGACCAGCTAGTTTATCCGCACGCGCTTTAGCTGCCGCTAAAATATCTGCTTGTTGCTTCTCTAATTCTACACGGCGCGCTTCAAATTCAGCTTTGTTTGATTCAGTTGCACGTTTTGCTTTACCTTGTGGTATCAAAAAGTTACGGCCGAAACCATCTTTTACTTTTACGATATCGCCCAATGCGCCTAAATTAGCTACTTTTTCTAATAAAATAATTTCCATTGTTATTCTCCTTAGCCTGGGTGTTTATCAGTGTATGGTAACAACGCTAAGAAACGTGCACGTTTAACTGCTGAGGTTAATTGACGTTGGTATTTAGCTTTTGTGCCAGTCATACGCGCTGGAATAATTTTTGCATTTTCTGAAATAAAATCTTTCAGCAAATCCACATCTTTATAATCCACTTCTTTAATGCCTTCTGCACTAAAACGGCAGTAACGGCGGCGTTTATACATATCTCTTGCCATGTCTAACTCCTAATCTTTTTCGTTTAGATAACCACTTTAATTTAGTTTATTAAATTAAGCCTGTTATATCAGTTCAATATTCTTTATATGCAATACCAATTGTGTGCTTTTTGCGCTACGCTTTGCCAAAAATCCTAGTGCGCGTAGTGTGGTACCTAGTTGAATGTTGGTTTTAGCTAAATCACCAATTACAACCGCTTTTATTTCACATTCTACTTTACGCTTTAAGCCAGCTTCAATAGCTTCTGAAACATGGCTAATCACAAAACTCAACAACGGCAAACCTGCTGGTGTATAACGTAAAGCCTCAATCTGAGTCACTTCCCCGCTTATTGCCAGCTTATTCACTTCTACTCTGCTGTCGCCTCTTCTGTCGCAGGCGCTTCTTTTGCTGAATCACCGCTCAATACTGATTTAGATTTCTCTTCTTTCATCATTGGGCTAGGCTCAGTTACCGCTGTTTTTGTGCTAAAAGTTAAATGACGCATGACGGCATCATTAAATTTAAAGCCCAGCTCTAACTCTGCTAATGTCTCTTGATCACACTCGATATTCATTAACACATAATGTGCTTTATGAATTTTGTTGATTGGGTAAGCCAATTGTCGACGGCCCCAGTCTTCTAAACGGTGAATAGTGCCTTTGTTGCCGCTAATCATGGTGCGATAACGCTCAATCATTGCAGGCACTTGCTCGCTTTGATCAGGATGCACGATAAATACTACTTCGTAGTGACGCATGAAATCTCCTTGTGGTTAAAGCCACCCATCCAGCCCTTTCATGTAAGGCAGCAATCAACAATTGCTTTGTGGTGTGGCAAGGTTTATGTAAGGCCGTGATTATAGTTAAAAAACGTTTACGAATCAAATGCTTTTTAGCCTTAGTATCAAAAGCGGGTGATTTAGATTAAAAATTATCTAAAAATTTATTTGGGATGCATGCAAAGGCAGTGCATAATAAGCGCTCTTATTAAGATATGAGGCATAATAAGCCTTGTAATATTTATTCATTTAATCATATTAAAAAGGAATTAAAATGGCAGAAGCAAAAGGTTTAGCAGTTCCAGTCAAAATGAAAAGCGAATTGGCAGCGTTGTGTGGTGCGGATGCACTTCCACGTACTGAAATCACAAAAAAAATCTGGGACTACATTAAAGCCAATCAATTACAAACTAAATCAGTCAATGGCAAACCTGAAAATGCTGGTAAATACATTGTAACTGATGCCAAATTATTGCCTATCTTTAAAAATACAAATACAACAAGTAAAACAGGTAAAGTAACCAACCTAACCAACATCAAAGAAGGCGAAACTGTCGACATGATGCAAATGGCAGCAATTGTTGGCGCCAACTTAGCGTAAAGCAACAGACGTTGTATAACAACGTTATGTCAATAAAATGAGTCATCAGTGATTACATGGTTAATCATTGATGACTCATTTTTTATTTAAAAAGTCAAATACATATGAAAATATCAGCTGTTCTTTTTGATATTGGTGGTGTACTTATTGAGTTGAATGGATTGCCTTCACTGGCGAAATTGTTAGACAGTCAACAATCTCATGATGAAATTTATAAAAATTGGATGTCCTCTCCCGCTGTGATTGCACATGAAACAGGCAAAATTTCTAGCGATGTGTTTGCAGAACGAATCGTCAAAGATTTAAACATTAACTTGAGCCCAGATGCTTTTATGGCAAACTTTGCCACATGGATAGTAGGCACCTTCCCCAATACTTTCGATTTGCTCCACGCCATACCAGATGATATTACCCTTGCCGCCTTAAGTAATACAAGTCAGGCACATTGGGTACATGTAGAGGCAACTGGGCTAACGGAGAGTTTGGATCATTTGTTTTTGTCTCATGAAATTGGCCACCTTAAACCAGAACACCAAGCCTTTGCGGTAGCCGCTACAGGGCTGCAGCTACCAGCCGAAGAGATTATCTTTTTTGACGATAATATTGATAATGTCAATGCCGCGAATGCGTTTGGTTTTCATGCATACCAAGCATTTAATCCAGAACAAGTGAAGCAAGTATTAATGCAATATAAACTGGTGTAAACCACGTCACTTGCAACCATAGCGCTAGCGTATTAAGCTAGTTTACACGACTAATAGCAATGCTGAGGAGCACATAATGAAGCTTGAATCTATCGCACTACACCACGGCTATACATCAGAGACAACAACTAAAGCTGCCGCCGTACCAATCTATCAAACAACCTCTTATACATTCGACAACACCCAGCATGGTGCTGATTTATTTGACTTAAAAGTGCCTGGTAACATTTATACACGCATCATGAACCCAACAACAGATGTATTGGAGCAGCGGGTTGCAGCAATGGAAGGTGGTATAGCCGGCTTGGCACTGGCTTCAGGTATGGCAGCTATAACCTATGCTATTCAATGTATTTGCGAGGTAGGCGACAATATTTTGAGTACAAGTCAACTTTATGGTGGGACATATAACTTATTTGCACACGCACTGCCAAGACAAGGCATTGAGGTGCGGATGCTTTCTTATGATGATTTTTCTGGATTTGAAAAAGCAATTGATAGCAATACAAAAGCTATTTTTTGCGAGTCTATTGGCAATCCTGCCGGCAATATTGTTGATATTCAAAAGCTTTCAGAGATTGCGCACAGGCATGGCATTCCAGTTATTGTCGACAATACAGTTGCTACACCCTATCTTTGCAAACCATTTGAACTGGGCGCCGATATTGTGGTGCATTCACTCACCAAATATATCGGCGGACACGGCACATCCATTGGCGGTATGATTGTCGATTCTGGTAAATTTGACTGGGTTGCCAACAAAAATCGATTTGCCATCCTAAATACACCCGACCCTTCTTATCACGGTGTTATTTATACGGAAGCATTAGGTGCTGCCGCGTATATTGGGCGTTGCCGCGTTGCGCCATTAAGAAATACAGGAGCAGCCATTTCACCAATGAACTCATTTCAAATTCTACAAGGCCTAGAAACATTAGGTCTACGTATGGAGCGTCATTGCGAAAATGCTGAACAATTGGCTGAGTATTTACAAAACCACTCCAAAGTTAGCTGGGTTAACTATGCAGCGCTAAAAAACAGTGAATACCATGCTAACTGTCAAAAAATAACCAATGGTAAAGCATCTGGCATTTTAAGTTTTGGCATTAAAGGTGGCGCAAAAGCGGGTGAGCAGTTTATTGATGCGCTAGAGATGATTCTGCGCTTAGTGAACATTGGCGATGCTAAGTCATTGGCTTGTCATCCTGCATCTACTACGCACAGACAGCTTAATGAAGAGGAACTGAAAAAAGCTGGGGTTAGTTCTGACTTAGTCCGAATCTCTGTTGGTATTGAAAATATTGACGATATTATTGCAGACGTTAGTCAGGCTTTAGATAAGGTAACCTAAATAAGTCATTACATGGTGTTTATTACAAACGTATCAGCAAAACAATAATCACCACACACAAAATGAAAGAAATCCCTTGCCAAAAAGCAACTGGATTGCGTTCGATTAAAGGCGGTCTCGTTCTATTTACAAACGCTTGATTAGGTTGTTTGAGATCCAAAATAAATTCAGATAAAGCCTCATGGCGCTTGCTTGGATTAGGATGTACCGCCTTCATAATTGTGTCATCTACCCAAGTAGGCACGTCTGGTCTAGCGTAACGAATACTGTGGTAGCTCAATTTATTTTGATCAGATTTGCTATTTATTTTCGCCACCTGCGTAGCGTAAGGTAGCTTGCCAGTCAACATTTGATAAGCAATCACTCCCAATGAAAATAAATCGGAACGCTCGGTCCCCTTTTCACCTAAAAAATATTTAGGTGCACTATATTGCGCAGTTCCCAAATCTTAACAATACCAATGTCAATCAAGTCATGAATGAATAACAAAAAGTGAAAAAGTATCAAGCGTTACTTCACTCTTTCTTCTAGTCGCTTATCTTCAATTGGTAGATCATAAGCGTCTGCAACATAACCGGGGCCTTTCATAATCATGATGAGTGCACAGCCTATTGCTAATACACCAACAAAAAACCAGTATGAAAACAAGGCGCCGAGACAAACGTAAATTGTTTTGTATTGTGCTGCTGAAATAACTGCGTTTTGTAGATAAATGATAGCGATTGGCGAAAGAATAAATAAAGTGCCGACGCCAAAAATTAGTGGCATTCGTTTCAAAATTGGCCATTCAATCCCAATTGGATACCGGGTGGCATGTGGTAACTTTTTAAAAAAATCAATCATCAACTAAACCTTTATCTATAGCAGACTGCCAACAAGGACTGACTATTATTGTTAGCCTATTCTGCATGTGTATAAACTTATTTGATGCAAATCAAGATTTCAGCTTTTAAGAGTAGGCTGAAAGCTTTAGAATTTGCATATGACAGAGAATCAAATTCGTTTTAACAATACCATTGCCAATTTCGATGCGATTAATAGTCAAGACCCTAATCAAATCGACGTGAATGGAACACAGCACCCTAAAGCGCTAATCTATGCCGAGCGATTGAGTGAAATGCTCAACCGCTATGCACCAGAGGCGTCTGAAGCTTTGCAACTTGCTATCCGCGCACAACATATTCAACGTTGGATATCTCCTAGAACCGACTACCCAATGACCAAGGCTGGCTATATGCAATGGCGCAGCAATCTCAAAAATCATCATGCAGAACTGGCAAGCACGATCATGCAGCAACATGGTTATGATGCTGCAACAATCGCAGAAGTTGCAAGCTTATTAAAAAAAGAAAATTTACGCACAAATGCCAATACGCAAACGCTAGAAGATGTGATTGTATTGGCTTTTTTAGAACATGATTTAGCTGATTTTGTGTTGAAATATAATGATTACAGCGAAGAAAAATTCTTAACGATTTTGCGCAAATCGTACATGAAAATGTCAAAAAAAGGGCGCGCTGCCGCATTAACTTTGATTCATATTCCAGCGCATCTATTACCAATAGTACTTAAAGCCGTTACAACTTAAAAAATTTATCTTGTTAAGCAATTATTTGTTCGACATATTGTCCGATGAATATCTAGTGTTAAAACAGGAAATCAGTCATGCATTCAGAAACGCATTATCAACCCAAAAACTGTTCAGATAGAGTGGCGTTGGCAATTACAAAATGTTTAAGATTTTTTGCGGATGCTTTTTTTAGTGGTCGTTATGGTCACCGTGCTGTTGTACTTGAGACCGTTGCAGCAGTTCCTGGTATGGTTGGGGGTGCAATTCAACATTTAAAATCGTTAAGGTTGATGAAATCTGACGATGGTTGGATTAGAACCTTATTAGATGAAGCAGAAAATGAACGCATGCATTTGATGACTTTCATTGAAATTGCACAACCCAGCTGGTTTGAAAGAACACTCATTATTATTGCCCAAGGTATTTTTTATAACTTGTTCTTTTTACTTTATCTTGTGTCTAGCAAAACAGCACATCGATTAGTGGCTTACTTTGAAGAGGAGGCAGTTTATAGTTATACCGAGTATCTTGCTGGTATTGAAAATGGTACTTATCCCAATGTGAATGCGCCAGCAATCGCCATTCAGTATTGGAATTTACCAGCTGACGCTACACTCAAGGATGTGGTCATTGCCGTTCGTCAAGATGAAATGAATCATCGTGATGTGAATCATGATTTTGCTAACATACTGCAATAAGGTTTACTTTTGCGCCCTCTCTACCTATTCGCGGCCTATGCCAACCGCTTTACCTTAGCAAGACAATTAAATCGACAACACCACTTTTATCTGGGGCCAACCAACTCAGGCAAAACTTACCATGCTTTGAACGCATTAATTGACGCCAATAGCGGCCTTTATTTAGCACCCTTACGATTACTTGCAATGGAAGTACGCGATCGATTGGTGCAAGCTGGCGTACCGTGTCACTTAATTACGGGTGAAGAGCGCATTTATATGGATGGCGCACAGCATACGGCTTCCACGATTGAAATGATGCATAGTCACAAAGCCGTTGATGTTGCTGTCATTGATGAAATTCAAATGTTACAGGATCCAGACCGCGGTCAAGCTTGGACGGCTGCATTGATTGGGGTGCCAGCCAAGCAGGTTTATATTTGCGGCTCTCATGCTGTGACCCAGCTTTGTACCAAGGCTTTGGATGCTTTAAGAGAAATGTATGACATCACTTATTTAGATCGCAAAACACCACTGATACTTGAACAAAACAGCTTATGTGGCAAACGTTACAGCAAGCAAAAGCTCAAACATCAGCTACAAAAAGGGGATGCGATTGTCACTTTTAGTCGTAAAGATGTGCTGACGCTCTCAGCCAGATTCAGAAACTGGGGTTTTAAAGTCGCCAGTATTTACGGCGCACTCTCACCAGAAGTTAGACGTCACGAGTCAGAACGGTTTTTATCAGGGGATGCAGATATATTGGTTGCAACCGATGCAATTGGGATGGGTCTCAATTTACCAATTAGACGAGTAATATTTGCCAATATTCATAAATTTGATGGCATTGCCTCGCGTTATTTAAACGTCACCGAGGTACGCCAAATTGCGGGGCGTGCAGGTCGTTACGGTGTCTATGAGACGGGTTATGTGAATGTATTAGAAGACGATGAACAAATCCATATCGAGCATATGCTAAATGCCGACGATACTGCCACCATTACACACCTGCCAATTGCTATGCAGCTCAGTAATTGTGAAGAGGTTGCCAATCAATTGCACACCAATCGCCTAGCAGAATGTATCGCCTATTTAGCTGAACATTATCACCGTCAAGATCAGCTGTGCCAACATGCACACGTTGTTGCCCAATATAAACAAGCAGTTATCGTTGATGAAGTTGCACCTAATATGGCGTTCAAAGATAAATTTGCGCTTGCCTGTGCCCCGCTCTCTATCCAAGTGCCTATTGAAAAAGACTATTTTATTCAATGCGTTACTAGCATTTATCAAGACAAACCTCACCCCATGCCGTTTGCCCCAAACTGGCTCAATGGCGGCAGCGAGAGACACCTGCAACAAGCAGAAATCCTAAGTCAGCATATCAGTCTTTACGCATGGTTAAGTTATCAGTTTCCGACTATTTTTACAGAGCAAGCAACAATTTCCGCACTAAGAAATAAAGTCAGCAACTACATCAAACAAGCACTGTTAACCCAGAAAGGTTACGGCGACACCAGTAAAGAAATAGACCTGAATCATGGTTTTGTAAAACGATAGCCATACGCAGTATTTCTCCAAAATACACATTTTAGCCATCTTTTTGTCGAGTGAACAATTATCATCTGGCATTGAATACAATGTGGCATTTACAACGTAGTATCACTTTATCGACGACTTTGGTAATGGATATGCCAACTTGTATCATTTAAAGCTTTTAGTAAAATGATGTGTGAAGTCATGAAAACCCGTTCAAAACTCACATTGTTCTGGGTTGAGGTAGCGTTGAAACGCAAGCATATTGAATGACAAGAGCATTGATTAATTACCAAGCATACCTTTATTTCAAAAAAAACCTGCCTTTAAAACTAATCGACAAAACGGTGAGCGGATAGCAAAATAAGTTGTTTAAAGCTAGATTTGTAACGTTACAGCATCGTTTTATTGGAGAAATAGATGATAGAAATCACGATACACAGACGCCTTACTTTTATTCTTCAGGCACTGTTAATGCTTGGGCTAGTAGCTGAAATATGGTCACAGCAATGGTTTAATGCTGTCATCACAAGTGGCATTATTTTGATTACATTCGCACCCCTGTATCTACAAAAACACTTTCACGTGTTTATTCCTGCTGAATTTGTACTGATTGCCATTGCTTTTATTTTTGCATCGTTATTTCTTGGTGAAATTCATGATTACTATACCCGTTACTGGTGGTGGGATATCGCCCTTCATACGGTATCTGGGGTGCTGCTAGGTATTGTTGGTTTTTTATTGGTCTATGTACTCAACGAGACAGAAAAGATTGGCGTCAATATGAAGCCAGGATTTGTTGCTTTTTTTGCCTTTCTGTTTGCGGTGGGTGTTGGAGCGCTTTGGGAAATCTTTGAGTTTGCCATGGATGGCTTTTTTGGCATGAATATGCAAAAGCCAATGCTTGGCGACCCCTCAGGTTTAACTGACACGATGTGGGATCTCATTGTAGATACGTTGGGGGCCTTTGTCATTGCTGTGTTAGGTTATGGTTATCTAAAAACAGCCAAGAACGAATCATTTCTCGAACGCTGGATTCATGCCTTTATAAGGGGCAATCCACGACTATTTAGACGCAAAAAACCACACAGCTAATGCATTTTAATCGAGTCAATACGCTCACCTTATTAGCTGAAGCCTGACACTAATACATTGGTGCGTTTGACTTTAATCTTTATCTTCTTGATTAACTACAAACCCTAGAAAAACTTTTACTAGGCCATGAATCAGCCAAGAAAAGACCTGCGTCAATCGGCTAGTTTTTTCCCACATCGTTAGCGTTATTGCTTCGGCGTGGTGGATGGTATGCTCAATTTCTATCCTTAATTCATTGGCAAACTGCTGGTCTTCTATCACTACGTTTGCTTCGTTGGCTAACATTAAACTCAGCGGATCAATATTGGATGAGCCTACCGTTGCCCAATGGCAATCAACTACCGCAACTTTACAGTGCAAATAGTTTTTTCTATATTCATAGATTTGAATACCTGCATGTAAAAAATGACGGTATAGGGCATTTGTGGCAAACATGAATAGATATTCTTTGCGGCCTTGTAGCAGCAACTTAACCTGAACCCCTCGCTTGGCGGCGGCTAATAATGCTTTTCGAAATCGTTTACTGGGTAGAAAATAGGCATTGGCTATGATGATTTCTGTTTGCGCATCATGAATTGCCTGTAAATACGCATGTTCAATATCATGTCGATGCAAGACGTTGCTACGGGTTACAAAAGCCACCTTGGTATTGCCTTTTACTTCTGTCAGTGATTGTTTTAACTTTGGCTTTAACTTTGGTTTTAATTTTCCACTGAACCTTGCTATCCAGGACATGCGTTGCCACAACTTACGCACACTCTCTTGTATCTCCAGCACAATAGCGCCTTCAAGTTTGACGGCATAATCAATACGCGGGCTTGCTTGATCGTGATTATGGTTATCGTTAATGATGTTAATGCCACCCACAAAACCAATGAAGCCATCCATGACTGCCACCTTTCGATGCATACGAATTAAACGTCTTTTTTGCAGTGTCCATGGCGAAATATTAGGCCGATAGAACATTAGCTTCACACCTACTTGTTGTAATTCATCAATATAGTCTTTAGTCAAATCTTTGCTGCCAAACCCATCCAGTAGTAGATTGACCGATACCCCTCTTAATGCTGCCTTTTTTAATGCATTACCAATGCGAATGCCTGTTGCATCTGCTGCATAGATATAGGTTTGTAGGTAAATTGCAACTTTTGCCTGCTCTATAGCCTGCTCTAAAGCTGGAAAAAACGCGGCTCCTCCGCGCAATAATGTCACTTTATTGTTGGATGAAAACTGCATCAAACTCTGTTTAAGGTAGCGGTTAGTACCGCATGATCAGAAAGTGCAAGCAACCTTGCCCCTGCATGTACTTTCACCTGCTTTACATCAAAACCTCGCACATAAATACGATCGACTTTTAAAATAGGTAACCAAGCAGGAAAACTACGCGCATGCGCGCCCAAGTGATGCTCAAACACTTCCTTCAGTTTTAAACGCTTAGCAAAATCATATCCAGCACGTGTACTCCAATCATTAAAATCACCTGCAATAATTAATGGGGCATCTGCTGGTATTTGTTGCTCTATAAATTGGGCAACATCGTTTAATTGTTTGCGTCGCCACGTTGCCAATAAGCCCAAATGCAAACAAATAGTATGCAAAGGTAATTCCCATTCTGGCATATCAATAATGCAATGCAACATGCCACGCTGTTCGGCTGTATGCGCAGAAATATCTTGATTAAAGGTATGCACAATGGGAAATTTTGATAACAAAGCATTACCATGATGACCTGCTGGATAGGCCGCATTTTTACCATAAGCATATTGTGACCAAATCGAATCTGCCAAATACTCTAATTGGCCAGAAGTAGACCATGCATTAAAGCGCGCACGGTGCTTGATGTGTGTGTCTTGCACCTCTTGTAAAAAAATCACATCAGCATTTAACTTTCTGAGCATATCGCGCTGGCTTTGCAATGAAAACCTTGCGTTAAAATGCGTAAACCCTTTGTGAATATTAAAAGTAGCAACACTAATCATTGCTTACTCAATAAAGACTTCTTCATATTGGGCAACCTCTCTAACAGTTATCATTGCAATCATCTTTTGACAGTACGTTTATTTTTAGCATGTTGCCAATTGGTTTATTGCTTAAGCATCTCATTGATTTTAAGTATCAATATCATGGCAGATAAAGCCACCGTAATGAGATTGGCGATAATAATGGGCCAATCGTGCTTCAGTAGACCATAGACTAGCCAAAACATCACACCTGCTGTAAATATGCTATACATGGGCAACGAAATCCCCGATAAGTCCCTGGTGCGATACGATTGAATGGCTTGCGGAATAAAAGCAACAGTGGTGCAAGTGGCAGCAAAGCTACCAATATAATCTACAATATTCATATTTAACTTTAATTATATAAAATAACAGTCTGATTTATTTGATATTAACTAACTTCTAATAGCTTGGCTTTGAGGGTTTTTAATTGATCTCTGTAGTCGGCCGCTTTTTCAAACTCCAAATTCTTAGCGGCATCGTGCATCTGTTTTTCAATTCGTTTAAATTCCTTAGACAGTTGCTTCACACTCAAACTTTCATAGCTGGCTTGCTCTTGCGCCGCTTTGCGCTCGCGCTTACCTTCATCCATATCGTAAACGCCATCGATAATGTCTTTAATTTTTTTAGTCACTCCCTTAGGAACAATGCCATGCTCTTTGTTAAATGCTGTTTGTATGGTGCGCCTGCGTGTGGTTTCATCCATTGCGGCCTTCATACTTTTGGTAATGCTGTTGGCATAAAAAATTACTTTACCATTTAAATTTCGTGCGGCTCGACCAGCCGTTTGAATCAATGAACGCTCTGAACGCAAAAAACCTTCTTTATCTGCGTCTAACACAGCAACCAACGAAACCTCAGGTATATCCAAACCTTCGCGGAGCAAATTAATACCTACTAACACATCAAACTCGCCTAACCGCAAATCACGGATAATTTCTACACGCTCCACCGTATCAATATCGCTATGCAAATAACGTACTTTGATACCATGGTCGCTGAGATAATCGGTTAAATCTTCAGCCATGCGTTTGGTTAGCGTTGTCGCTAATACGCGCTCACCAACATCGGTTCTGAGCTTAATTTCACTCAATAAATCATCCACTTGCGTATCAGCTGGTTTAACAATAATTTCAGGATCAATCAAGCCAGTTGGCCTAGCAATCATCTCAACCACTTGCTGTTGTTTTTCTGCCTCGTAATTAGCTGGCGTTGCTGAAATAAATACTGCTTGCCGCATAATCTTTTCAAACTCTTCAAACTTAAGCGGCCTATTATCCATAGCAGAAGGCAAGCGCCAACCATAATCAACCAAGTTGGCTTTACGCGCCCTATCGCCTTTATACATGGCGCCAATTTGTGGAATTGTCACATGGCTTTCATCCAAAATCATCAAAGCATCATCGGGCAAATAGTCAATTAAAGTCGGTGGTGGCTCGCCGGCTTTTGCACCAGACAAATGCCGTGAGTAGTTCTCAATGCCTTTGCAAAAACCAATTTCATTGAGCATTTCTAAATCAAAGCGCGTTCGTTGCTCAATACGTTGCGCTTCGACTAGCTTTTGTTCTTTCACAAAAAAATCAACACGGTCACGTAACTCTGATTTAATTGTCTCAATAGCACGCACTGTGGTGTCGCGCGTTGTCACATAATGGCTTTTTGGATAGATGGTAAAACGCTTGATTTTGTCAAATATTTCACCAGTTAATGGATCGAATAGCGAGATGCTTTCCACCTCATCATCAAACAAACTCACGCGCACCGCTGTCTCGTTATTTTCTGCTGGAAAAATATCAATCATATCGCCGCGAACACGAAAGCTACCGCGACTAAAATCAATATCATTTCGCTTGTATTGCATGCCAATTAAAATATCAATTGCATCGCGCTGTACCATTTTATCGCCCTGCTTTAAGTGCAATACCATGGCATGATAATCTTGGGGATCGCCAATACCATAAATAGCAGAAACCGACGCCACAATAATCGCATCTTCGCGCTCTAATAAGGCCTTGGTCGCAGAAAGTCGCATCTGCTCAATGTGGTCATTAATACTGGAATCTTTTTCAATAAAGACATCACGGGATGGCACATAGGCTTCTGGCTGATAATAGTCATAATAACTAACAAAATATTCAACAGCATTGTTTGGGAAAAACTCTCTAAACTCGCTATATAGTTGGGCAGCCAGTGTTTTATTCGGAGCCATCACAATGGCTGGACGACCTGTTCTTGCAATCACATTAGCCATGGTATAGGTTTTGCCAGAACCTGTTACGCCTAACAAGGTTTGGTATTTCAAGCCATCATGAATACCTTGCGTCAGCTTTTCAATCGCTTGTGGCTGATCGCCTGCGGGTGGGAATGGCTGAAAAAGTTGATATTGACTATTCGGAAAATTAACAAACACGTATCTACTCAATTCATTTAAAACAACACTTGATTTTAACAGGCTTTATTCAGATTGCTGATGCTAATGCAACGAAAAAGCAAGTTAATAGGGAACCTAACGCGCTAGCAAAAGTCATTAACATACACTTAATTACAGAGAGTCACTCATGAGAATAGCACTCATCGCTTTAGTAATGCTGTTAACAGCAAATACTGGTTTTGCTTACGATAAAAAAGCATTAATTGAATCCTACTTTAGCATTGTCATGGTGCGTGGTTTTAATGATGCTGGCGGCATGGCTTATGGCTCTGGTGTTGTGGTAGATACCGATAAAGTCATCACCAATTGTCACGTATTGCGCACTACCAAACAACCTTGGATTTCACGTGGCGAAGATGCCTACGAAATTACGGCAGTTAAAGCAGATGCATGGCACGATTTATGTTTGGTTAGCACATCTGGTTTGCCAGTAAAACCAGTCAGAATTGGCAGTAGCACCAGTTTGAAACGCGGCCAAGAAGTGGCTGGCATTGGTCACTCTAGTGGCTCACCAGCACCACTCACCTCCAAAGGTAGCGTTAATGGCTTGTATGACGGCAATCCTGGAAAAGTTATTCGCACGAATGCTAAATTTTTAATGGGCGCAAGCGGCAGTGGTTTGTTTGATTTAGATGGCTATCTTGTTGGCATTAACACATTTAAAACTGCTGGCAGAGGTGGCAGTATTCATTTCGCACTACCTGTAGAATGGATACAATCACTTGAAGCCCTGCCCGAGATTACACAATTTCCTATTTCAGGCATAGCTCTGTGGGAAGAAGACGAAGATAAAAAACCATTTTATATGCAAGCTGCCGTCCCTGAGTCACGCTATGATTGGCCCAAACTGGAAGAAGTTGCAACGCGTTGGACAAAAGCAGAGCCGTTAAGCGCAGATGCTTGGTTTGCGTTAGCATTGAGCCAAGAAAATATGGATAAATTAGCGTTGGCCAATGATACTTATCACCACTCGCTTTCGCTTGATGGCGACAATATCGATGCTTGGATCAAAGTTGGCGATTTAGCTAAAAGGCGTGGGGACACCACAGAGCTAAATAGTGTGTATGCTGCATTAAATAATATCGATAAAGAAATTGGCGCCCAATACAAAAAAATTGTGGAATGCACTGAGCGTTGTTAATAGCTAATCCATGCTTATCATCTGTCTAAAAAGCGATTCTCGCCCGCTTTTTAGATTTGAATGAGCCGCTTATATCTAAACTTCTTTTTTTTGCGTAAAATAGTCGATTTTATTTCACTCATTTTTTTGCATTAAGGGAAGCGAATCTTGGTTAAATCATCGTCTCAGCTCACACTCTCAGATAGAGTATTAAGCATTAAAGAATCTCCAACATTAGCCATTACTGCTAAAGCTGGCAAATATAAAGCAGAAGGTCGCCCCATAATTGGGCTTGCTGCTGGTGAACCAGATTTCGATACACCCCAACATATTAAAGATGCGGCAAAAGCAGCCATTGATGCTGGCTTTACCAAATACACACCAGTAACAGGTATTCCAGGATTAAAAAAAGCGATTGTTAATAAATTTAAACAAGACAATCACTTAGACTACAGCATTAATGAAGTGATTGTGGGCGTTGGTGGAAAACAAACCATTTTTAATCTGTGCTTAGCCGTATTAAATAAAGGTGATGAAGTGGTTGTACCAGCGCCATATTGGGTCAGTTATGCAGACATTGCCTTAGTTGCTGAAGCAACACCCATGATTGTTGAATGTGGTATTGAGCAAAGCTTTAAAATATTACCTGCGCAATTAGAAGCCGCCATTACGCCGAAAACAAAATTGGTGATGTTTAACTCCCCTTCCAACCCAACAGGTTCAGTTTACACATTGGACGAGCTAAAAGCATTGGGTGAAGTATTACTTAAACACCCGCATGTATTGGTGGCAACGGATGATATGTATGAGCACGTGAATTTAACAGGCGCTGCTTTCTATAATATTCTCAATGCAACCCCAGCACTCAAAGACCGTTGCATTGTGCTCAATGGCGTTTCAAAAGCATACTCAATGACTGGCTGGCGTATTGGCTATGCCGCAGGTCCTGAATATATTATTAAAGCCATGGGCATTTTGCAAAGTCAATCAACCAGCAATCCAACCTCTATTTCTCAAGTAGCCGCCCAAGCGGCACTAGAAGGCTCGCAAGCATGCATTACGCCGATGGTAGACGCGTTTAAACAGCGCCATGAATATGTAGTGAACCGTTTTAATGCCATGCCAGGTTTAACCTGCTTAAAAGCAGGTGGCGCTTTTTATGCTTTTCCTGATGCACGTATAGCCATTAGCAATCTGCAAAAAGCGGGTAAGATTACCGAAGCAACCGATATGGCATTTGCCGAATATTTGCTAGAGCAATTTGATGTGGCTGTAGTCCCAGGCTCTGCTTTTGGTGCCGAAGGTTATTTCCGCGTTTCGTTTGCAACCTCTATGGAAAACTTACAAACAGCGCTAGATCGTATTGAAAAAGCACTGAATTAATTAATTGATACGATTTAGCTAAAATTAGTCAAAAATTATCACTTCTAGTTATTGACCAATAAGCGCTTAGCCAGTATTATCACGCCTTCGTTGAGTGCTAAGAAACATTAGCAACAACCGATTCCTCAATAGCTCAGTTGGTAGAGCAATGGACTGTTAATCCATGTGTCCCTGGTTCGAGCCCAGGTTGAGGAGCCAAATACTAAAAGCCTCACAGTCATGTGAGGCTTTTTTATTACAGGCGATTGGGGGTATTATCCTGCGCATTAATCTAGTCTGTGGCATAAAATAGCATGACGATTTAATTGTTTATAATAAAATTAAGTTGAATGGGACGTTATTTTGTAAACAAAATTAACCTTCAATAGTCCAATTACAGATGTGTTACCAATTAATCAATCAGTCATTCATTGCTGACTTCTAATATAATATTGCCTATGAAAAATAGTGAAGTTGATGTACTCCTTGTAGGTGGCGGCATAATGAGCGCGACACTCGGTGTGTTATTGCAGCAGTTAAACCCCGATTTACGCATTATGATGATAGAAAGGCTATCAGAAGTAGCGCTAGAGAGTTCTGATGCCATGAACAATGCTGGCACGGGTCATGCAGGGTATTGTGAGCTTAATTACACCCCACAAGCAGAAGATGGCAGTATAGCCATTGATCGCGCATTGGCCATTAATGCCAACTTTGAAACGTCTCTGCAATTATGGACTAGCTGGGTGGAAATGGGCGCCCTGCCACCCCCTGAACATTTTATTCGCAAAACACCGCATTTGAGTTTTGTTTGGAATGATAAAAAAAATGGGGTGGATAATATTGCTTTTCTGAAAAAGCGTTTCGAGAAATTGCAGCAACATCACTTATTTAAAGAGATGCAATTTAGCGATGACTTTGCACAATTAAAAGCTTGGATGCCGTTGATTATGCAAGACAGAGAACCACAAACACCTGTTGCTGCAACGTATGTGGCTCATGGCGCAGATGTTGATTTTGGGATAATCACGCGCCATTTGGTTGCTTATTTAAAACGGCACAATCATTTTACGCTACTGACTAACACAAAAGTAAGCAGTATCAAGACAGTAAAATCGTCAACAGAACAAGACGCTTGGTCTATTGGCCTTTATGATGGTGCGACCAAACTTAAACAGACATTACATGCCAAATTTGTGTTTATTGGTGCTGGCGGCGCGACATTGCCGCTATTACAAAAAGCCAAAATTGATGAGAGTATTGGTTATGGTGGCTTCCCTGTGAGTGGTCAATGGTTGATTTGCAACAACCCTGATGTGATTCAACAGCATTATGCAAAAGTGTATGGTAAAGCGGCTGTAGGTGCACCACCCATGTCAGTGCCACACTTAGATACCCGCATCATTGATGGAAAACCACAATTATTGTTTGGTCCTTTTGCCGGATTTACCACCAAGTTTTTAAAAACCGGATCTAAACTTGATTTAGTCAAGTCAGTCAACAATCGCAATATCAAAGCGATGTTAGGTGTGGGTAAAAACAACCTTGATTTAACCAAGTATCTCATTAAAGAAGCTACGCAAACCCATGAACAACGCATGAACACGTTGCGCACTTTTTTGCCACAGGCTAATAGTGCAGATTGGCACTTAGAAAAAGCGGGCCAGCGCGTACAGGTGATTAAAAATTGTGAGGAACATTGGGGTAAATTAGAGTTTGGCACAGAGATTGTTTGTACTAAAAACGGTTCGTTAGCCGCATTACTAGGCGCCTCCCCTGGTGCATCTGTTAGTGCAAAAGCGATGGTAGATGTGATAGAACGCTGCTTTGCTACCCAATTGAATAATGGCTGGAAAGACAAACTAAAACAGCTGATTCCAGCTTATGGGGAATCGTTGATTGACAATGCAGACTTATTAAACCGTGTGAGAAATCATACGCACACGGTTTTAAAGTTGTTCTAGATTATTGATCGTTGAGTTTATAAACCAGCATGGCATCGCCCTGCTTGTAGCCCATAATCCAATTACCACCACTAGCCACTGCAATATATTGTACGCCATCAACCATATAAGAGATAGGCGGCGCATTAACACCAAATTCGGATTTGGTTTGCCATAACAGTTCGCCTGTTTGGCTGTTATATGCGTTAAAGTTGCCATTGCCCTCGCCCATAAACACCAAGCCACCAGCCGTAGCTAAGGTGCCGCCAACCAGCGGTTGTTCGGTCTTATGTTGCCATGCTATTTTGCCTGTTTGTAAGTCTACTGCTGATAATAAACCCCAACTAGGGTCATTGGTTGGTTCACTGGATGTATATCGCAGCGCTGGTGTTGTTTCCGTGGCAGCAGTTTCGTGTAAAGTGTATTTAATTGGCGTATGAATACCTGACACAAATACAAGCTGCTTACGTTGATCAAGACTCACAGGCGACCAGTTAGAGCCCCCCAAAATGCCTGGATATAACACCTCACCTTCAAATGTCGCTTTGGCAAACATATTTTTTTGTGGCACAAAGGCATCAGACTTTTTAAGAAGTTCGCCCGTTAAACGGTTATGGATATAAAACCAGCCTGTTTTACTCGCTTGTCCAACCGCAGCAATAGTTTTACCCGCTGCATTGGTGTAATCAAACAACACTGGCGGACTGGCTAAATCGTAGCCCCATAAATCATGCGGCACTTGCTGATAAAACCATTTCAATTCGCCCGTATTAGCATCTAAAGCCACCAACGACACCGTATATAAATTATCACCAGGACGTGAAACATCGTTCATTTGTGGTGATGGATTGCCAGTGCCAAAGTATAGGATATCGTTTTTGGTATCAATGGCTGGGGTGCTCCACGCAGAACCACCACCTAAACTAGCAGCATCTGGATAATTAGACATTGCCGCCTTTTCCCCTGCAATATCGCGATCTAGGCGAATACCATCAGCTGTTGTGACGGTAAAGTTACCTTCCCAACCTTGGGTTGGAATAGTGTCAAATTGCCAAACACGTGAGCCGTCATTAGCATCAAATGCCGCTAAAAAACCGGGACGTCCATAACGGCCTGTCACACCAATTACCGCACCTAACGGAGCATCTGCGATTGGGTTGTCAATATGCAAACCATAACCAACGCCAGTAATGCCAATCATCACTTTATCTTTATAAACAACGGGCGCCATACCAATGCCAATGCCTGTTCCGCCTGTTACTTTGCGTGCTTTATTTGGATCATCTTCGCTTAAGGTTTCTTGCCCTTCTCGACTAATGGCCGAATCAACCACATCAATATCCCACAACTTTTCACCATTTTTCGCATCCAACGCTATTAAACGTGCATCAACTGTGCCTATATACACTTTGCCATTATTAACGGCGACCCCTCTGTTTTGGGGGCCACAACACATCTTCCAATCTTCACGCATCTTATGTTCATAGCGCCAAAGCTCATCACCCGTCGCCGCATTCACCGCTACGACATGATTAAACGGTAAAGAAAAATACATCACGCCATTTTGTACAATCGGTGTAGTTTGATAACTAGCAATAACACCGCTATGATGTTGCCATGCTAGCGTTAGGTTTTTAACATTATCGATATTAATTTGGTTTGCGTTAGAAAAGCGCTGGCTAGTGAAATCGTTACCAAAGCTAGGCCAATTTTCTGATTGATCTGTAGCTTGATTATCGGTGCGATTGCATGCCATTAAGCTGCCAAGCAAACTCACAAGGACCAAAGCAACTAAAGTGGATGAAAGAGGTAAAATGCGTTTCATAATGTCATTTCCAATTAACGATAACACAAAAAGTATACCGATAAGTATACTGGTATACCAAGTCTAAATCATACAAACTCTAACTATTATTTAACGATTCTTTCAATTATCAGCCATGAAAAATAGTCATAATCCCTTGACTGCCGTGATTATCGGTGCAGGCATAGCTGGCTGCAGCACGGCCTATGCTTTGGCAAAATATGGCATCAAAGTGACTCTTATTGAACGTCATGATGCTGTCGCGCAAGAAGCATCTGGCAATCCCGTTGCCATGCTTTATCCCAAATTGAACACTGTGTCAGATGCACTGAGCATACTTGCCAGTTATGGTTTTTCATTCACCGTAGATTTGCTTAAACAACTACCCTATTGCGAATCGTTATTTGCATTATGTGGTCAGATTCAGCTTGGATTTAATGAACGCGAACAGACAAAACATTCCAAATTATTAGATAACAAAGATGCACACCTGGCCTTTCAACACTTATCTATTGATGAAGCCAGTGAAAAAGCCAATATAGCATTACTCAGCGGCGGTCTGTATTTGCCTGAATCTGGCTGGGTAAACCCGCAACTTTTCTGCCAATCTTTAATACAGTCAGATTTAATCAAATGCCAATTATCTACTACAGTCAGCTCCATTCATCAGCAAAGTACAGATTGGCAAATTCGCTTAGCTAACAAACAACAGTTAGCCGCTGATATTGTTGTTCTCTGCAATGCCAACGCGATACTGCAATTTGCGCCATGTCAGCACCTGCCAGTGACTCCAGTAAGGGGGCAGGTCAATTTCTTTAAAGAAAATGCCACCACGCAAGCCATGAAATCTGTTATTTGTAGCGACCATTATCTAAGCCCGTCCATCAAAGGCATACATTCTATTGGGACTAGCTATGCGCCCAATGATATGAATGGAGCGCTTTGTGCACAAGATACCGAGGCCAATTTACAGGCATTAAAGGCTATCTCACCAGCCATTTTTAATAGCATCCATGCATGCGAAGTCACCGGTCGCGTGGCATGGCGCAGTGCCACGCGCGATTATTTGCCATTAGCGGGTCAATTAATTGATGAACAAGCATTAAAAGCAGCCCCTCCGCGCTATAGTGATAGCCCAAGTAATTTACCATGGCTGACAGGCTTATATGTGAATGCAGGTCATGGCTCAAAAGGCATGATTACAGCGCCATTGTGTGGCGAGCTAATTGCCAATCTAATCACCAATAAGTCGCTTGTCATTGCACCCTCTATCGCAACAAAATTAAACCCTAGCCGTTTTTTATTAAAAGAGATGGGTTTAAAACAGATTGCACAAAACTTGTATGATTTTTAGATTAAAATAAGCTGATGGTCGATGTAAATCAATTAATAAAAGACGCACAAATGGCGCAATCTAACGGTAATGATAATCTTGCTTTAGATTACTTTCACCAAGCGTTATCACAATATCCAAACGAAACAAGCCTGCTCATTGCCTGTGGCAATCTTTGCATGAAGTTACAACAGTTTCAACAAGCGGCCACACACTTTAGATCGTTATTGGCACAGAATAAAAGCCCTGAAGTAGCAAACGCACTGTGCTTTGCATTGCAAGGATTGGGTAATCAAGCTGCAAACCAAGGTCACGACCATCTTGCAGAAGCTTGTTTTTTAGAGGCATTAAGCTATCAACCAAACCATGCCATTTATTTATATAACCTAGGCAATGCACAGCGTAATTTAGGCAAACTTGAAGCTGCTGTTGTAAGCTTTACACAATCTATACGCGCCAATCCAAACGATGCCGATGTCTATAACAATTTAGGTAATGTGCAACGTGAACTCGGCCGGATTGATCTGGCTATTGCTAATTATGAAAAAGCAATTGCCATTAGCAGTAATATGCACCACTCGCTTGCGCACTTAATTCATCAGAAACAGCATATTTGTGATTGGCGTGGCGAAGGGAAAAATAATCTTCATCAGCAGATTGAAACGATGCGTCAAATTGTGCGAACAACGCCTAACGCAGCGATTGCCCCCTTTGCCTTTCTCGCCATGCCTGGCACAACAGCACAAGAACAAAAGCAATGTGCAAATCACTATATCGCACAACAGTTTAAACAACTACGTGCCCTGCGCGATCAGTTGGGATTTGTTAATAACAAGCAAGCTAAAACTAAATTAAAAATTGGCTATTTATCAGCTGATTTTCGCTTACACCCACTCGCTTTTTTAATAACTGAGCTGATCGAGCACCACAATCGCTCACAATTTGAAATTTATGCCTACTCATATGGCGCTGAAGATAAAACGGATATACGTAAACGATTAATGCATGCTTTTGATTACTTTATTGATATTCGTGCATTAAATGATATAGAAGCCGCCACCAAGATTCATCAGGATGGGATTGATATACTAGTCGATCTAACAGGTTACACCCAAAGCAGCCGTACAGCGATTGCAGCATTAAAACCTGCAGCTATTCAGATTAACTGGTTAGGCTTCCCGGGCACCATGGGTGAGTTTGATTCCAACGATGCTTTATTTGATTACTTATTAGCCGACAAAATAATTGCTCCCAATCAAGCTGACTTCAGCGAACAGTTGCTCTATTTACCGTGCTATCAACCCAATAATCAACGTAGCTATCGCGAAATAAGCCTAAAAACAGACCATGCATTACCAAAAGATAGTTTTGTATTTTGCTGTTTTAACCAAACGTTCAAAATCACACCCGATATATTTGCTATTTGGATGCGATTATTAAAACAAGTACCCAACAGTGTTCTTTGGTTACTCGATTGCAACCGCTGGGCAAAAGCAAATTTAGAAAAAGAGGCAGAGCTTGCTGGCATTCAAAAAAGCAGACTTATTTTTGCACCCAGAATTACTTCAGAGCTGCATATAGAAAGGCAACAACATGCTGATCTATTTCTTGATACGCAACCCTATAACGCCCATACGACCGCCAGCGATGCACTATCTGTTGGCTTGCCACTATTGACCTGCAAAGGACATACTTTTGCTGCCAGCGTAGCCGCCAGCTTATTGAATCATATTGGGCTACCCATGTTGATTTGTGAAACATTATCCGCTTATGAAGAAAAAGCACTTCATTTTGCGCAAAACCCTGATGCATTAACGGTCATCAAAAACAATATAAAACAAAGTTTAAACAGCGCCGATTTATTTAATGCAAGACAATTTGCAGCAACCTTAGAAGCGCAATACCATGCAATTTGGCAAAAAGAGTGTGAAAAATTGCCTTAACAAGTTGATTATTCATCAGACGATTGTGATAAAGTCGCTTCCAATCAATCATTCATCAATTTATCTTTATAGGAAATGTAATGGCAAGCTTTGACATCACGCCAGTTTTAGAACTTATGGTAGAAAAAAACGGTTCTGATTTATTTTTTAGTACAGGCGCTGCTGTTCATATGAGTATTGAAGGTGATTTTGTACCTGTTAATACACAAGCGCTTACCCCAGGTGTGATTAAAGAAGTTGCCTATGGCTTAATGAGTCCACAACAAATCAAAGAATTCGAAGTGAACTTAGAGTCTAACTTTGCACTCAGCAAAAAAAATGTTGGTCGCTTTCGCGTTAATGTGTTTTTGCAACGCGGTGAAGTTGGCATGGTTATTCGTCATATCAAAACAGAAATTCCAAACTTTGAATCGCTAGGCTTACCTAGTATTTTAGGCGATTTTGTGATGCGTAAACGTGGGCTTATATTAGTGGTTGGATCAACGGATTCAGGAAAGTCTACCACCCTTGCCTCGATGATTGATTATCGCAACACCTATGCTAATGGTCATATCGTCACTATCGAAGATCCCATTGAGTTTGTTTATCAACACAAAAAATCCATTGTTGATCAACGCGAGGTAGGCATTGACACTTTATCTTTTAACAGCGCGCTCAAAAATGCAATGCGCCAAGCGCCAAATGTGATTTTAATAGGTGAAATTCGTGATATAGATGCCATGCAACAAGCCTTGGCCTATGCGGAAACTGGTCATTTATGCTTGGCTACCTTACATGCCAATAATGCTAACCAAGCATTGGAGCGGATTATTTCATTTTTCCCTCCAGAGTCAAAAAATGGTTTGTTACTTAATCTTTCACTCAACTTAGCTGCGGTTGTTTCGCAACGGTTAATTCCGGGTAAACAAAAAAAACGTGTTGCCGCTTTTGAGATATTAATCAATACGCCTTATATTTCTGAACTCATTAAACAGCAAAATTTATCTGAAATAAAAGAAATCATGGCTGATAGTAATGACGTTGGCATGCAAACCTTTGATCAAGCCTTGTACACCCTTTTTATGGATAGCCAAATCGATGAAAACAAGGCATTAATACATGCCGATTCTAGAAATGATTTATCACTTAAAATTCGTTTTAATGCAGAAAGAGAGCTGGGTAGTTTTAGTATCTAATTAAGCGCAGTTTTCATCAGAAATGAACGATGCAACGGTTGCAGCAACGATAATCAATATGCCGCCTAGCCATGCATTCCAAGTCATGGTCTCCCCTGCCAAAAAATAAGCAGCAATGGCTGCAATGACCAGCTCAAACAAAAAAATGACGGCTGCACGTGCCGCGGCAACATGGGTAACCCCATACTGCACTAGCAGAGTACTGACAAATAGCACCAACGCAACAATCCATATCGTCAACCAGTCATTCATACTAAGCGTCACGGGTAATGTCGTTATGTCTTCAAATAAAGCAATGCCTAATAATGCAATGAGGGTGACCCCAAACCATACAGCAAACGATTTAACCATAAGACTTAAATGTACCGACTTGCGTGTAATGACATTGGTGAGTGCAAAGCCCATGCCAGCAGAAAGTGCCAACCAATCAGACTGACTGCTAGGCAGTGGCAGATAATTCGCCGGATCGTAAAGCATAATAAAAGCGCCAAGCAACGAAGTAATGATGACCAATATATCTTTAATAACTGCGCGTTCTTTTAGCCAAAAATGCGCCAATAATAACGTCCAAACTGGCGATAAATAAAAAAGTAAAATAACGCGCATGACTTCGCCGTCAATAATCGCCAATACATAGCTTAAGTTTGTCCAGCCTGCGGCTAAAATCAAATAAATGATATTCTTTGGCTGCTGGCGTAGCGTGCGCCAATGTCGGCTAAAAACCAGGCATCCAATCAGCATTGCAATGCCGTAGGTATAAAAACTAGCGGTAATACCTGAAATGCCTGCTTGATCTAATAAGCGATATGGAAACCAAATAATGCCCCACACCGTTGCGCCAAAAAGCAACCCAAATAATGCAAAAAAGTTTTTATTCTGACCGATGCTCACTATAATACCTATCTATGAACGAAAATTTAAATTTGCTACAACCTTACCCATTTCAGCGCCTTAGAAATCTATTTGCGGATATAACGCCAAATACAGAATATACCCCAGTTGACTTATCGATAGGTGAGCCTAAACACCAAACGCCCAATATTATCCAAAAAAGTTTGATTGATAATATCGCAGGCTTGGCAAACTATCCTACAACGCTAGGTTCTGTAGCATTAAGACAAGCCATTGCAGATTGGGCAACGCGACGTTACGGTATTCCTGCGCTTGATATTGATAAAGAAATCATACCGGTTAATGGTAGCCGAGAAGCTTTATTTGCATTGGCGCAGGCAGTGATTGACACATCAAAATCACAACCAGTGGTTATTAGTCCTAATCCCTTTTATCAAATTTACGAAGGCGCCGCTTTTCTGGCAGGTGCCGAGCCGTATTTCATTAATACCTTGCCAGAAACGCAACATGCAATGGACTTTAGCAAAGTACCTGCTACGGTATTGAATCGCACACAGTTGGTTTATGTCTGCTCCCCTGGCAATCCATCTGGCAAAGTGATGTCCCTAGCAGAGTGGGCACAACTATTCAAATTATCAGATCAGTATGGGTTTGTAATTGCGGCAGACGAGTGCTACTCAGAAATTTACTTTGATGAATCAAATCCACCAGTTGGTGCGCTCCAAGCGGCAAAACAGTTAGGAAGAGACTATACTCGCCTCGTTGTATTTGCCTCACTATCCAAACGATCCAATGTACCTGGCATGCGTTCAGGCTTCGTGGCTGGCGACTCTGCTATAATGGAGAAATTCTTGCTTTATAGAACGTATCATGGTTGCGCAATGAGTCCGTCTATACAAGCAGCCAGTGCTGTTGCTTGGAACGATGAGGCGCATGTTATCGAGAATCGTCGTCTCTATTCAGAAAAGTTTAGAACCATTGCCCCCATGCTTAAAACGGTATGGTCTGCTGTAGAAATGCCAGATGCTGCGTTTTACCTCTGGATACAAACAAATCAAGATGATACTGCGGTTGCAATTCAGCTCAAACGTGATGCTAATATCACCGTATTGCCCGGTAGTTTTTTAGCAAGAGAAGCCCATGGTATTAACCCTGGCAAAGGCTTTATTCGCATGGCATTAGTTGCGACATTAGCCGAGTGTGTTGACGCAGCGCAACGCATTCAACAGCTTTATTAATTGAAGCTATCTTTATCAATTAATCATTAAGGAGAATACAATGAGTGAAAGAATTATTATGCGTGTCGGCGAAGCATTGGTTGCTGGCGGCCCATTAAATACAGCGGCCGAGCCAGAAGTTGCCATTGGAGAAATGGATGGACCGATGGGGGTGGCATTTGCCAATCAGCTAGCCAATCAATCACAAGGCCACTCAAAAGTATTGGCTATCTTAAACACCGATATTCAAGTGCGTCCAGCGACATTAATGGTGAGTAAAGTAACGGTTAAAGACACAGCTTATACCAATATTTTAATGGGCACTGTACAAGGCGCCATTGCCAATGGTGTATTAGATGCCGTGCGTGAAGGCTATATTCCAAAAGAAAAAGCCAATGATTTGGGTATTATTGTGTCGGTATGGTTAAACCCGGGCGTGGTTGGTCAAAAAGATTTAGATCACAAAGCCTTATTTGACATTCATCGCAAAGCAACTACATTGGCCATTAAAAAAGCCATGTCAAACGAGCCAAGTATTGATTGGCTTTTAGAGAATCAAGATAAAATCACCCATAAATATTATCAAATGGGGTTAGACGGCAAAATCTAATGATCAACCTGTTTGATGCCAAAAAGCCGCTGATTAATTAAGCGGCTTTTTTTTGAAGGGTCGAAACATTAACATTTGGATTACTTCGCTACTACGCCATTCGCAAAGACAGTTATTGAGATCACCTTACAGCTCCCACGCCGCCATCGCGAGCATAGCGTGGCGATTCAGAGTATTTATTCCTAATTTCTTCGTCTTTTTCGAGCGAATCAATTAATTAACATTTTTTTACTTCAAAAATGCTTTAACGAGCCTACTACAATCGCTTTTGATTGTTTCATTATCTACACAATCTACGATAGATAATCCGTCCATGCCTCGCAACCAAGTTAATTGTCGCTTGGCGAGCTGACGTGTCGCAAATATACCTCTATCACACAGTTCATCAAGGTCATATTCGCCAGCTAAATACATCAAGGCTTGCCGATACCCAACACAACGCATAGACGTGCTCTGTGCAGTTAAGCTGGGATATTGCAACAATAATTGTTTTACTTCATCTACAAACCCGTCTGCGAGCATTTGTTTAAAGCGCATTGCAATGCGATCATGCAATACTGTGCGGTCACTGGGCACTAAAGCAATCTTTAACACGTCATAAGGTAACGTATCATTTGCTTGTAGCGCATAAAGTGATGTCATGGTTTTGCCAGTAATTGCATACACTTCTAAGGCGCGTTGAATACGTTGCATATCGTTGGGCATCAAACGTGATGCGGTTTCAGGGTCAATTGTCGCCAATTTTTGATGCATCCCAGGCCAGCCAATCGCCTCTGCTTCCAAATCAATATGAGCGCGAATATTTTGGTCTGCTGCGGGTAAGCCACTTAAGCCATTTTCTAACGCCTTAAAATACAACATGGTTCCGCCTACCAACAATGGAATCTTGCCACGCGCTGTAATCTCAGCCATCAATGCCAATGCCTCCTGTCTAAAGTTGGCGGCAGAATAAGCTGCCGTTGGCGGCACAATATTAATTAAATGGTGCGGTGCAACTTTTAAGGTTTCAGGATCAGGTTTTGCGGTGCCAATATCCATCGCTTGATAGACCAACGCCGAATCAACGCTAATAATCTCAACTGGAAATTGTTGCAATAAAGCCACCGCTGCATTGGTCTTGCCGCTTGCTGTTGGCCCCATTAAAAAGATGGCTTGAGATAAAGAGTTGTCATTCATGCTGTTAATTATTGGTTGAAGTTATATAATAACGATAGGGTTACAGGCTATATCAACTAGTTTAGTATCTTATTCTATTATTGAAAGTAAGTGATGGCGGATTATTATGAATATGGAAAAAGTAGTTTTTGGTTTTTTTATTGTACTCGCAATGACACTCAATTTCGGGTTCTTTATCGGTGAAATCGATAATCCCACTCATCATCATGTTTATGAATTATATGCAGCCATTATTGTTAGCTTAATTGCTACTGTACTTAAGTTTGGTGATCGTACACAGGTTGGTGCCATTTTACTGTCTACTAGCTTAGCAGCCGATTTACAGTTAATTTCAGCTGCTATTTTATGGGCCGCCCTCCAAAACTCAATGGAGGCATCCAGTTTAACAGTGTATATCGTCTCACTTTCAGGTGGTGCTTTAATGGCCAATTTCGTTTCTGTTATATTGCTGATTTCTGAAACCATTAGCCAACGTCGATAATACAATCATTCATATTGACTCATTAAGAACCACTCTTTACAGCCATGAATAGTATTCTCTTCATGATTTTGCGGCGCTTAAGGCGTCCGCTTATCTTGATTATTGTGAGCTTTGCTATTGCCACCATTGGCTTGACACTCATGCCAGGTGTAGATGACAAAGGAAACACTTGGTACATGAGCATTTTCCAAGCGTTTTATGTGATTAGCTACACCGCAACAACAATTGGATTTGGTGAAGTTCCCTACCCTTATAGTCAGGCGCAACGCTTGTGGATGACTTTCTCAATCTATTTCACCGTTATTCCTTGGGTGTATGCAATCGGTAAGATTATCACACTGCTGCAAGATGTTAGCTTGCGCCAAACCATTTCTGCAGAGCGTCTAGCGCGTAACGTGCGTCGATTACAAGAACCTTTCTTCATTTTATGTAGCTACGGCCAATCTGCTAGTTTACTTGCCAATATCCTTGATGAAAAAGGCATGCGCGTCGTGGTAATTGAACCTAATCAAGAACGGCTCAATGAATTAGAGTTAACGGACACCAGAAACGCCACGCTAAGTCTTTGTGCTGATGCAAGAATTCCGGAAAATTTGATACGCGCCGGTGTTTATAATCCATACTGCAGCGGCGTTGTCACACTGACAGATAACGATGAAGTTAATCTAACTGTCGCGGTTTCTGTTAAATTAATGCGGCCTGATTTACGTGTGCTCGCTCGTGCTGAACGTAAAGATATTGCTGCCAACATGGCCTCATTTGGCACTGATCATATTATCAACCCCTATACGCTATTTGGTGAGCAACTTGCCATGCGTGTGCATGCGCTTGGTACTTATATCCTTCACCAGTGGTTAACTGGCGTACCTGGTGACACATTACCACCACCAGAAAATCCACCAAGAGGCAATTGGTTGGTTTGTGGTTATGGTCGTTTTGGTAAATCAGTTGTAGAAAATCTAGAGCGCGAGCATCTCACCACAACGATTATTGAAGCAATGCCAGAGCTAACTGAATGCGAACAATGTGTGGTTGGTAGCGGCACAGAAGCAAGCACGCTATTAGAAGCAGGCATTCATGACGCTTGTGGCATTGTTGCTGGTACAGATAACGACATTAATAATCTATCGATTGTGATGACGGCTAAGCAATTAAATCCCAACCTGTTCTTGATCGTGCGTAAAAATAATCGCAATAACAGCACCTTATTCAAAAAGTTTGGCGCCAATATCACCATGCAACCAACTGATATTATTGCGCACGAATGTTTGGCGCATATGCTGGCACCGTTATTGGCCGAGTTTTTGGCACTGGTTCGCAATCAAACCAACCAATGGGCAAATAGTTTAATCAGTCAGCTTGTGGATGTTGTCGGTGAAACAGTCCCAGAAACCTTTGCAATCACAATCGATACCGACAATGCATTGGCCGTAACGGAATATATTCAAAGCGGCATGCCAATTAAGCTACTCAATCTGATGCAAGACCCTGCCAACCGCGAAAAAACCCTCAAACTAGTCCCTTTATTGCTGGTAAGAGACGATGTTTCAACCCTATTGCCCGATCAAGAAATGACAATACTCGAAGGCGATTGTATTTTATTTTGCGGCACCTATGATGCCAAAATCACTTTACCTGCTTCTGCCAACAATGCAAAAACGTTTAGCTATATTATGAACGGGCTGGAAGTGCCTGATAGTTTTGTTTGGCGCTTTATCAAACGTATTACTGCTTAAAACGCCTCTTTATCTTCCACGCATAAACATTTTATCTAAATCGCGTAGACTCACTTGAAACCAAGTCGGTCGGCCGTGATTACATTGGCCTGAGCGTTCCGTTGCTTCCATATCGCGTAACAAAGCATTCATTTCAGTAATGGTTAAACTGCGATTGGCTCTTACTGCAGCATGACAAGCCATGGTACCTAACAAAGTATTGCGCTGATCTGTCAATACCCTACTCGCACCATATTCACTTAATTCACGCAATACATCGCGAGCTAGCGCAACCGCATCAGCCCGTTGCAATAAAGTGGGGACAGCGCGCACGGCAAGGGTTGTTGGTGACAGCACGGCAATATCAAACCCCAATTGCATTAATGTCTCTTCACCACTGGCTAATATTTCATTCACAACCGCCACCTCTACGCGGTCTGCATTAAAGCTGACAGGCAACAATAACGGCTGCATGGGTACCGCTTTATCATCTAATGCCTGTTTTAATCGCTCATACATAATACGCTCATGCGCGGCGTGCATATCAATTACCACCAATCCTGCTGCATTTTGCGCCAATATATAAATACCGTGAATTTGTCCTAGCGCAAAACCCAACGGATAGGCTGTGGGCTCATCTGCAAACCTAGTCGATTCAGATGCTGTTGACGCAACTGGCGCATTATAACTAGACGGTGCATCTCCATATAATTTCTGATAGAAATCAGGCGTTTGATTGGCCGATAAAGGGATTTGCGATTGGTATTTTGGATATGGCTGTGCGAATTGCTTATCTGACATGTTGGGCGATAAAAAGGGATTATGCGATGCTTGCCCTGCCGTCACCGCATTGGATTCTCCTGTTGGCGCGGCTAATACTTTATGTAATGCATGAAAAATAAACCGATGAATCGCTTGCCCATCTCTAAACCGTACTTCTGTTTTTGCTGGATGCACATTCACATCAACCAAGTGTGGATCTAACTCTAAAAACAACACAAAAGCGGGATGCCTGTCATGATGCAACACATCTTGATAGGCTTGGCGTATCGCATGTGCAATCAACTTATCCCTAACAAAACGACCATTGACATACACAAATTGTGTATCACGACGCCCGCGATTAAAGGTGGGCTTTGCCGCAACGCCCCAAAAACGCAAGCCTACCGCCTCATCATCAACAGTAACGGTCTCTGCCATAAACTCAGCACCCAACACCTCTTTAAAGCGTTTACTAGGCGCTGATATGGCATAACGGCTAATGGTGCGTCCATTATGCGCCAAGCTAAATGCCACATCAGGACGCGATAAAGCAATCCGCGTATAGGCATCCTCACAATGACCAAACTCTGTGGCTTCTTTTTTGAGAAACTTACGTCTAGCGGGTGTATTGAAATATAAATCACTCACTTCAACAATCGTACCCACATCTAAAGCACTGGGTTCCAATGCAGAAATGTCACTACCATTTGAAAAAATAGTCCACGCATGCTTAGCCGTTTGCGCCCGACTCACAATCTGTGTACGAGAAACTGAGGCTATGCTGGCCAAGGCTTCACCACGAAAACCAAGGCTGGCAACCGATTCTAAATCGTCTAGGGAATGAATTTTACTGGTTGCATGCCGCATTAATGATAATTGTAAATCCGATTCATTAATCCCATTGCCATTATCAGCCACTCTTAGCTGCTTAATCCCACCTTCTACCAAACTCACATTAATTTCAGTACTGTGCGCATCCAAGCTATTTTCTAATAACTCTTTTAATGCAGAAGCCGGTCTTTCTACTACTTCTCCAGCCGCAATTTGGCTAATCAGCTGATCCGGCAATACTTTGATGACATTCATCTGATTATTCGTTATCTGCAACAGTTCTTGCCAACGCAGGATTGGTCGCAAAGTATTTTTTAATACCAGTTAAAATCGATTTGGCCATTTGGTGCTGGTGGCTTTCATCATTCAGTTTGCGTTCTTCTTCTGGATTACTAATAAAAGCAGTTTCAACCAAAATAGAAGGAATATCAGGCGATTTTAATACCGCAAAGCCGGCTTGTTCTACGTGTTTTTTATGCAACATATTAATTTGTTCAATATGCGTTAAAACGGCTCTGCCTAATTTTAAGCTGTCATTAATAGTCGCCGCCTGTGATAAATCCAATAATGTTTTTGCCAAAATAGGATCTTTATCTTTCAGGCTCACACCACCAATCAAATCAGACTCATTTTCTTTTCGTGCCAAATAACGTGCAGTGGCACTGGTTGCGCCACGTTCAGATAAAGCAAAAACAGAAGAGCCATGCGCGGATGCTTTAGTAAATGAATCAGCATGAATAGAAATAAATAAATCCGCTCTCAGTTTGCGCGCCTTTACCACTCGGCCACCCAGCGATACAAAAAAGTCGCCATCGCGCGTTAAGACACCACGCATATTCGGCTCAGCATCCACATACGCTTTAAGTTTTTTAGCAATCGCAAGGGTAATATCTTTTTCGCGACTGCCACGCGCACCAATTGCACCAGGGTCCTCACCGCCGTGGCCAGGATCAATGGCAATCGTAATAAGGCGTTCTGCTTGTTTTTTCTCTAAGGTTGGGGGTTGTTTAGCAGCTTCTGGCAATTGATTTGCTGTAGCGGCTTGCTCAGTGCCGCTTTGTATTTTTAAGTTTTTATCAAGCTTATCGAGCATGGCCATGACTGGATCTTTTAATGGCAAAATATCCAATACCAAGCGATGTTTATACTCACCAGCCGGACTTAAAGAAAACACATTAAAATTCACTTCTTGTTTTAAATCTACCACTACGCGCACAACGTTGGGTTGATATTGCCCAATACGCACTTGTTGAATATAAGGATCATTCGCCAAAATTTGCGCGGGTAAGGTATTCAGCACATCATTAAGCGAAATATCTTCAATATCCAACACCAAACGCTCAGGATTTTTAAGTGACAGTGTTTGATATTTAAACGCCCCGCCGCCTTCAAATGTCATCCGCGTATAATCTTGCGAGGGCCAAACGCGGGTAGCCGTGACAAGGTTAGCAGCTAGCGCATAGGTGTTGGCAAACAACAACACGCCAACTAACACGAATTTTGCAAACAATAATTTAACCATACGTCCTAACTATATTTCAGGTTTACTCATTATCTCAGGTTTACTGATTATCAAAGTTCGGCCAATCGCCTGTGAATTAAGCTGCACCTTAGCTAATTTCAGCGCCACATCAACACTTGGTTTAGGCAATAGTGTACCTGCTTTTTCAGGCCACTCAACCATGCAAATACTCATCTCATTGAAATACTCACTAAAACCAGCAGCATCCCATTCATACTCATCAACAAAACGATATAAATCAAAATGATACACTTGCAAATCGCCAAATTCATACGGCTCAACCAAGGTATAAGTTGGGCTTTTTACTTTGCCTTCATGCCCCAAACCTTGCAAAACGCCGCGCACAAAGGTGGTTTTACCAGCGCCTAAATCGCCATGCAAATAAACGGTCATGCCCGCAGATAACTGCTTGGCAAAATCTCGACCTGCTTGCAATGTCGCTGCTTCATCCGCCAATTCGCGTGTAAAATATTCAGTCATGACAATCCATAAGCCTACTGCTAACGAAATGATCGCCCTCGCTCAAGACATCAAGCGCTGGGGTCAAGAACTTGGCTTTGCCGATATAGGCATTACCGATACGGATTTGTCGCAAGCAGAATCTGGTCATCAAGAATGGGTAGCAAAAGGCTTTCATGGTGAGATGGATTATATGGCAAAACACGGCACGAAGCGAACCCGACCTGCCGAATTAATCCCCAATACCATCCGTATTATTTCTGCTCGCTTAGATTATTTACCGCCCAAAGCCAAAGATAGCTGGCAAGTCATCAATGATGGCAAACAAGCCTTTATTTCGCGCTATGCATTAGGCCGCGATTACCACAAAGTGGTGCGCAATAAACTACAAAAACTGTGCGATAACATTCAACAAGCCACGCAACAATTTGAATACCGCGCCTTTACCGATAGCGCACCTGTCTTAGAAGTTGCTTTAGCCGAAAAAGCAGGCCTAGGCTGGCGCGGCAAACACACACTATTGATTAATAAAGACCACGGCTCTTGGTTCTTTTTAGGCGAAATTTACACCAACTTACCACTACCAATAGACCAACCTGCCACCAACCATTGCGGCACCTGCAACGCCTGCATTGATATTTGCCCCACCCAAGCCATTACCGCGCCATATGAAGTAGATGCAAGACGATGCATCTCCTACCTGACCATCGAGCTTAAAAGCAGCATTCCTGAAGAATTTAGACCACTCATCGGCAACCGCGTTTACGGCTGTGACGACTGCCAACTCACCTGCCCGTGGAACAAATTTGCCGAAACCACCCAAGAAAATGACTTTCATGTGCGCCACGGCTTAGATGATATTAGCCTTATAGAATGTTTTAGCTGGACTGAAGAAGAATTCAAACAAAAAATGGCAGGCAGCGCGATCTACCGAATTGGTTATGAACAATGGCTACGTAATATTGCGGTGGGATTAGGTAATGCACCTAAAACACCTCAAGTGATAGCGGCTCTTAAGTTGCGTGAAAATGATACAAGCGCTTTAGTCAAAGAGCATGTAATTTGGGCACTAAAACAACCATCATAACAAGCTACTAAACCCATCCAATTGCTGGCGCCATACACCCTAATTGAGTAACTGCCAGCAGAAAAAGCACTGACGCCCTAAACGCGCATTGCAAGCGGATGACGCTTATTAAAAAAATATATATCTTCACCCACTGCAAGTATTGATTTTCTGTACAAATACTGTAATGTTTTAACCTATCTTATCGTGAACGACATCGAGCAACTTAGGCTGCTAAGCCTCAATAGGATTGCTTTTCAGCATCGCTTCATAAGATTAAATAATAATTTAAATAAAAACAGGTAATTAACATGAATAATAAAATAATCTTACCCCGCCTTCTAACTAGTTATACACCGATTTGGGTGTCTACTTTACGTTAGGAAATTAAAATGAACGCACTTGCATTATCAAAAAATGATTTGTGGAAGCAGTATGAAATCAGTGTCGATTTGTACAAACACTATCTTAAACTCACGATAGAAATTAATATTTTCTATTACGCAATTACAGGGGCAATAGTGTCATATTACTTCGCTCATCGAATGGAGTCTCCAGACATTCGTTTTGCACTTTTTCTCCCAATCCTTATGAGTGTACTTCTTGCTCTATTTTTTATTTACGGTGGCATAATGAATCGTCATTCACATGATGAGATGTTTAGAGTTCGAGATGCGCTTGGGTTGCACGTTTCACCTGAATTTGCAGTCCTTAGCTGGTTATTAGTTATTTTCGCAGCTCTAATGGTGCTAGTTGCCCTAAGTTTAGGTGCTATTTTGCTTGGGTGCGTAAATATTGCCTAACCCATCCATCAAGCGGGACGCGCTAAAGCGCGCCCCTTATGTCAAACATTGGGCAATATTCAAAAATAACAAATGAGGGCAGCATGAAACATTTAATCATCATTTTATTCTCATTAGCTATCACAGGTTGTGCAACCAATTCAAGAGAAGCACAAATACAAACTGCGATAAATTTAACCCCTGAGCACTTTAAAAATACAGCAACTGTAAAGGATGATTCACTAGATACTATTGCAACAATTACCACGGTTAATGGATTTCAAGAAAAACGTGGGCTTCTTGGTATAGTTTGGGATGACAACTTTTTGCGTGCGCACATTAACAAAAAAACTGGTCAAACTTCATTTCAGGTTTATCAATCAATTTATTATCAAAGTAGCGGCTGAAATTTTTATCAAACAGCCAATTTTGAAACCCCTTCTGGCCCTAAATCAGTATCAGCTACAATCATTAACCGAGATGTTGATTGTAAAAACTCTCGCTATAGCGGTTGCACGTACAACGAGCATGTTGCTTTTGATGTAGATGAAAGTCTATTACGTATTATTGCAAGCAAATACTCACCTGGTCAGCGAGCAGGCTGGAAATTTAAATTCTCAGCAAAATCAGGAAAAGACTATAACGATGGTATGTTAGCTGCTGAGGTTATTGGATTGCTTGAAAAAGTTGATGAATACCGAGCTAGTCATGGGTTTAGTTCTACAAAGTAAACAATTATGTCCAACCCATCATTCAAGCGGGACGCCTAACGGCGCCCCTTAATTCAAACGTTAGGGATAGATTATGATTAAAGCTATAAAACGCTGGTATGACGGCGAGGCAAAAATGACCGAGGGTTATTCTGGCCCCGGCATTGTCATCATGCCAGCTCCCTATACTGAGTACCACTGGACGGCTCGTATAGCACGCACGATTGTACAATTCTATTTAAGTCACTGGCAGTGGATTTGGGCTACAGCTATCGCGTTACTGGGTATTTACGTTGCTTATCTGAACATTCCTGCAAAGTGAAAGTAAAATGGGGTCAGACACGATTTTGTCTGTTTTTGGTCTTGATAAAAGCGGAAACTCAATCTGGCTGAACGATTGGAATTAACGTTGGCCCGAATGATGTTCTGAGCAAAACACCTAACAAATGGTTCAAGTCGTTCGCTACGCTCGGTCGGGTCCGGATAAAGCCAGCCCCTTATGTCAAACGTTAGTCTCCTTACTTAACCCTTGATTTTAGTGCGAAGTAAAATGGGGTCAGACACGATTAATTCATGCTAAGCAATCAACCACAGCCAATACAGAGCTTGTAGGGCGTACCCACTTGCGGTGCACCGCATGTGTTTGTGAAGTTTTCATAAGGCGGACTATCAATGCGTCAGCCATAAACGACTTAGCGTTGAGTGTTTATTGACTAGCCAACATCGCCGCGCCCAGCATGCCTGCTATATCTTGCGCGGTAGATAGTTTTACTTTTACTTTACCTCGCAAGACTGGGATTAAATCGTGATTGAGGCGTTGATTGAATGTGTTTTGCATTAAATGCCAAGCGCCAGCCATGCCGCCGCCGATAACGATATGTTGTACATCAACCACTTTTAAAATGCTGGCGAGCGCTTGTGCTAAGGCGTTTGCGGCTATTTCGTAGGCGTTGATGGCATGCTGATCACCTGTTGTTGCAAATGCGGCAATTTCTGCTGCGGTGTGTTGGCGTTGCGTTGCTTCTTGATAGCTTAAGCTGACGCCACTAGCCGAGGCATATTGTTCCATGCATCCTAAATTGCCACAGCCACACAGGCGGCCTTCTGCCACAACGGTGATATGGCCAACTTCCATGGCACAACCGTGATGGCCAACGTGGGGACGACCATTTAAGATTAAACCGCCGCCAACACCGGTGCCTAAGCCTAGATAAATTAAGCCGCTTGCTGGTTTGCCTGCTAGGCAATATTCGCCAAAAGCGGCCGCATTGGCATCGTTTTCTACGATGATAGTTTTTTGCAAAAGTTGGGCAAGGTCATGTGCCAAATTGACGTTTTGCAAGCCTGGTAAATTGGGTGATTGCGCTACCGCGTGCGTGGCAGGGTCGATAAACCCCGGGAAGCCAATGCCTATGTGGGCGATGTGCGGGTGTTTTGTTAGCACGCTTTTAATACCCTCAGCCGTCACGTTTAGTATTGTTTGCCAAGCAACTTGCGGGAGTTGTGTTTTACAAATTGCAGAAAAATCAGCTTGAACGCGGATTTCGTCTATTAAGCTAAGCGCTTCAAATACACCAATACGTAGGTTGGTTCCTCCGACATCAATACCAATAGCTTTAGCCACTTTAGACATTGACTGCGCGTCCTGCATTGCTAACCGCTTGTTTAAACGCTTGTTGATGTTGGTCAGTTAATTGTTCCCAATTAAAGCGCCAAGCCCAGTTATTGTCGATTGTGCCAGGCGTATTCATGCGATGTGCGCCATCGAGCGCCAAAATATCTTGCATAGGCACTATTGCTAATTTTGCTTCTGTAGAAAAAGCCAGTGTGATTAATGCGCTAGGCATGTTGGGTTGATCATTATTTAAATAGCGATGCAGATGATCTTTTACATGCTGTTCTGCTTGTTGATACCAACCTAGTGTGGTGTCATTATCGTGCGTGCCAGTATAAACAACGCTATTTTCTTCGATATTCTGCGGTAAATAAGGGTTGGTTTCGTCACCACCAAAAGCGAATTGCAAAATCTTCATGCCCGGCATCTTGTATTTCAGACGCAAGGCATCGACTTCTTCGGTGATAATGCCCAAATCTTCTGCCACTAAATGAATATCAGGGCATTGGGCATAAATAGCGGCTAGTAAATCATCACCTGGCGCATCAACCCATGTGCCATTGATGGCGGTTTGTTCGTTAGAAGGAATCTCCCAAGCAGCTTGCAAGCCTCTAAAGTGGTCTATTCTGACTAAATCGAATAGCTCAGATTGGGTGCGCATGCGGTTTACCCACCATGCATAATCATCTTCTGCCATCGCCTCCCATTGATAATGCGGATTACCCCAGCGTTGACCTGTTTCAGAGAAATAATCGGGTGGCACGCCAGCGACAACTGTCATGGCGTTGTCTTCATCTAGCTTAAATAAATGTGGTTTTGCCCACACTTCTGCACTATCGTATGCAACAAAAATAGGAATGTCGCCAAATAACGCAATATGATGTGTGTTGGCGTAAACTTTTAATGCATGCCATTGTTTAAAAAACAAATATTGATGAAATTTAACTTGTTCAATCGCTGCTGCCTGTTCGGCTTCAAAAGCTATTAAGGCTTCTGCATCACGGTTTTTGTAGCAATCATCCCATTGCTCCCAACTGGCGTTGTTGAATTGTTTTCTTAATACAGAATAAAGTGCAAAATCGGTTAACCAATCTTTATGCTGATGACAAAAGTCTGTGAATCCATCTAACTTTTTGTTATTTACGCAATAATCATAAGCCAACTGCAGCACTTGTGTATGTGCCAACTGTGAATCAATCTCGGTGATTAATCCGTCTTGCTGCAATTGTTGTGGGCTAATAAATGCGGTATTACCAGCGTGCGCTGATATACATTGGTATGGCGAATTATCGGCGTGTGGCATATTAATAGGCAATGTTTGCCAAACGCTCACGCCTGATGATGCTAAAAAGTCAACAAACCGATACGCATCTTGGCCCAAATTGCCTGCAGGTAAAGAGCTAATATGTAATAAAACACCGGCTTGTTTTTGACTGTTTTGCGCAGCTTTAGGCATCATGCCCCCTACGCATGGTGCCAGCATTTTCGGCATCACCCCCACCTTCGCTAATCGCTTGGTGTAGATTATCTGGGACGCTTTGTTCTAATAATTCATACAAATTGATTAGGTTTCTTCGATAAAGCTGATCAAAGCTTTTCACACTATCGGAGGCATTGTAGTCGCCAAACCACCAAAACCAATCCGAACCTTCACAAATTGCTAATTGCCGCTCACAAGCGAGTTGTTTTTCAGCATTTAAGGTGTGAATAACGTTGTCATACACTTTTTTTGCCTCGCATAATAAATCCCAAGCGGCATTTTTATCTGCGCTGCCTATCCATGTGCTAAATGTGCCATAAACCCAACTACCGGCGGCTATTTTTGGCAATACTGGTATTGTGGGAAAGTGGCCTGATTTTTGTAAGGCAATAATGTCACTAAAGGTAGACATGATAATGTCGGGATGATCAATCAATGCTGCGTACAGCTCTTTTAAAAAATAAAATCCATTATAAGGGTAATACTCCCAAGCATTTTCACCATCTAATATCACACTAACCACTTTGGGTTTTTTGGGATTGTTATTTCTAATGTTTTCTAGATTATCAATAAAGTCTTTCACCGCATCTGACGAGTGCATTTTAGAATACTCAAAGCCAATTTTGTCGGATAAATGATCATCTCTAAAAAAGCATAAAATATCATCTTTACCATTAGTAACGCGATAGGGCTCATACAGATATTGATGTTTATCAACAACATTTTCGCCCGATTTAATTAAGCTATTGGCTAACACACCTTGCCCAGTTGCCGCCCATTTGACGCCATGCTCCGCCATTAAAGACAGACCAGCATGCGATACAGCACCTTCAGCGGGCCACATGCCGTTGGCCTGTTGACCAAAAATATCTTGATGATAGTGTTGTGCTGCTTCGATATGCGCTTTTCCGCGGCTTGCCCCACCCGGATAGTGACTATTGATTGGTAGCGGCGCGTCAGGCATTGCATCTTTTGTCGAGGTAAAATCAATCAATAATGGCAGAATAGGATGATAATAAGGCGTGGTTGTCATTTCAATTTGCCCACGCTGCATAAGCGCTTTGTATCTTGGAATGAGCTCAGCAATGGTGTTTTTAATTTCCTCAAATAACAGCTGTCGGTCTTGGAGATTAAATAATACGCCTTTGTGCATGAGCACTTTGATAACTTCGCTCTGTTGGCGCAAACTTTCACCGCACCAAGCCAGATGATACCAAACGAGCAAATCGGCTTTGTATTGTGCTGACAAATAATGAAAATCGTAATCATCTGTCATGATTGACTCAACTTGCTGATAAATATTGAGCAATCGTTGATAGTGTGGAAAAGGACTTAACATTTTTTCGTGGTGTGCTTTAAAGCAACTCTCCACAATCAAACGACATTGATGTTGATTAATACCTGCTAAATTTGGCTCTATAAGCAATGCTAATAATGGATCGCGGATCGTATTCTGCTTTAACTGCTCTGTATAATCTAATAGCTGCTCAACCAAAATAGGAACAAAATTAAAACTAACACGGGCTTGAGGGTGCTGCTCTAAGTGAAAAACCATATCACTATAGTCTTTAATTGCATGTAAATAAGTCCAAGGCAACACATACTCACCAGTCTTTAAGTCACGATAGTCTGGTTGATGCATATGCCAATACAAATTTAAATGGAGCTTGGGTGGTTGTATCGCCATAAAATTTCCTAACAAGTTGCTATAACTAAATTACTTAAATCTTTGTTTTTTATTATATAACTCTATATAAGTCTTGCCCCAACATGTCTGGCGTAACCAGTACAATCCCCTTTTCTGAAACATAAAAACGTTTTGCATCCAGCGCTAAGTCTACGCCTATTTGCATGCCTTCTGGAATATAACAGCCACGGTCAATCACCACATTTTTTAATACAACATTACTGTTTATGGTTGATTTTGGCAAAATGACTGAATGCTCTATGGTGCAATAATCATTCACATGCACATCAGAAAACAAAACAGAATTAGTCACACAAGAACCGCTGATTAAACACCCCCCTGAAACTAAAGAATCGGTTGCCATGCCTGTACGTCCCTCATCTTTAAAAACAAATTTTGCTGGTGGCAGTTGCTCTTGATATGTCCATATTGGCCATTCCATATCATATAGATTCAATTCAGGAATGACTTTGGTTAGTTCCATATTGGCTTCCCAATAAGCATCAATTGTGCCGACATCACGCCAATAATAATTGTTATTTTGACCAACACAACTATCAGTAAAACGGTGGGCTTGTACGCGATATTTTTTAATCACATGTGGAATAATATCTGCGCCAAAGTCATGCGATGATTTTGGGTCATCGCCATCTCTAATTAGCTGCTCAAATAAAAATTTTGCATTAAAAACATAAATGCCCATGCTAGCAAATGCCTGGGTAGGGTCGCTTGGCATAGGCTCTGGATTAGCTGGTTTTTCTGTAAAACCAACCACCCGATCCGTCTCATTGACTGTGACCACACCAAAGCCTTTGGCATCTTCTAATGGCACATTAATACAAGCAATTGTCATATCGGCATTACTGGTTGCATGCGTTGCTAGCATTTTTCCGTAATCCATTTTATAAATATGATCGCCAGCCAGCACAAGGATATAATCGCCGCCATTTTCTCTTAGCAAATCGAGATTTTGATAAACAGCATCCGCTGTTCCCTTGTACCATTGATCAGACAGTCGCTGTTGGGCGGGTATAATATTAACGTATTCATTAAACTCACCACGCAAAAACCCCCAACCCCGTTGAATATGCTGAATCAGGCTTTGTGCTTTATATTGGGTCGCCACATTAATACGGCGAATACCAGAATTAATACAATTGGATAACGGGAAATCAATAATCCTGAATTTTCCACCAAACTGAACAGCAGGCTTAGCACGCCAATCCGTTAAATTCTTCAGTCGACTACCACGACCACCAGCCAGAATAATGGCAACTGTATTTTTTGTTAAATTACTAATAAAGCGATCAGCCTGCGGCTCTGCACTGGCACTCGTTTTTTGACGATTATTGAATTGATGATTTGACATACATAATCCTAACAAAGCTGGCAATTAAGCATCAATATAAACCACTTCTGCTTTATAATCACATTACCTTAATACAAAATAATTTAATAGTTATTATTGACGATTGTTTAGAAAATCTTGCCCGTGAAAAAATCAACTAGCATGACAAGCAGCGATAAACGACACCTTCAAAGTCTGTTGGATGCTCAACATCATGATCCGTTCCAATTTTTAGGGGTGCATCAAACAAATAATGGCGATGTGCTGAGAGTGTTTCATCCACGTGCAAATAACATCTACTTAAAATCTGGTCAAAAATGGTTAGCGTTAACGCAAATTGCACATCAGCCATTATTTGAATTAAATAGCAAAGACGCCATACCAACACCCTGCTTACTTAAAATTGAGGTAAATCAACATACCTTTGAGATTGTAGATCCGTATACTTTCAAAAACACAATTAGCCAAGATGATTTATATCTATTTGGTGAAGGGACATTAAAGCAAGCCTATAAAATGCTTGGCGCGCATTCGTTAATTCAAGAAGGTGTTGCAGGCGTTAGATTTGCTGTTTGGGCGCCCAATGCAGAAAGAGTGAGTGTTGTTGGTAGTTTTAATGATTGGGATGGTCGCATTCATAGCATGCGCTCGCTGGGCGGCAGTGGCGTTTGGACGCTATTTATTCCGCATTTAACCACAAACGATTTATACAAGTTTGAGATTCGCAATCGACACACCGGCCATGTGATGGTCAAAACAGACCCTTATGGATTTGAATATGAGCAACGCCCGGGAACGGCGAGCAAAATCAGCCAAAGTAAGCATCAGTGGGCGGATTCTAATTGGTTAAAAAACAGGCAGGAACGTGATTGGCTACATGCACCATTTAATTGTTATGAGGTGCATCTAGGAAGCTGGCAGCGCAATTCACAAGGGCATTTTCTGAATTATCGCGAACTAGCAAAAACACTGGTTCCGCATGTAGTAGAAATGGGCTATACCCATGTAGAGCTATTACCGATTACCGAACACCCATTGAATGAGTCTTGGGGCTATCAAACAACAGGTTATTTTGGTGTAACTAACCGATTTGGATCGCCTGATGATTTGCGCTTTTTAATTGATGCATTTCATCAAGCAAATATTGGCGTTATTTTAGATTGGGTGCCTGGCCATTTTCCAAAAGATGATTGGGCCCTTGCTCGTTTTGACGGAACAGCTTTGTATGAACATGAGGATCCAAGACTGGGCGAGCACCAAGATTGGGGCACTTATATTTTTAACTACGGCCGCAATGAAGTACGCAACTTCCTCATTAGTAATGCTTATTTTTGGTTAAATGAATTTCATATCGATGGTTTACGGGTTGATGCAGTGGCCTCTATGCTTTATTTGGATTACTCGCGTAAAGCAGGCGAGTGGTTACCCAATAAGCATGGCGGAAGAGAAAATCTGGATGTCATTGAATTTTTCAAACAATTGAATGTGATGGTTGGCGAAGATTTTCCAGGCGCACTCACCATTGCAGAAGAATCAACTGCATGGCCTGGCGTTTCAAGGCCTGTCTATGCAGGCGGCCTAGGATTTAGCATGAAGTGGAATATGGGCTGGATGAATGACACGCTTGCTTATATGGAAGAAGATCCGATTCATCGCAAATATCATCATCATAAACTGACGTTTGGTCAATTGTATGCTTACAGTGAAAATTTTGTTTTACCTTTTTCACATGATGAAGTGGTGCATGGAAAAAAATCATTATTGAATAAAATGCCAGGTGATGAATGGCAAAAGTTTGCTAACTTACGTTTACTCATGTGTTTACAAACAACGTCGCCTGGCAAAAAGCTCAATTTTATGGGCAATGAATTTGGTCAAACAAGCGAGTGGAATGTAAATGCCAGCCTAGACTGGCACTTGCTCAACGACCGTAATCCACATCATGGCTTTCACCGTGGAATACAACAATTAAATCGTGATTTAAATGACTTATATCAATCACTACCCGCTTTATATGAACTAGACTTCGAACCGGCTGGATTTGAATGGCTTGCGTGTGAAGATGCAGACCAATCTACACTGAGTTTTATTAGACGCGGTTTTAATAGAAGCGGCAACCACAATAGTTTTGCTATAATAATACTGAATTTTACACCAGTACCAAGAGCCGGACAGCGTGTTGGCGTGCCAATTTCAGGCACCTATAAAGAAATACTCAACACAGATGCAAGCTACTACAGTGGCAGTAACATCAGCAATGGTGACAACATACAGTCTGAGAATGTTGGATGGATGAATCAACATCATTCAATTACTATCACCATTCCGCCATTGGCCGTTGTTGTAATCACATTAGTTTAATAATTACCCTTTAAAATAACTTTAAATTTACTAGAAAAACATATTGATAAATGGCAAGACTTACTCAACACCCTAGCTGGAAAACGCTTTGTAAACACCAAGAAACCATGTCCGCATTGCATATGCGTAGTTTGTTTGAGGCTGACCCAAACCGTTTTGACAAGTTTAGTTTAAATCTCGATGATCTATTGTTAGATTACTCTAAGCATCGCATTACTGAAGAAACCCTAGGATTACTCTTTCAAATAGCAAATGAAGCAAAAGTTGAGGCTTGGCGCGATCGCATGTTTGCTGGCGAAAAAATTAATATCACAGAAGATAGAGCGGTATTACATACAGCCTTACGTAACCGCAGCAATACGCCTGTTTATGTCGACGGTCATGATGTCATGCCTGAAGTGAATGCTGTCTTAGCACATATGCGAACTTTCTCTGAACAAGTACGCAAAGGCGAATGGAAAGGCTATACAGGCAAAGCGATTACCGACATTATTAATATTGGTATTGGTGGATCAGATTTAGGTCCAGTCATGGTTTGTGATGCATTAAAACCGTATGCAAGTCCTAATCTTAATGTACATTTTGTGTCTAATATTGATGGCGCGCACTTGATTCGCGCACTAGAGAAATGTAATCCAGAAACAACTTTAGTGATTGTTGCATCAAAAACCTTTACCACACAAGAAACAATGACCAATGCACGCTCAGCACGCGCATGGTTCCTTGATGCCGCTAAAGATGAAGCGCATATTGCCAAACATTTTGTAGCGTTATCAACCAATGCCAAAGCGGTAACCGCTTTTGGTATTGATAGTGCAAATATGTTTGAATTTTGGGATTGGGTTGGCGGTCGTTACTCACTTTGGTCAGCCATCGGTTTATCGATTGCGCTCTATGTTGGCATGGATAACTTTGAGGATCTGCTAAAGGGTGGTCACGAAATGGATAATCATTTTAAAACCGCACCACTAGCGCAAAATATGCCCGTCATTATGGCGCTAATTGGCATTTGGTATAACAATTTCTTCCACGCTGATTCGCATGCCATCTTGCCATACGATCAAGGCATGGCGCGCTTCCCCGCCTATATGCAACAAGCAGATATGGAAAGTAATGGTAAGTTTATGTGCCGTGATGGCGAGCGCGTACATTATAAAACAGGCCCTGTAATTTGGGGTGAAGCAGGTACTAATGGTCAACATGCTTTTTATCAACTTATCCACCAAGGCACACCGGTTGTTCCTGCTGATTTTTTGATGCCTATTCACAGTCATTATGCAATCGGCACTAACGGCAATGAGCACCATAAAATTTTATTGGCTAACTTTTTGGCACAAACACAGGCTCTGATGTTGGGCAAAACAAAAGAGGAAGCACGTCTTGAACTAGAAAAACAAGGCTTATCAGGCAATGCTCTCGAGAAACTATTGCCGCATAAGATATTTGAAGGCAATCGCCCTACTTCCTCTATTTTGTTCAACAAACTAACACCGAATACATTGGGTAAACTCATTGCACTTTATGAACACAAAATTTTTGTGCAGGGCATTATTTGGGATATTAATAGTTATGATCAATGGGGGGTTGAGTATGGCAAGCAAATTGCTAGTCAGATTTTGCCGCAACTGACTAACGATGAAGTTGTCACCAATTACGACAGCTCAACAAACGGCCTTATTAATTATACAAAACAACATGCTTAACTGCGTAAATGGCGCATTAAAAAAGCTGGGAAAATCCCAGCTTTTTTATTATTGGAATGGGTTATCTATTAGCGCAACTTAATGCCTGTAGCCTCAAGATCAAAGCCTATATGCTTTGCAATACTTGCACCCAAGCGCTTGGCAAATCGATCCGCAAATGTTTCTTGATAAGTAAAATCTACAATTTCTTTTTGTTTAATCACTTCTCTCGCCACATAATCGGCGCTACCTAGCGCATCAGCCAGGCCTATGTTAATACTTTGCTCACCACTCCAAAACAAACCACTAAACGTATCTGGCGTCTCTTTTAATCGCTTGCCACGCCCCTCGCGCACCACTGTTTTAAACTGTTCATGAATTTCATTTAACATCGTTTGCGCATAGGCTTTATGCTCGGGATTGACAGGAGAAAACGGATCTAACATGGCTTTATTTCTACCTGCTGTTAATAAACGTCGCTCCACCCCTACTTTTTCCATTACACCAGTAAATCCATAACCATCCATCAATACACCAATAGAGCCTACAATACTGGCTTTATCGACATAAATTTTATCTGCAGCAGCCGCTATATAGTAGCCTCCTGAGGCACAAATATCTTCGACAACCGCATAAACCGGAATATCGGGGTGCAACTTTCTTTGGCGCTTGATTTCTTCATTGATAATACCCGCTTGAACTGGGCTGCCTCCAGGACTATTAATACGTAAAATAATGCCTTTAGTGCCTTTGCTCTCGTATGCATCGGCCAAGCTAGCAATAAATGATTCTGCGTTGACTTCACCACCAGGCATAATAACCCCAGCAACATCAATCAACGCACTATGCTCGCCAGTTACAGCTTTTCCTTCCTTGACAACCCAACCAAGCGCGTAAGCAAGAATGACAAATAAATAAATAAAAGTTAATAGTTTAAAGAAAATACCCCATCGTCTAGCTACCCTCTGCTCTTTCAGGCTAGACATAGCCAATTTTTCAATCACATCTTTGTGCCAAAGACTGTCTTGACTGTTTATTTCTTCTGCCATTTTTTATTTTCCTATAAAGTAAGTTCTAGAATATTTCTTGTTTAATCTATTCAACCCAAATAATCACTTGTTCATTTTCTTCTACCACTGGCAAAGCTTGCAACTGTTTACCTTTGCATGGCCCAAACACACAATGTCCAGTATTTGGTTCATAACAAGCTCCATGTGTTGCACAGACTATGAAGTCTTTCTCTGATGTAAAAAACTCACCTTGGTTCCAATCTAACTCAACTGGCATATGCGCACATTGATTAATATACGCGTAAGGGAGTCCATTAAATCGTATAACAAAACCCGTTGCATGCTCGCCTAAGTGCGGCAAATCAAAACGTAACCCGAGCGACTTCTCTTGCAGATCATGACTATTTAAAACAATTTTTTTGCTATGCATAATGCAATAACCAATCACTGAGTTCATCAAATGTATTAAAAATCGCTTTCGGACTTAGCTTTAATAGTTGCTGACTTGTATGTGCGCCAAACGTTACCGCTAGTGATTCTACACCTGCATTTTGTGCCATTTGCAAATCATAACTGCTATCACCAATCATCAGCGTTCGCTCTGGAGTTGCTACTAAAGCATCCATCAACTCGTCCAGCATTTGCGGATGTGGTTTAGAAAAACACTCATCCACCGTGCGGGTTGCCTGAAAGTATTTAGCCACTCCCGTATCTTCTAGCGCATGATTGAGACCACGTCTACTCATACCAGTGGCAATTGCTTGCTTATAGCCACGCTTTGTTAGCTCAGCAATCAGCGCTGCGGCTCCCGTATATAAAGGCACCTTTTCTCCAGCCGCATAATAATGCAGTGCATACTGCTTGGCCAATAATTGTGATTGTTCATCTGAGAGATTGCCAAACAGTGTCTTGATAGATTCACGCAGACCTAAACCAATGACATGGCGCGCGTCTTCTAATGCCAGTTTAGGCAAACCAACTTGCTCAGCTGCTTGCACAAGCGCACGTGCAATCATGCCGGTAGAGTCTGCCAGCGTGCCATCCCAGTCCCATACAATTAAATCAAATTGTTTTTCTTTATTTCTAATCAAATGATTTCTTTCTTGTTAAACAACTACTTTTACAGGTAACGATTGCATAAACTGCGTTAGCGGTTTAGGTAAAGGCGCCATCAAATGTAACCGTTCATGAGTAATCGGATGATTCAACTTTGTTTCAATAGAATGCAAAAACATGCGTTTCAAACCCTGCTTTTGCAACACTTTATTCAGTTCAAAATCACCATATTTATCATCACCTGCTATTGGAAAGCCTAAATGCGCAAGCTGCACTCTTAATTGGTGTGTACGCCCAGTAATTAATTTCGCTTCTAACAGACTAAACCCTTCAAAAGACTGCTTAAGGTAAAAAATAGTTTCAGAAATTTGCGCCTCATTAAACTTATCTTTGGCTTTATCGGTTACCACATTAACGCGTCGCTCACCGCTAGGGAGCGTATATTTTTGCAAATCTAAAACCACATGCTTTTTGGCATCTAGCCACTCACCAACCACCAACACAGCATAGCGTTTATCGGTTTTATTTTCTCGAATTGCTTGATGTAATGCAACCAATGCCGATCGTCTTTTGGCTAACAGCAATACACCGGATGTCTCTCTATCTAAACGGTGAACCAACTCTAAAAATTTAGCTTTTGGCCGTTCTAAACGCAGTTGCTCAATAACGCCACGACTGACACCACTACCTCCATGCACAGCGAATCCAGCTGGTTTATTAATCACCAACATTGCATCATCCTCAAAAACAATCGCATCCGTAAATTTAGAATTGACGACAGGAGCCGCATCAGAGGACAACATTTTGGAAGATACCCGCATTGGCGGCACGCGCACAACATCATTGATTAGCAGTTTACGTGAAGCGTCTACACGCCCTTTATTGACGCGCACCTCGCCACTGCGCAAAATACGATAAATATGGCTTTTAGGTACACCTTTCAGAATTTTAGTTAAAAAATTATCAACGCGCTGCCCTTCACTTGATTCATCCACCACTATTTGCGTTGCCGCATGCTCACTTACTTGTTTATTTTCACTGACTTGTGTCATATTTTTTGCTTAAAATCTCAATTGCGCCTATACTCTAGTGTCGTTTAAAACTAAACAAGCAATATTTTAACGACACTCATTTTAAATTGAATGAGTTTAATAGAACATTTGGCTAATTACCGCTCGCCATATTTAAGTAGCGATAAAATAAAATTGCGCTCTAGCCGCCGCAGATAAAAAGTATAAAGTGCGACTAAAGCTACTGAAGATACGATTTTAACGAATTTATAACGATAACAGGCATCATTTTAATCTATTTAACTGACATATTAATTAATCATCAAAGTTGACCACTAAAAATAGTGGATAACTCCGGCGCACAATAACGTCAAAACGATGATTAACCATCAGAAATTCTGAGCGTCAATGTCACGCAAATAGCACAAAATAGTAAGCCCTGCTCAATCCTATCAATTCCTTATCGATGACACATTTGGTGCATCATCCTCTTCTTCAGAGCTTTAATCTCGCCTAACAATCTGCCTGCTAAGCGCGGGAGTATTCAATGAAACGCATGTTATTTAATGCAACACAGTCGGAAGAACTACGTGTTGCGATTGTTGACGGACAAAAGCTCATCGATTTAGATATTGAGCACGCAGGTAAAGAGCAACGTAAAAGCAATATCTACAAAGGGGTTATCACCCGTATAGAGCCCTCACTAGAAGCGGCTTTTGTCGATTATGGCACCGATCGGCATGGCTTCTTACCATTTAAAGAAATCTCGCGGTCTTACTTTAATAATAAAGCTGAAGGCGGAAAAATCCGCATTCAAGATGTGATTAAAGAAGGACAAGAAATTATTGTTCAAGTGGACAAAGATGAGCGCGGCACTAAAGGTGCTGCATTAACCAGTTACATCTCTTTGGCGGGACGTTATTTGGTGTTAATGCCCAATAATCCCCGTGGCGGCGGTGTTTCAAGGCGTGTTGAAGGCGAAGAACGCAATGAATTGCGTGACACCATGGCAGCGCTAGAAATGCCTAAAGGTATGAGTATCATTGCCCGTACGGCCGGCATTGGCCGCACGGCAGAAGAGTTACAGTGGGATCTAAACTACTTATTACAATTATGGACAGCTATTGAAGACGCCTCTACCATTCAAAAAGGTGCCTTCTTAATTTATCAAGAAGGTAGTTTGGTTATTCGTGCCATTCGTGATTACTTCAGCGCAGACATTGGTGAAATCTTAATTGACACCGCTGAAGTACATGAACAAGCAGTTCAATTTATGAACCATGTCATGCCCGCTAACGTAGCTCGTGTTAAGTTATATGAGGATGAAACACCCCTCTTCTCTCGTTTCCAAATTGAACATCAGATTGAGACAGCACACTCGCGTGAAGTGCGCTTGCCATCAGGTGGCGCCATTGTTATCGACCACACCGAAGCTTTAGTTTCAGTCGACGTAAACTCTGGTCGCTCAATTAAAGGTGCCGATATTGAACAAACTGCGTTCAATACCAACCTTGAAGCCGCTGAAGAAGTTGCACGTCAATTGCGACTACGTGACCTTGGTGGGTTAGTGGTTATTGATTTTATTGACATGGAAAGCCAACGCAATCAACGTGAAGTAGAAAATGTATTGCGCGAAGCGCTGCATCCTGATCGTGCTCGCGTGCAAATGGGTAAAATTTCACGGTTTGGTTTATTAGAGCTTTCACGCCAGCGCTTGCGCACTAGTTTAGGTGAAGCGAATCATGCCGCCTGTCCACGCTGCCATGGCACTGGTCATATTCGCGGTATCGAATCAACTGCGCTACACATCTTGCGCATTACGCAAGAAGAAGCCATGAAAGATAATAGCGCAATTATTCAAGTACAACTGCCAGTTGATGCAGCGACTTTCTTGCTCAATGAAAAGCGGGCTGAGATTCATAGCATTGAAGAGCTCATGGGGGTAGAAGTTATTCTGATCCCTAATATTCATATGGAAACGCCCAATTATAGTGTAGTAAGAATTAAACAAGATGATGTCAAAGAAGACGCAGCTCCAAGCTATAACTTAGTAGAAATTCCAGCAGAAAATGATTATGTACGTAGTTTATCTGCCGAGTCTAAGCCCGTTGCTGCAGAAGCGCTTGTTAAAGGGGTAACCGCCTCAACTCCTGCGCCAGTTGCAATGGCTGCAATTGAAACAAAAACATCACTATTAGGACGCATAAAAAAATGGTTTAGTGGTGATGGCGAGGTTAAACCTGCTGAACAAACGCCTGAAGAAAAAGTAAACTACAACCGCGAACGCAACCGTAATCGTAACCGTAATCGCAACAAAAACCGTAATGGTCGTGACCGTAATGAGGCAACACAACCACAACCACTAAATCAAGCAAAACAAGACCGCAGTCCTAAGACACAAACGCCAGTAGAAGTAAATGTTGCACAAAAGGCGGAGATTGCTGAAACCAATATAGCCAACCAACCTGATAAACCAAATAATCAGCAACGTCAAGAGCGTGGTGGTCGACGCAATCGTAACAGAAGAGACCGTAGACCGCGTGAAGAAGCAGAAAACACTGCGTTAGCCGCTAACATTGCGTCAGCAACGCCAACGGCGCCAACAACAGGCGAAGTGATGAAGCCTACGCAAACAACGTCAGTTGTTAAAGATGAAGCGACACCAGTGAAGGTGGTTGATTCGCAGGCTGAGCAAGCAAGAGAAAGTGTGGCAAAACCGCTTGAAGCAAAAGCAACTAGTGCAAAATCTACTACAGATAGTGCACCTGCTGTGAGTGATGAAGCGACGCCGAAAAAACCTGCAGTAAAACGACGCAGAACGACTAAAGCAAAACAGGAATCACAGCCAAATTCAGCTGATACACATGTTCAAAAAGAAAATGATGTGGCCCATACAGTGAAAGTTGAAGCTACTGAGAATGACGTCAAAGCAGCGCCAGCCAAGGCCAAAAAAGCCAGCACTCCGCGCAAAACAAAAGCAACCAAGTCAGCCAATTTAGCTGACAGCGGCTTGCAATTAGTGGAAACAAAAAGTGCGCCTAAAAAGGAGCAGGCAGCAGCAACTGAAACAAAACCAAAAGCACCTCGTAAGACAGCTAGCTGGAAAAAAGAGACCATGGCTGACAAAACAGAAGCGCCTTTAGTCATGGTAGAAACACAGAAATAAAAGTGCTTTACCACACAGTAAAAAGCCCGACATGTGTCGGGCTTTTTTCATGCTGACGAACTTAACTTTTTAATGCATGAAACAACCAAAATCCTAACGCAGTCATGACCAAAGAGCCCACTACGTGACTTAAGATATGGGATGAAGCCAAAACGTATTGTTGCTTATGTAACAATCCAAATGCCTCTGCGGAAAAAGTAGAAAACGTAGTTAATCCGCCTAAAGCGCCTGTCATCACAAACAGTCTTAATTCATTGTTAGATGGTGTTGCAATAAAAAAAGCCATTGCCAAGCCCATTAAAAAGCCACCAATCAAATTGGCAGTTAATGTGCCGAATGGAAATACACTATTATTGAATACTAGCCCTAACCCCCATCTTGACCACGCGCCGATAACAGCACCCAATGCCACTGCAACAAACTGTCCAAACAACATACGATTCCTTCATTTAGAAATTAACCATTACCTACTATAATAACAACCAATATAACATCTTTCACAAAATCCCATAAGAGAGTAAATGTGCACGTTTTATTTGTAACATCAGAAGCATTTCCATTAATCAAAACAGGTGGTTTAGCTGATGTCAGCGGTGCCCTACCTAAAGCCATTCAGCAAACATCGAAATTAAATGGTGATATTAAAATATTACTGCCAGCTTATCGAGGCGTCATTTCTAAATTAACCAACATTAAAGAAATCACTTCCTTACATGTACTAAAACAATCTTGCACGCTGTTATCTGGCTATATGCCAGATAGCGATGTAGAAGTAATTGTTATTAAAAACGATGCTTTATATGACCGTGCTGGTGGACCTTACACTGACGACGTAGGCACTGACTGGGCTGATAATGCCCTACGCTTTGGTGTGTTATCTAGAGTGGCTAGTCTACTATGCAAACAAGGCTCACCACTCAATTGGCAACCTGACCTTGTGCATTGCAATGACTGGCAAACAGGGTTGACGCCTGCATACATGAAGCTGATCGATCACGTTTCAGCCAAATCAATCTTCAGTATTCATAACATGGCTTATCAAGGTAATTTTGATCGCAGTGCATTGAACGATTTAGCACTGCCGCCAGCTCATTTTAATATCAATGGCTTCGAATTTTATGATCAAGTGTCATTTATGAAAGCAGGTCTTTATTATGCTGATCAACTTAGCACTGTTAGCCCTACTTATGCCAAAGAAATTCAAACTGATGATTATGGTTTTGGATTACAGGGTTTACTGTCGGCTAGGGCAAGTCAGTTAACGGGCATTTTAAATGGTATTGATACGCAAGATTGGAATCCAGAAACTGATAAGCACATAATTAAGCCTTATTCTCATCGCAACATGAGTGGAAAAAAGTGGGTTAAAAAAGATTTGCAAAAAAAGCTGGGGCTTAATATTAAGTCTGAGGCGCCATTAATTGGTATTGTGAGTCGATTTGCCTATCAGAAAGGCTTAGACTTACTGCCGCCCATTATGCCTCAGCTAGTTGCAGAAGGCTGCCAAATAGCTATTTTAGGGAGCGGTGAAAAGGAGTTGGAACACGCATTCATCGGACTGCACCAGCAATTTCCGCATAGTGTGAGTGTAACAATTGGCTATAACGAACCCATATCGCATACGATTATGGCGGGAGCTGATCTGTTTGTCATGCCATCCCGTTTTGAACCTTGCGGATTAAATCAATTATATGGGTTAGCCTACGGCACACCACCCATTGTTTCAGCAACAGGTGGGTTAGCTGATTCGGTTTGTGACACAACCCCGAGTAGCATTAAAAATGGCACTGCAACTGGTTTTGTGCTCAACAATGTCACCCATGCATCATTATTGGGCACTATTCAACAAGCAATCGCGTATTGGCAAGATAAAAAGAGATGGAAAAAGATTCAGAAGAACGGTATGCAAATGGACGTCAGCTGGTCATCTAGCGCCAATTTATACCTAGAATTATACAAAAAGACGCTATCACGATAATAAAAAGGAGACTTGGCACATTGTATGCTTATTATTAATTAGCTTCTCCAAAGCTAAATCTCCTCCCTTGAGGCGTCATTTTTATATAAATGCCGCCTCATTTTTTATCCAACACTTTTATTTGACAATAAAATGTTCACGATAATACTTAAGTTCATCGATTGATTCATAAACATCTGCAAGCGCTTCATGCTTAGATGATTTTTTAAAGCCCGCATAAATTTCAGGCTTCCAGCGTCTAGCGAGTTCTTTAAAGACACTTACATCTAAATTACGGTAATGAAAAAAAGCTTCAAGCTCTGGCATATAGCGCGCCATAAAACGTCGATCCTGACAAATAGAATTGCCACACATTGGTGACTTACCTGCTGGTACATATTGCGCAAGAAACGTCATCATTTGCTTAGCGGCCGCCTCTTCATCTGTGGTGGATGCTTTTACTTTATCAATTAAACCACTACGCCCATGCGTGCCAGTATTCCATGCATCCATGGCATCTAATACGGCATCTGATTGATGCACTACAATCACTGGAGATTCACCAAGTACATTAAGCTCTGCATCAGTTACAACTGCGGCCAACTCAATAATACGGTCAGAGTCGGGTAATAAACCGGTCATTTCCATATCCAACCAAATTAAATTGTCCTTATTCATCAGATTACGTTCTGCTTCCATCATGATTTCCATTAAAATAGTAAAAAATTGTGTTGTACTAGAACCATCAACACATAAATGCTTCAAAATACAGTAATTAACATCATATCAGCTTAACAACAGAGTTTAAAAACATGGCACATACACTTACATTTATTTTTATTGGTTTACTCGCTTTCAGCACAATCATTCGTTTTTGGTTAGGTAAGCGACAAATAAATCACGTACAAGCGCATCGCAATCAAGTGCCTAATGCATTTACGCAAAATATAACGCTTGATGCACATCAAAAAGCAGCAGATTATTCTAGCGCCAAAACAAGCTTAGGCTTACGTGAAGTGGTCGCACAAGCGTTACTACTTCTTATATTGACAATTGGTGGTGGCTTACAGTGGATCGATACATTCTGGACAGCAATTATACCAAATCATGAAATAGTCAGAGGTGCGCTTGTCATTTGCAGTGCATTATTGATTAGCAGTTTGGTTGATTTGCCTTTTGACTATTACAAAACGTTTGTGGTGGATGAGCGTTTTGGCTTTAACAAAATGACACGCCAAATGTTCTTCGCAGATTTGATTAAACATAGCATTGTTGGCTTATTGCTTGGCGCCCCACTCTTATTTGCAGCGCTATGGTTAATGCAAAGCGCTGGCGAATATTGGTGGTTCTATTTGTGGGTAGTTTGGACCATATTTAACATCTTGATGTTAGCGGTTTATCCTACTTTTATCGCCCCATTATTCAATAAATTTACGCCGCTAGCCGATGAGCGTCTTAAATCAAGAATCGAATTATTATTAGCTAAATGTGGTTTTAAATCACAAGGCTTGTTTGTTATGGATGGCTCAACAAGAAGTAGTCATGGTAACGCCTACTTTACTGGCTTTGGTAGCAGTAAGCGCGTGGTTTTTTTCGATACGTTGCTTGAACGCTTAAATACAGAAGAGATTGAAGCTGTGCTTGCGCATGAGCTAGGTCATTTTAAACATCACCATGTCATTAAACGTATTGCGTTGATTTTTTTCGTGAGTTTCTTGGGTCTGGCTTTATTAGGCTGGCTAATTGATCAATCTTGGTTCTTTCAAGGTTTAGGCGTAACAACAGAGAGTACCTACATGGCATTGTTATTATTTATGCTTGTTTCACCGGTGTTTTTATTCATTATTCGTCCGTTTATGGCAAGTTATTCAAGAAAAAATGAATTTGAAGCTGATGATTACGCTGCCAAAAATGCGAGCGCAAAACACTTAGTAGAAGCATTAGTAAAACTTTATCGTGATAATGCCTCAACTTTAACACCTGATCCTTTGCATTCTGCTTTTTATGACTCACATCCATCTGCTAGCATACGTATTTCTAAATTAACAGCGTATACGAGCTAAAATATAGCGCTAATGACCATCACCAAAATAACAACAAATGAATAAACTGATATTTTTGATGGCTTGTACAATCAGTTTTCATGCTAGTGCAAATGACTTATTTGCACTAGCGGATGTAAAAGCTGGAAAAGTACTAGTCGAGCAACACTGTATCAGTTGCCATGTCTCTAGCTATGGCGGTGACGGTTCAGAAATCTACACCCGTGCTTTTCGTAAGGTAGCTTCAAAGAAAGCACTTGTTACTCAGGTGCGTGCTTGCAATACCAATTTAGATCTAAAGTGGTTTGAAGAAGATGAATTGAATGCTGCAGCCTACTTGAATCAGCAGTATTACCACTTTGAATAATCACGCTACTTTGCAAGGTTTGGTTGTCGCCTCTTATGGCAAACGCTATACAGTCGAACTAAATGATAAATCAAAAATCAGTTGTGTAACACGCGGAAAAAAAACAGATCTTGCTTGCGGCGATATTGTGAATATCAAATTAACCGATAAACGCGAAGGCGTAGTTGAGTCCAGTGAACCTCGCGTGAGTCTTTTGTATCGTAGCAATGCCTATAAAAGCAAAATTCTTGCCTCGAATGTCTCCCAAATCGTGATTGTGTTGGCCACACAACCAAGCTTTTATGAGGCACTGTTGAATCGCTGTTTAACAGCTGCAGAAGCCGCTGATATCAAGCCACTCATTGTATTAAATAAGTGTGACTTAGCTGAAGCAAACGATGCAAAAAACAAATTGAAAGTATATGAAGATTTAGGCTATCAAATTATTCATTTATCAGCAAAAGAAGATGTTGCACCACTGCTTCCTTATTTAAAGCAGCAACGAAGTGTATTAGTTGGACAATCTGGCATGGGGAAATCAACCATTATTAATGCATTACTGCCCAATGCACATATACGTACTCAAGAAATTAGTAACAGTCTAGACAGCGGCAAGCACACAACGACTGCAACCCATTTATACTATCTGGATGACAATAGCACATTAATTGATTCGCCCGGATTGCAAGAATTTGGGCTTAATCATTTAACGCAGGAAGATTTAGAACGCTCTTTCATTGAGTTTAAACCTTACTTAGGGCATTGTCGTTTTAATGATTGCAAACATCAAGTTGAACCAGATTGTGCCGTAAATAAAGCTGTTGAAGAAGGTAAAATCAACCCAGTGAGGATGGCTTTTTATAGGGAGCTGTCGCAAGCGCTTTTATTGAATTAAATCGTCTTATTTTTTGGGAGATATGTGACTAAAACTGCATTTATTTCGCACCCAGATACTTTATTGCATGTGATGGACGGCCATCATCCCGAATCGCCTGCTCGCGTTTCTGCAATTAAAAATGCGATTCTGGCATCAGATTTAGCAGATAAACTATATTTTTATGATGCGCCCAAAGCATCTAAAGAAGCGGTTTTAAACGCACATGATGTCGCTTACGTTGATTATATTTTTAATATTGCACCGAAGGCAGGTTTAGTCCAGCTTGATAGAGATACCGCAATGGGGCCTATGAGTTTGGAAGCTGTGCTCCATGCCAGCGGCGCTGTGATGCACGCAGTCGATTTAATCATGCAAAAAGAAGTTGACAATGCCTTTTGTTGCATTCGTCCACCAGGCCATCATGCAGGACGTGCAAATAGTGGTGGCTTTTGCATTTTCAATCATGTTGCAATCGGAGTCAGTTATGCGCTCAATAAATATCCACTAAAAAAAGCTGCTATTATTGATTTTGATGTTCACCATGGCGATGGTACAGAAGACATTTTCAGAAACAATCCGAATGTCATGCTTTGCTCTACGTTCCAGCATCCTTTTTATCCTCATCGCGGCGCTGATACAAATAGTCCTCATATAATCAATGCACCGTTGCCTGCAAAAAGTGATGGCAAAGCTTTTAGAAAAGTATTTGAAGAAAAGTTCAGACCTGCTTTGATGCAATTTAAACCTGACATTATCTTTATCTCTGCTGGTTTTGATGCACACATTAATGACCCATTAGCAGATCTTTCACTAACGAAAGAAGATTATGCATGGATAACAAACTTCATCAAACAAATTGTAAAGCATTGTCATCACGGCCGCATTGTATCTTCTTTGGAGGGCGGATATCATTTACCCTCGTTAGCTGAATGTGCTTGTGCACATATAACAATCTTGAATAGTCGTTATGAGTGATATCACACACGAAAAAATAGCCGCTCATCAAGTAGCACTCGGTATGTTTATTACCGAGCTAGACAAGCCTTGGATAGAGTCTGACTTTATGCTGCAAGGATTTGTTTTAGATAAACAAGCTGATTTAGATAAAATAATGACCACTTGCACTTATGTCTATATTGATAGAACGAAATCAACTGGTGACCAATTTGTAGGGATCAAGCAAATAAAAACTGACATACGAAGACATTCATCCATTCGGCTCAAAGCCCCAGTGCCGCTTGATAGCAAAAAAAACCCAGCGCTAAGCAAAGCAAGCCGTGGTGAAAAAGTATCTTTTATGGACATCTTACGTGAAGTAAGGTCTTATCAAGCACCAACATTTAATGACTCAGCAAGCACGCTCGACGAGCAAACAACCTTGAGCAAGCTAAAAATTAGTACGCCTTCACCAAATGCCAACCTCAATCATTCACCTGCTACAGATATACATGCTGCATCAAACACCCAGCAACAAGACAGTGGCTTTATTAGTCAACTTAGCCAATTTGCGCTTAGGTTTTTAAGTAAAAAGCATAACAGTCGAGGTGGAACAGATGAAATGCAAAAGAGAACTGCTCGTCAATTGCGTAATAAAGTAAGCATTATTGAGGAATTAGCGCCGCCCGTTGAAGAGGAAATGGCATATATTTATCCTGTATTTGAACAATCGATGGTGGTGACAAGGGATATATTTGATGCCATTGCTACTGGTAAACAAATTGATATTACTAGTGTTGGCGATGTATTAGATAGCATGGTTGAAAGTATCGGTAGGACACCCGATGCATTGTTATGGCTGGCAAAACTGAAAAAAGCTGACGGCCATTCCTATCAGTTAGCACTTCACGTTTCGGTCACTTTAATGGCATTTAATAGCTTTTTGGCTCTGCCAAAAGAGCAAGTAAAGCTAGCAGGCTTTGCGGCGCTATTGCAAGACATAGGCAAAGTCAACATCTCACCAGAAGTGTTATTAAAAAAAGGGAAGCTAACCCCTGAAGAGTACGCCTATGCCCAAACGCATGTGAATGAAAGTTTAGCCATTTTAAGACAAACACCAAACATTCCACCAGGCGTTCTTCAGCTGGTTGCAGAACATCATGAACGTTTTAATGGAAGTGGCTATCCTGCAAAACTTAAAGGCAACGAATTAAGTTTATTGTCTCAATCAACAGGGCTGATTGATACCTATTGTGCAATGACCAACCATAGAAGTTACGCGGAGCCTGCTTACCATCAGCAGGCGCTGGATGAAATACACTCACTGAGTGGCAAGCAATTTTCAAGCGAAATTATTAACCAACTCATTCAATTTATGGGCATTTATCCTGTGAGTTCTTTGGTTGAGCTTAATACCGGAGAAGTTGCAGTTGTTATTCAACAAAACCAAGTGAGAAGACTGATGCCACGTGTTATGTTACTGCTTGATCACAAAAAAGAACGTTATCAGAATCCTATTGTGCTAGATTTGATTTACCAGCCAACCGCACCCAACGGAGAAGTCTATCGTATTAGCAAAGGCATTCCTGCTGATAGCTACGGCCTTAACCCTAATGAATTTTACGTTTAATTGAAGAACAATCATGCATGGGCCAACTAGAAACACGGGTGAAATAGAAGTCACATTCAGCACGTCAGCATTGTTAGAAAAGCTTGAGCAACATCGAATAAACCAACAATTTGTCTTTACTAGACTATCTGTTGATCAAGCCGCTTTGGTCGCGCTAGAAAAAGCATATCAAGATAATGTTTATTTATTAGACTTGATACAAACACTTAAAAACTGGTCTTCAGATGGCACTGCATTGCTATTGACTAATAATCTTAACCAACTCGTTTATCGATGGCTGAATGCATTTAATCATGATGTGCAAATCGATCAAATTTTAAGTATTTTAAAATGCTTTACTTTAAAAAGCCTGGCTCGATTATCAAAAACAACCCAATTTCACTTATTCATTCATCATTTATTTATTGAGTCGCTCAACCAATATCATTTAATCGCCTTTGACTATGCAGTTAATTATGATGAAAACACCCAGCTACCACATTCCCATCAACTAAGATCACAACTTAATTTGCTTTCTACTCAACAAGCTGACACAACCGCTCTACTGTCATTGCAGTTTCAAATAGATACCAATGCTTTTTTATTACCTAAATCAACTGCTCAAGATTTAAATAAACAATTGGTACAGATTCTCGAAAAAAATAAAGGGGCTTCCCATCAGTTATTTTTTAATGGTGACTATAAATTTGATCTGTTGCTAGTGAAGATTCAAAACTTAACGCAAATTAACTTGCTTATTGCGAAGCTATTTAGAGCTTTTGAAGATGTTGTATTTATTAATCAGCAATCAATTCTGGTAAAGCCTTTTATTGGCTATTCCTATACGAATAACAGTGATTTAAATGCAGTCGACCTTATCCAACACACAAAGCTAGCACTCGAACATGCCATTAATACTCGAACACCTTTCTGCGCATATAGTGAAGCTATAGAAAAATTAATGCATGAAAAATTAACGATAGAATCGAAAGTGTTAGAAGCGTTTGATAGCAATAACCTTACCTTAAACTTGCAACCAATTGTAGATTTAAAAAATGCAAAATGTGTGGGTGCAGAGCTTCTGTTGCGCGGATTTGACCGGTCTGGAACCTCAATCCCACCAAATATCATCATTGAAGTATTAAATAATGCTGGCAAAGGGCAACTGTTTACACGCTGGTTAATTAACTCTGCTTGCCGTTATCAACATGAGCTGCAGACCAATTATGATCTTGATATTTATCTAGCGGTTAATTTGCGTGCCGAGGATCTATATGACACCGAACTACCTGCGCTATTTTCTAACGCTTTATCAATTTGGTCACTTGATCCAAAAAGTATTATTTTAGAAATTAATGAGCAAGGTATTTTAGAAGAAAATGACCAAACATCTACTGTCATCAATGCCCTATCAATGTTGGGCTTTAAGTTTGCATTAGATGATTTTGGAACCGGACTCTCTTCACTGGCCAGATTGCGAGCGCTACCCATTGATTTACTGAAAATAGATCAATCGTTTGTTAAGCATATTGCTATCTCACAAGAAGATTATGAGATCGTACAATCCATTGCTATGCTCGCTAAGAGTCTCAATCTAGAAGTGATTGCAGAAGGTGTGGAAAACCAGGCTTGTTTAGAACTCCTTAAACAACTGGATGTTGATAAGGTTCAAGGCTTTTTTTACGCCAAAGCACTGCCTTATGAAACATTTATTGAGTGGGCAAAAGCGCGCTGTTGAGATGTTATAATCCTATTTTGACAGCTTTTTTGAGTATCTCAATCAACCATGGAAATCACTACACGCTTAGAATTTGATGCTGGCCATCGCATTCCCAACCATAAGAGTCAATGCCGAAATTTGCATGGACATCGCTATGTGATTGAAATCACCCTTAGTGGTGACATTATTCAAAATGAAAAAACGTCAGAGGATGGCATGGTGATGGACTTCTCTGATGTGAAGCGAATCGCGCGAGAAAGTGTTGTTGATGTTTGGGACCACGCATTTTTAGTGTATCGAAATGACCGCGTGATACTCGATTTTTTAAATACACTGCCTCATCATAAAACCGTTATTTTTGAAACAGTCCCAACTGCAGAAAACATGGCTGCTGAAGCATTCAGAATATTAAAAGGTCAATATCAAGACATTTACGGCAACCACTTAATATTAAAGCGTGTAAGACTGTATGAAACGCCAAATAGTTGGGCCGATGCTATTGCTTGAGTGACAAGCGCTCCATCACCTGTTGCAACCCCGCTTGCCAAGGCGGCAATGTAATGCCAAAACGCTGTTGTAACAGAGTATTATCTAAACAAGAGTTTGCAGGCCTTGAGGCCGGCGTTGGATACGCAGCGGTAGTAATGGGGTTAATTGCTTTAACCTTTAACATAGGCCTTTGATGCATTTCGGTATACTGCCGCACAATTTCGCTAGCAAACCCATGCCAAGACGTATTGCCACTGTTGGTTAAATGGTAAACGCCACTTTGTTTACAGTCCCAACATGTTAATAGTTCTACAATAGCTGATGCAATATTCATACTCGATGTTGGCGCACCGTTTTGATCTGCAACAATATTGAGCTGCTCTCTTTCACTAGCTAAGCGCAGGATTGTATTGAGAAAGTTTTTGCCGTAATCACCATACACCCAACTCGTACGTAAAATAAGGTGTGGTCCACCAACTGCTTGTAATGCCTTTTCTCCAGCCAATTTACTTTTACCATAAATACTTTGTGGATTAACATCGTCTGTTTCAACATAAGGTGCTTGTTTACAGCCATCATATACATAATCTGTAGAGAAATGCATGACTGCACAACCAAGCGCTAAAGCTTCCTCTGCAATGACTTGCGGCGCTATTGCATTAACCGCATAGGCCAAATCAGCTTCAGACTCTGCTTTATCAACAGCTGTATAAGCTGCTGGATTAATAATTAAATCAGGCTTGATGTCGCGAATAACTTGTCTAATCGCATCAGTATTGCTTAAGTCTAAGGCATGACGATCCAGACCAACCACCTCGTAGTCAGATAACTGAGGTAACAACGCATGACCAACTTGGCCGTTAATGCCCGTTAATAAAATTTTGTACGGTTTCATTATTATTTTTAAATAGGCACTTATTTAAATTTAGGTGCAAGAGAAAATTCTAAGCCCACGCTATCTTTTCCAGAGAGCGATGGCATACCATCCAAAGGCCAATCAATTGCAATTTGAGGGTCATTCCAACAAAGACTAATTTCATGTTCTGGCGAATAAAAGTCCGTTGTTTTGTATAAAAATTCTGCTGTATCTGACAAGACTAAAAAGCCATGGGCAAAACCTGCGGGCACCCATAACATACGCTTATTGACGGCTGAGAGTCGTTCGCCAACCCACTGTCCAAAAGTTGCAGATGATTGCCGCAAATCAACTGCCACATCAAACACCTCGCCTTGAGTGACACGCACCAATTTGCCTTGTGTATGCTGCGTTTGATAATGTAAACCGCGTAATACATTTTTAGCTGATTTCGAGTGATTATCTTGTACAAAATCAACCTGCAATCCAGTCGCTTGCGTAAATGCCTTAGCATTAAAGCTTTCATAAAAAAAACCGCGTTCATCACCAAACACTGTAGGCTCAAATAGCATAACATCGGGAATGGTTGTTTTAATTGTCTGCATTTAAAACACCCGCTCTTCTAGCATCTGCAGTAAATACTGTCCATAGCCATTTTTGGCATATTTATTTGCTAATACTTTAACTTGTGCTTCGTCAATAAAACGCATACGGTAGGCAATTTCTTCAGGGCATGCTACTTTTAAACCCTGACGCTTTTCTATGGTCTGAATAAAGCTACCTGCCTCGAGTAATGAATCATGTGTCCCTGTATCCAGCCATGCCATTCCCCTGCCCATTACCTCTACATTTAAATTACCCATTTCTAGATATAGGCGGTTCAAATCGGTAATTTCCAATTCGCCACGAGCCGAGGGCTTCAGGTTTTTAGCCATCTCCACAACAGCGTTATCGTAAAAATAAAGCCCTGTTACCGCATAACGTGATTTCGGTTTAACCGGCTTCTCTTCTAAGCTAATAGCGGCACCATGATCGTCAAATTCAACAACACCATAGCGTTCAGGATCATGCACGGGATATGCAAACACAGTCGCACCACTGCTACGTTGCGCTGCCTTTTGTGTCATTTGCGCCAGTTCGTGGCCATAAAAAATATTATCCCCCAACACCAAAGCGCATGAATCATCGCCAATAAAACGTTCGCCCAAGATAAATGCTTGTGCCAATCCATCGGGAGAAGGTTGTACGGTATAACTAATGTGCATCCCCCATTGGCTGCCATCACCTAAAAGACTTTCAAACCTTGGGGTATCTTGAGGCGTGGAAATAACCAGCACATCGCGAATACCGCCTAGCATTAATGCGGATAATGGGTAATAAATCATGGGCTTATCATATACGGGCAATAGTTGTTTAGACACTACTTCCGTAACTGGATATAGACGCGTACCTGAGCCACCAGCTAGAATAATACCTTTGGTTGCCATTAAACTTTCTCCCTAGCTTGATAGTTATCACCTATCCATTTTTTATATGCTCCGCTCGTCACATGATCGACCCAAGTTTGGTTATTTAAATACCAATCGACCGTTTTACGGATGCCTGTTGCAAACGTTTCTGCTGGTTTCCAACCTAGCTCGCGCTCTATTTTGGTTGCATCGATGGCGTAACGTTGATCATGGCCAGGCCTATCTTGCACATAAATCATTTGATCTCGATAACTACCAGACACTTTTGGTTGTGCTTGATCAAGGATGTCGCATAAAGTATGGACCACTTCCAAATTAGTCATCTCATTCCAACCGCCAATATTATAGGTTTCCCCTACTTTTCCAGCCTCAAGCACTCGACGAATCGCACTACAATGGTCTTCAACATATAACCAATCGCGCACATGGCTGCCATTGCCATAAATCGGCAAATCCTTGCCATTTAATGCATTGTGAATCATTAAAGGGATAAGTTTTTCTGGGAAATGATACGGCCCGTAATTGTTAGAGCAGTTGGTGGTTAACATTGGCATGCCATACGTATGATGATAGGCACGCACTAGGTGATCAGAAGCTGCTTTTGATGCTGAATAAGGACTATTGGGTTCGTATGGATTGGTTTCTGTAAAGGCAGGCGCATCAGCCGCTAATGAGCCGTAGACTTCATCAGTCGATACGTGTAAAAATCTAAAATTGTTTTTATCGCTTTCGTTTAGCGCACCCCAATAAGAGCGCACTTCTTCTAACAAATGAAACGTACCCACAATATTGGTTTGTATAAACTCACCTGGTGCATGAATTGAGCGGTCTACATGACTTTCTGCAGCGAAATTAAGCACTGCTTTTGGTTGGTATTGTTTCAATAACGCTGCAACAAGCTGTCGATCTCCTATATCAGCTTGTACAAAAACATGGTTTTCATCCTGGTTAATTTCTGCCAGATTCTCTAGATTGCCAGCGTAAGTTAATTTATCTAAATTGATTACTTTACCTAAACCAAGTTTAACCCAAGCATTGACAAAATTACTGCCAATAAAGCCTGCTCCGCCAGTTACTACGATACAATTATTCACTTTTTTACTCACTTTTACGTCTTAACATTTCTCTTCAATTATCCTTCACCAAGCAGGCTTATCGATATCACCCAAGGCCTCTAGATAAGCTTCATGCGCAGCACATTCTTCTTTATCTGCCATTAACACTTTTAATTTTACCTGACGCTCACTGTGCACAATATTTTTTGATGAAGATTCATGCTCTAAATCTATCATCAAACTATCTTGACCACGCGTCAGTGCCATATAGACTTCCGCTAATAACTCAGCATCTAGCAATGCACCATGTAAGGTGCGTCTGGCATTATCAATACCAAAATGCCGACATAAAGCATCCAGATTATTTCGCTGGCCAGGCCGTGCATCCTTTGCCATTTTCAGTGTATCGGTAATACGATCACAAGCCTGTTCTATGGGGTCTAAACCCAAACGACCTAATTCACTATTTAAAAATCCCACATCAAAAGGCGCGTTGTGAATAATCAATTCGGCATCTTTGATAAAAGCCAAAAAATCATCGGCAATGACTTCAAATAATGGTTTGTCTTGCAGAAACTCTGCAGTAATGCCATGCACTTCTTGAGCACCCGCATCAATTTCACGCTCAGGATTGATGTAATGATGAAAATGATTATTGGTCGGTCTACGGTTGATTGTTTCAACCGCTGCAATTTCGATGATGCGATGACCTTGATCAGGATAAAGCCCCGTCGTTTCAGTATCTAAAAATATTTGTCTCATTATATTAAATTGCCTTATTGAGATTTAAAACTTCATCAACACCTGCATTCGCTAAAGCATCTGCACGCTCATTACCAATATTGCCATCATGCCCTCTTACCCACAACCATTCGATTTGATGTTGACTAGCCAGCACATCCAACTGCTGCCATAAATCCGCATTTTTAACCACTTGTTTTGCAGCTGTTCGCCAGTTTTTAGCCTTCCAGCCTTGCAACCACTCTGTCATGCCTTTTTGTACATAAGAAGAATCGGTATATAACTTAATTTGACTCGGACGCTTTAATGCTTGCAAAGCTTTAATAACAGCCATCATCTCCATGCGGTTATTGGTGGTGTTTTGCTCCCCTCCAAAAATAGACTTTTCATTACCTTTATAGTGAATCCAAGCACCCCACCCACCAATACCAGGGTTACCTTTACATGCGCCATCGGTATATATTTCTACTAGATCAGTCATTATTTCATTTCTTTCATGCTCTTCTGCTGTTTCTGTTTATTTTGATTCATATTTTTATGCCCACCTATGACCAAGCCTGACTGTAACAAACTCCGCTTCCATTTGGGCTTTAGCAGGGTAATATTAACGACACGTTTTTTTGCCACAATGACATACTGTCCACCCATCATAGGCCACCACTGACTCCCTGCTTTCTCAATAAATGAGAATCTTTTTAGCCATTTTTCATTATTGATAGGCAATTCATGAGAAAAAAATTGTGCGTCAACAAACTCCAAACCCAATAAAGCTAACCAATCTTTAATACGCGATAAAGAAAAAAATTGCCCTTGCCAAGGATAACTTTTTACTTTTACCATCCGCTTTTTCAGACCCCAAAAACTCATGGGATTAAATATTGTCAAAACGACATAACCTTCTGGCACCAACACCCTTGCTGCTTCTCTAAGTGTTTGATGAGGATTATCGCTAAACTCTAAAACATGTGGCATGCACAACAAATCAATACTGCTTTCTGTGAACGGTAAATAACTACTTTCACATCGCACATCTCCAGTTGTATTGTTTGCAGTAATGATATTAGGAATGCGCGATTGCTGTAAGCAGTTGATTTGTGGCGCGCCTACTTGAACTGCATAAAAACCAAAAACATCACCCACAGCATGATCAAATATTGCCTGCTCATTCGACAATAGGCGTTGACCTAAGGTTGTTTCAAACCAAATTTTTTGTGAATTTACTTGCATTTATTAATCAACAACAATAGAAATCAGTCCTATTTAGCGTTATATTCAAGTTCTAAACCAACCAGGATAATCAAAGTTACGTATGCAGCAACCTATACAGATTGAAGCAATTTCAGCCTTTGAGGATAATTATATATGGCTTTTACACAACGGACATGATGCAATTGTCATTGACCCAGGTGACTCAGCCCCAGTTATTGCCGCATTAAAGGCACTCCATCTAACATTAAGCGCGATTCTTATCACGCATCATCATGCTGATCACATTGGTGGCGTATCAAACTTAAAAGAGCATTATTCAGTCCCTATTTACGCACCAGGCTATGAACAGTTTCCATTTCAGCATATTGCGGTGAGAGAAGGCGATCACATTGATTTACCTGCACTTGACTTAACATTATCCGTCTTATGGTTACCTGGGCATACCTTGGGCCATATTGCTTTTTTTAATCAAGATTATTTGTTCTGTGGTGATGTTTTATTTGGTGCAGGCTGCGGACGTTTGTTTGAAGGGACGCCAGCGCAAATGCTGCACTCGCTGAACCGTTTAAAAAGCTTAAAAACCGATACGAAAGTGTATTGTACACATGAATATACCTGTAAAAATATTGATTTTGCATTAACCGTAGATCCAAACAATCAGGCACTGATTGATAGAAAACTATCTGCTTCTCAATTAAGAAAAGAAAATAAACCAACATTGCCAACTACCATTGAATTGGAACTCAATACAAATCCATTTTTACGCTGTAACGATGCTAGCATTAGGCAATATGCAAATGTAGTTGATACCGATGAGTTGTCTGTTTTTTCTAAAATTAGAACCCTAAGAAATCATTATTAATCAAAATGATAAATTACAATCTTAAAGCGCATTTATCCTTGACTAGGTCAAATGAGCTGGCTAGTATGTAGTCTCATTATTTTAAGACATGTTGTTTAATGAATCGACAAAAGCAATTCCTAGCCAAAGTTCTTGGCAGGCATCCTGCGGTGACAATCACTGCCTTCATCGTGCTAATGCTAAACGCACTTTTCTCTTCTCAATTAATGGCAGCCACTAACGCAAAAGGTGTTGAAATTGCGTTTCTTTTAGACAATCAACTCAGTGCGCCATTAGTAACCGCCTCGCTAACAGAGTCAGTCGTTGTCGAAAACAATCTGTGGTCTCGTATCGAGCAAGGCTATGGCATGCCAAATATCGAATCGCCATACGCAAAAAAATTCGAAAACTTCTACGCTACGCGCCCTGAGTACGTAAGCCAGATGATTACCAGAGCAGAGAAATACCTATTTTACGTGGTTGAAGAAGTAGAAAAACGTGGAATGCCAACTGAAATTGCATTACTGCCAATGATAGAAAGCGCCTATAACCCACATGCTCAGTCACGTAGCCGCGCAGTTGGTATTTGGCAGTTTATTCCATCAACTGGCCAATATTTTGGTTTAGAACAAAACTGGTGGTCAGACCATCGTAGAGATGTTATTTCATCTACACAAGCTGCGCTAGATTATCTAGAAAAACTCTATGCAATGTTTGGTAGTTGGGATTTGGCGCTTGCTGCATACAATGCCGGCGAAGGTACTGTGAGCCGAGCCATTGGACGCAATGCAAACGCTGGCTTAGCGACTGATTACAGCAATCTGCAACTGCCATTAGAAACTGAGCAATATGTTCCCAAACTGCAAGCAATTAAGAATATTATGACCAAGCCCCAGCAATTTGGGTTATCTATTAATAGCATTGCAAATGAACCTTATTTTGCTGAGGTAGATCCACCTTTCCAAATAGATGCAAAATTAGCGGCAAAACTGGCTGAAATTTCAGATGAGGAGTTTGCTTTATTAAATCCAAGCTACAAGCGACCGATTATCGCCTCTAAAAATAATACACATAAAATCTTATTACCTATTGCCAGTATCGATACGTTTAACACTAATTTAGCAAATCATGATGAGTCATTGACTAAATGGACTGTATATAATGCCAAACGTGGTGAAAATTTAGCGGCCATTGCTGATAAGTTTAATATTGCCTTGGATAAATTACGCAATATCAATAGCCTTTCTAATGAAAAAAACTTAGGAAGCCCGCTGCATTTACTGGTTCCCTCAACGGAAGAACATACTAAAGCAATTGATGTTTCTCAATTATCGGCACAAATAGTTAATCCAAGCTATTCTATTAGACACATCACCCATAAAATAAAGCCTGGTGAAACGCTAAGCACTGTTGCTAGAAAATATGGAACAGATACCAGAACTTTAATGAAAGTGAACCGTCTAAAATCATCGAAAATTAAAGCTGGTCAAATCATTAAAATCACAACAATGCCTGAAAGAGAAAAAACAAAAAGAATTTAACCTCTGCAATATGCTCAATAACTATACGCCTTCTGGCCGATAGTTACATAGGCGTATATAACGATTAATCATATGAACATTAGTACACTTACTTTTTTTGGCAAACAGTCTATTAAACCTACAAAATTAATCGCCGCGCTTTTGATTTTAAGTAGCCTTATGCTAACTGGCTGCAATCAATCGACGGACCATGCGGTTGAGTACAGCAAACAGTATCCTAGCCAACATGGTGGCAGTATGATTAGTGCCATGGCTGCAGAACCTAGCGGTCTCATTTTCATGGTTGCAGGTGAATCTGCTTCTGCAGCGATTGCGGCTAATATTTTCAATTCACTTTTAAGTTATGATGACAACCTAGATATAAAAGGTGATTTGGCTGATAGCTGGGCAATTTCCGATAATCAAAAAACAATCACATTTAAACTAAAACCTGATCTGAAATGGGCCGATGGCGCACCGCTCACAAGCGCTGATGTTTTATTTACTTGGGAAACTGTAACCAATGAAAATACACGCAGTCCTTACGCTTCAGATTATCAGTTGGTGACGCATGCTGAGGCACCTGATGCCACAACTTTTAAAGTGACCTATGGTCAAGTATACGCGCCTGCCTTGGATAGCTGGGCGAGTTTACACATTCTGCCAAAACACTTGTTACAAGATCAAGATATTCGCACGACAGCGTTCGCACGCCAACCTGTTGGCAGTCACTATTATCAATTATCGCAATGGAATCATGGCGAAAACCTCAAACTATCACGCAACCCCAATTCAGTGCTAGGCCAAGCTGCTATAGACCAGCTGGTCACACGTATTATTCCAGATAACTCTGCGCAATTTTTAGAGCTAATGGCAGATAATATTGATAGCATGGGGTTAGATCCAATTAAATACTCACGCATTATTCCTGCAAGACCGGCGTTAAAAAAGAATCTTAATTTATACAAAGAGTTAGGTAATAGTTATACCTATCTTGGCTTTAACCTCAAACATAAACCATTTGACGATATTCGTGTACGACAAGCCATTAACTATGCGATTGATAAACAAGAGATTATTGACGGCGTTTATTTAGGCTTAGGCATCAACATTGCTTCTCCTTACAAGCCTGGGACACGGTGGAGCAATCCACAACTAACACCCTACGCTTACAACCCTGAACAAGCGCGCACTTTATTGAAAGAGGCTGGCTATTATCTGAATGCCAATGGCATATTAGAACGCGATGGTAAGCCGTTTTCTTTTGAAATTATTACCAATCAAAACAAAGAGCGTGAAAAATCTGCTGTCATTATTCAGCGCAGACTTAGAGAAGTAGGTATTGACGTTAAAATCAGAGCTATCGAATGGGCAAGTTTCATTAGTCGCTTTATCAATACGGGAGATTTTGATGCGGTCATATTAGGCTGGGGCTTGGGTTTAGATCCAGATCAATACAATATTTGGCACTCTAGTCAACAGGCGCCGGGGCAATTCAACTTTATTGGTTATAACAACCCAGCCATAGACGCCTTACTAGAACAAGGTCGCACGGAGATTAACCCCGATAAAAGACAAACAATATATCATGCTTTTGCTAAGCAACTTCTTGCCGATAGCCCCATTGTGTACTTGTCGGCTGGTTATGGTCTAAGTGCCATTCATAAACGCGTCCAAGGCATTGCTAACCCAATCCCACCTGCGGGTGTGGGTTATGACTCACAAAAATGGTATATTCCTAAGCCATACCGTAGAAACCAAATAAGCGCAGACTAATATGTTGAAATACACAATCAAACGTGTGTTGTGGATGATTCCAATGCTCATTGGTATTAGCCTTATTTCATTTTTTATTATGCATTTGGCGCCGGGTGATATCACCAACAATGAAGCGGCTTTTAATCCTAAAGCAAGTGAAGAATCTCGGCAAAAACTGCGTGCGCTTTATAACTTAGACAAACCAATTATTGTGCAGTACGGTTTATGGCTAAAACGTATGGTGCAATTTGATTTTGGCAACTCCTTTGCAAGTCATCAAAAGCCTGTATTTCTGGGGTCAACCAATCAAGAAGGTCACTATATCAAGGGAATGATAGAAGAGGCACTGCCAATCACCCTAATGATTAACTTGCTCGGTTTGGCAATTACGCTTTCGTTAGCGATACCGCTTGGTATTTTAGCTGCCCGTAAATATCAACGCTGGCAAGATAAATCAATCACCTTATTTAACTTTATCGGCTTCTCAATTCCCGGATTCTGGCTGTCTTTATTGCTCATGTATTGGCTAGGTGTTGCCAATAACTGGTTGCCTATTTCTGGCCTGCATAGTCTTGATTACGAGTATTTAGATACTTGGGGTCAAATAAAAGACAGCATTAGTCATTTAATTATGCCAGTGATTATTCCATCAGTAACAGGTTTAGCAGGTATTACCCTTTTTGTCAAAAACGGTATGTTGGATGTACTTAATCAAGATTACATTACGACAGCACGAGCAAAAGGGCTTGGCGAACATACGGTCGTTTATACGCATGCATTAAGAAATGCTTTGCTGCCTTTAATCACTATTATTGGCCTTTCAATTCCGGGTTTAATTGGTGGTTCTGTTATTGCTGAGACTATTTTTGCAATTCCTGGTATGGGTAAGTTATTCTATGATGCTGTATTAATGCGTGACTTCCCTGTTGTAATGGGCATTCTCACAATCGGTTCTGCACTGACACTGGTGGGTAACCTAATAGCCGATATTGCTTATGCTTGGGCCGATCCACGCGTTAGACGTGGCGTAGCTAGGAATTAAGTATGCAAAAAGATTTATTCACTAAAGCGCTTTCTAACCCACTCTCATTCATCGGATTCATTATCATTATGGTAATGTTTTTACTCGCCGTATTCGCCCCTTGGATAGCGCCTTATGATCCTGACGCCTTTGACGTTAAAGCGATCCTGCTAAGTCCTTCATGGCAACATTGGATGGGTACAGACGGTTTGGGCAGAGATGTTTTGAGTCGCATGCTGTATGGCGGCCGTATATCTTTACTGGTAGGCTTAGTCGCCGTTGGTATTTCTACTTTTATTGGCATTATCCTAGGGGCTTTGGCTGGGTATTATCGTGGCTGGGTTGATACGATTATTATGCGTTTAGTCGATATTATGTTGTCTATTCCAAGCTTTTTCTTAATCCTTGCCGTCATTGCATTTCTAACGCCATCCATTATTAATATCATGATAGTGATTGGACTCACCTCATGGATGGGTGTGACGCGTTTAGTACGTGCAGAGTTTCTTAGCCTCAGCAACCGAGAATTTGTATTAGCGTCACGTACCCTAGGTGCTAAAGATATGCGTCTTATTTTTATCCATTTATTACCAAATAGCTTAACACCAATTATTGTCAGTGCTGTATTAGGCGTCGCTGGCGCAGTTTTACTAGAGTCTGGCCTGAGCTTTTTAGGTCTTGGTGTGCAAGCCCCACAAGCATCATGGGGCAATATTCTAACCGATGGAAAAGAATATATTCAATTTGCTTGGTGGCTGTCCCTTTATCCTGGTATGGCCATTTTATTAACTGTGTTAGGGTATAATCTGCTTGGTGAAGGTTTACGTGACGCACTTGACCCCAGAAGCCAATCTAGTTAGTCAAGAACGATATGCGTGCAAATTCAATAATATTAATTAGGATAAATGATGGGATTTTTAGCAGGTAAAAAAATATTGATTGCTGGTTTACTCAGCAACCGTTCAATTGCATACGGCATCGCAACTGCAATGAAACGCGAAGGCGCTGAATTAGCATTCACCTACCAAATGGAAAAACATCAAAAACGTGTTGCTGATTTAGCAGCAGATTTTGACTCAACCATTGTACTACCATGCGATGTTGCAGAAGACGCACAAATAGAAGCGCTATTCCCAGCCCTAGCCAAACATTGGGATGGCTTAGATGGTGTTGTTCACTCTGTTGCCTTTGTGCCAAAAACAGCACTAATGGGCGACTACTTAGATGCTGTAGACCGTGAAAATTTCCGCATTGCGCATGATATCAGTTCCTATAGCTTCTCAGCGTTAGCAAAAGCCGCTTACCCTATGATGGCAGGTCGTCAAGGTAGTTTACTAACACTGAGCTATCTTGGTGCAGAACGTACTATGCCTAACTACAATGTGATGGGTGTTGCTAAAGCTAGCCTAGAGGCAAATGTACGTTATTTAGCACAAAGTTTAGGCCCAAGAGGCATACGTGTGAATGCTGTTTCAGCAGGCCCCATTAAAACATTGGCAGCATCTGGCATTGGTGACTTTGACAAAATGATTAGCTTTAATGAAAAACATGCCGCAATGCGTAGAAACGTCACCATTGATGAAGTCGGTAACGCTGCAGCGTTTTTATGTAGTGATCTAGCATCAGGCATTACTGGCGAGATTACTTACGTAGATGGCGGCATGAACATCACTGCAGCAGGTCAAATAGACTAAAAACATTCATATAATAAAAAAGCTGGCAATGTGCCAGCTTTTTTATTGTCATCTCATTTTATCATTTCATCATCAGGGCTGTTGAGGGCTATCGAAAAGTTTACGGCTAATATTAATATTAGCCTTTGCTTTAAGTGATCTTCCGTAAGCGGCTACATACTCTTGGGCTAAAGCAGCTTCATACTCAGCTTGTGCGCGCTGTTTCAACGTTTCATCTTCATCCAAAGCATTTATTACACTTGCTACTTTCACTAATACATAAGCTCTATTGATATCAACAAAACCGTCGTAAGCTGGCAACTTCTCAGTATTCATTGTAAATACTTTATCCATAACAGGTTGCGTCAATCCTTGTGCATCTTTCCGATCAACCGTAATTTCTGGCATCCACTCTAAAGTGTCATCCTGCTCACCAGACACCAACTTAGAAATAGCCGCTTTACCTTTTTCTTCAGCTAACTTCATTGCTTGCTCTAATTTTAGTAATGCTTCAATTCCTTGCTTAACATCATCAAATGTTTTAGGTGCTTCAGGCTTATAATCAACAACACGCGCTGCGATTAAATTGTTTGCCGCAACTTCAATAGCATCTGTATTACGTTTGTCTTTTAACACAGCATCGGAGAACACCATATCCATTAATTTACGGCTATCTTTGAAATACTTAACACCATCTTCATAACTTAACCAATCTGTTGTCTGCACTGTTAAATTAAATTGTTTTGCTACTGGCTGCAGGCTACCAGATTGCTCATAAACAAGATTGCTGAACTCTTCTGTTAATTCTGCATATTTAATCTGCGCCTTCTGAAAAATCAAATCGCCTTTGATTTGTGGCTTTAGACTCTCAAATGAAGAGGAAGTACCAGTTATCCCATCTAAACGAATAATATGGTAGCCAAACTCTGACTCAACAATATTACTAATTTGATTGACCTCCATCCCAAATACTGCATCTTCAAATGGTTTAACCATGGCCCCACGTCCAAAGCTACCTAAACTACCACCTTTAGAAGCCGACCCAGGATCCTGAGAAAACTTGGCCGCAAGCTCTTCAAATCGTTTAGGCGAAGCCTGCAGCTGCGCCTCAATTTCTAGCGCTTTTTCTTTCGCTTTCTGTTTATCACTTTCTGTTGCACCCACGCCATAGCCAATCAAAATATGACTTGCTTCGCGTTGCTCATCACCTTGAAATTTTTCTAAATTTTGATCATAGAACGCGCTCACTTCCTCATCAGAAACAGTGACGCCATTAATTAAACTGGCAGCTGAAAGTAAAACAAACTCCATTTTTACTTTTTGCGGCACTCTGAACTTATCTTTATATCGTTCGTAATAATCCTTAACTTGCTCAGGCTTTACACTAACTTCAGAAATAAAAGCTGAGGCTTTAATTTCAGCCTTACTTATATTGCGTTTTTGATAACTATACTGAATCGATTGTTCGGCAAGTTGTTTAGGTGCAAATGCTAAACCAGCCAAATCATCTCTGGCTTGCTGTACAAGTAAATCATTTCTGATACTTGACTCTAATTTGCTGGCTGTCAAGCCATTCTGCTCTAATGTTTTTTGATAAACCTCTTCAGAAAACTGTCCATTTTCTTGAAATTCAGGCATCTTTAGAATATGTTGACTGAGTTGCTTATCACCGACCTGAAAGTTTGCATTGATTGTTTCAGCGTTGACTAACCGCCTCATAATTAGACCATCTAAAATAGACTGTTTAAACGCTGGACTATCAAACACAGCAGCGTCGTATTGCTCAGATTGAGATTGCATACGTGTTCTCACCGACTCAATTGTATTACTATATTCTTGTAGCGATATTTCACTACCATCAACTTTTGCTACAGGCACATTACTGCCAGCACCACTCAAATATTGATCAATGCCAAACAAAGCAAATGGAATTGTAATAGCAGCCAAAATTAATTTGGCTAACCAACCTTTTGAATGATTACGAATAAGTTCTAACATAAGTTTACTTTCAATATTTTATAACTTGAGAAGTTGCCAATACAGCTTAAAATCAACCCCATAATATACCATAACTAGATGCTGGGCGCATACCGATATTGGCCTGTTTATAGAATAAGGTTTGCACATTTTATATGGGAAATTAAATGAAAAAAGAGCGTTAAGATCAGGCTTAACGCTCTTGTTGTTGGCGGAGCGGACGGGGCTCGAACCCGCGACCCCCGGCGTGACAGGCCGGTATTCTAACCAACTGAACTACCGCTCCAGTTAACTTTTTATCACACATGCAGTTTAAGTTAAAAAATAAAGAGTGCCTAGATAAGCACTCTTTATTCGTAAGCAAACACTTCAAAAACGTTGGTGGGTGCTAACGGGGTCGAACCGCTGACATTCGCCTTGTAAGGGCGACGCTCTACCAACTGAGCTAAGCACCCTGTTTTGCTTTAACTTAAATAAATTAGCGATAATTGACTTAATAACTGAGTCAATATCAGCAAACTAGTTTACTGCATCTTTAAGTGCTTTACCAGCTCTGAATTTTGGAGAGTTTGCTGCACTGATTTGAATAGTAGCTCCTGTACGGGGATTACGTCCACTACGTGCAGCGCGTTTACCCACATAAAAAGTACCAAACCCAATCAAAGTGACTAAATCACCTTTTTTTAAGGACTTGGCAATTGCATCTGTTGTTGCATCTAGCGCACGACCAGCAGCTGCTTTAGATATATCTGCTGACTTTGCAATTTGATCAATTAATTCTGATTTATTCACGTGTAATCCCCTCTTAGATTATTAAGAAACAGGCGCTAGCCTGTTATGTCTTTATATCAAGCGACAAAAGTCCATGTCAAGCTGTTTCAACTGATTTCTATTATTTTTTACAATCAATAAAAAAGTTTAAAAATGATTATCTAATCAATGTGTAATTGCTGTCTCTGGGTCTTTTCCGGAATCGGCAACGGATGTTGCGATCTCTTTTTCTTCTTCATTTAATGGTTTAGGCATTTTCTCTAAAGCATATTCTAGAACCTGATCAATCCATTTAACAGGATGTATATTTAAATGGTTTTTAATATTCTCAGGAATTTCTGCTAAATCCTTCACATTAGCTTCTGGAATTAATACCGTTTCAATCCCACCGCGGTGCGCTGCTAGTAATTTTTCTTTCAGTCCACCAATTGGCAATACTTCACCTCTTAGCGTAATTTCACCCGTCATGGCAACATCAGAACGTGCTGGTATATTAGTTAAAGCAGACACTAAAGCCGTTGTTAATCCTATGCCTGCACTAGGGCCATCTTTTGGTGTCGCGCCTTCTGGTAGATGAATATGAATATCTTTTTTTTCATAAAAGTCTTCTGGTATACCTAATCTGCTCGCTCGGCTCCGCACAACACTCATCGCAGCCTCTAGTGACTCCTGCATGACATCGCCTAGCTTACCAGTTTTAATCATTTTACCTTTACCAGGTAATACAACAGCTTCTATGGTTAAAAGCTCACCACCTACCGATGTCCAAGCTAAGCCCGTGACCTGACCAATTTGATTTTCTTTCGCAGCCACACCAAAGTCATAACGATAAACACCAAGGTATTGATCTAAATTTTCAATTGAAATTTCAACTTTTTTAATTTGTATTAAATCAGCACCATCATCGGCACGCTGGAATTTTTTCGCTTCTGTTTTACTCTGCAACAGTGTTTTGACTACCTTACGGCATAATTTAGCCAACTCTTGCTCTAAACGTCTAACGCCAGCTTCGCGAGTATAATACTGAACAATATGGCGAATAACCTTATCATCAACATCAATCTCTGTTGACTTTAAACCATGTGCTTTCAATTGTTTGGGCAATAAATAACGTTCTGCAATATTGACTTTTTCATCTTCTGTATAGCCAGCCAGACGTATGATCTCCATACGATCTAATAGCGGCGCAGGAATATTCATGCTATTAGCTGTTGCAACAAACATCACATCCGATAAGTCGTATTCTACTTCGGCGTAATGATCAGCAAAAGTATGATTTTGTTCTGGATCTAGAACTTCCAGCAATGCAGATGATGGGTCACCACGTTGATCTTGACCCATTTTATCGACTTCATCCAACAAGAATAGTGGGTTTTTAACACCAACTTTTGTCATGCTTTGTAAGACCTTACCAGGCATTGAACCGATATAGGTGCGGCGATGTCCACGAATCTCAGCTTCATCACGAACACCACCTAATGCCATGCGAATAAATTTACGATTAATCGCTTTTGCGATACTTTGCCCTAAAGATGTCTTTCCTACACCTGGCGGGCCAACTAAACACAAAATAGGTGCTTTAACCTTTCCGACGCGCTGCTGTACGGCTAAATATTCAATAATACGCTCTTTGACTTTTTCTAAACCGTAATGGTCCGCATCCAGAACCTGCTCGGCTAATGATAAATCACGGCTAATTTTAGTTTTCTTCTTCCAAGGCAGATTGACTAACGTATCAACGTAATTCCGAACAACAGAGGCTTCTGCAGACATAGGAGACATTAATTTGAGTTTTTTTAACTCAGCATTGACTTTTGCTAATGCTTCTTTGGTCATTCCTGCAGTTTTTATACGCGCTTCAAGCGCTTCTATCTCGGCATTTTCATCTTGTTCACCAAGCTCTTTTTGAATCGCTTTTACTTGCTCGTTTAAATAGTATTCGCGCTGACTTTTTTCCATTTGGCGCTTCACACGACCTCGAATACGCTTTTCAACCTGTAAAATATCAATTTCCGATTCCATCAGGTGTAGTAAGTGTTCTAATCGTTCAGTAACACTCAGCATCTCCAAAACATTTTGCTTTTCTTCAAGCTTCAAAGTAAGGTGCGCAGAAATTGTGTCTGCCAAACGTCCTGCTTCGTTAATTGTGGCTAGTGATGTAAGAATTTCTGGCGGTATTTTTTTATTCAGCTTAACGTATTGATCAAACTGAGCCATTACAGTACGCATCAGCGCTTCTACTTCACTGTTGTCTTCATCCTTTTGGATGATAGATTCTGGCTTAGCCCAAAAACTACCATCAATCTCTTCAAATTCTGTTACTCGAACACGATGCAAACCTTCTACTAAAACTTTAACTGTGCCATCTGGCAATTTAAGCATTTGCAAAACAGTGGCAATTGTACCTATTTCATAAATATCATTGGCATCGGGCTCGTCTTTAGTCGCTGATTTTTGCGCAACAAGCATAATTTTTTTATCCGTATCAGAAGCAATTTCAAGTGCTTTTACTGATTTGTCTCTACCGACAAATAAGGGAATTACAAGGTGTGGGTAAACCACCACATCACGTAAAGGTAACAAAGGCATTTTGCCGTTCGTTAATGGATTTTTTTGTGATATATCATTCAACGTTGATTCAGTCATAATTACCTTAAATTTCACACGGGTTAATTTACCCAATGTTATTAGAATGGGCACATTCTTTGGAAGTTCAAGAGCAGACGATATTTAAAGTGTTTAAATGTAACTCGTCACTATTTTTATCTACTATAAGCCACTCGAATAGGATTGCAAATAGCTAAGAAAAAATAATTAGCGTCTAGCTAACCTTTTCTGAGAGAGATGATGCATCTTGGAAAATCATTTTTGGTACCGCACCATCGTTAACAACATCATCATCAATCACAACTTTCACTAAGTTTTCCATTGACGGTATATCATACATAACATCCAATAGTGCTTGCTCTAAAATAGAGCGCAACCCACGCGCGCCTGTCTTACGTTCAAGTGCTTTTTTAGCAACTGACTTTAGTGCCGCCTCTTTAAATTCAAGCTCGACACCTTCCATTTTAAATAATTTTGCATATTGTTTAGTTAATGCGTTTTTAGGTTGCGTTAATATGGTCATTAATGCTTCCTCATCCAACGACTCTAGTGTGGCAACCACAGGCAAACGACCTATAAATTCTGGGATTAAGCCAAATTTAATTAAATCTTCTGGCTCTACGGCTCGTAATGTTTCTCCAACTTCGCTTACGTCATCTTTGCTTTTTACTTCCGCGCCAAAACCAATGCCGCCTTTTTCAGAACGCAATCGAATAATACGCTCTAAACCATCAAAAGCTCCTCCACAAATAAATAAAATATTAGTGGTATCAAGCTGAACGAACTCTTGATTGGGATGTTTGCGCCCACCTTGCGGTGGAATAGACGCAACGGTACCTTCAACGAGTTTTAACAACGCTTGCTGAACACCTTCGCCAGATACATCACGTGTAATGGATGGGTTTTCAGATTTCCGAGAAATTTTATCAACTTCATCAATATAGACAATGCCACGCTGCGCTTTTTCGACATCGTAGTCACATTTTTGCAATAACTTCTGCATAATGTTTTCAACATCTTCACCAACATAGCCAGCTTCAGTGAGTGTTGTTGCGTCAGCCATCACAAAAGGCACATCAAGCAACCGAGCTAAAGTTTGCGCAAGCAAGGTTTTGCCAGAGCCAGTAGGTCCGATTAGTAAGATATTGCTTTTTTGAATTTCAACATCGTCTTTACTTGTGCTATCGCCAATATGGTTATGCTCTAAACGCTTATAGTGATTATAGACAGCTACGGACAAGTTTCGCTTTGCTTGCTGCTGTCCAATCACATATTGATCTAAAATTTTGGATATTTCTTTAGGACTGGGGAGTGATTTTTCTGTATTTTTAATATCGCTAAGATTAGTCACTTCTTCTTTGATGATATCGTTGCACAAATCCACGCACTCATCGCAGATAAATACAGAAGGTCCGGCAATTAATTTTTTTACTTCGTGCTGACTTTTGCCGCAAAATGAGCAGTAAAGTAGCTTTTCATCTTCAGACTTAGTTGCCATTCAATATTCCTGTTACTTAAAAAAATTATGCTGCTGAGCGATCGGTAATCACTTTATCAATTAGACCATACTTAACAGACTCCTCAGCGCTCATAAAGTTGTCTCGCTCCGTATCAACATCAATTTCTTTTGCAGATTTACCAGTATGACTGGCTAAAATGCTATTCAACTTTTCACGCAAATACATAATTTCTTTAGCTTGAATTTGAATATCAGAAGATTGTCCTTGGAAGCCACCAGAAGGCTGATGAATCATCACGCGTGAGTTTGGTAAACTAAAGCGCTTTCCTTTCGCCCCTGATGCCAACAAAAAGGCACCCATACTAGCCGCTTGACCAATACATAATGTACTTACATCCGGCTTAATAAACTGCATCGTGTCATAAATTGACATACCCGCTGTGACGGAACCGCCTGGGGAATTAATATAAAAAGAAATGTCTTTATCTGGGTTCTCTGCTTCCAAAAACAGCAATTGAGCAACAATCAGATTGGCTGAAGCATCATTAACTGGACCAACTAAAAATATAACACGCTCTTTTAGTAGTCGTGAATAAATATCAAACGAACGTTCGCCGCGCCCACTTTGCTCAATCACCATAGGAATATAACCTAAGTTTTGCGTATCTGGTGCGGAGTTAATCAAGTTTGTTTGTCCACTCATTATTTTTGCCTCTGTTTTATCCAGCCATTAATTCATCAAATTTAATTTTTGAGTCTGAAACCTTTGCTTTTGCAAGCACCCACTCCACAACATTCTCTTCTGTTGCCAGTGCTGCAGGTTCATCCAAGCGTTTTACATCTGCATAATACCAATCAACCATTTGTGCTGGCTGTTCATAGTTTTGTGCAAAGCTTTCAACTACCGCCTTCACTTGATCAGCTGTCGCTTGTAAGTTCTCAGTATTTACTAATTCTGACAAAATTAAACGTAAAGAAGAGCTGCGTTTTGCTTGCTCTTCAAACATTTGCGGCTGCAATCTAATTGATTTAGGATCCATACCACGTTGTTGTAAATTACGCGCTGTCATTTGCATCATGCGTTCAATCTCAGCAGCAATGATTGCTTTTGGTACTTCCAATTCAGTCACGTCAACCAAACCCTGAAACACTTGCTCTTTAATGCGAGCTTTAATGCGTTTTTCGACTTCCTGTTCTAAACTTGACTTAATTTCAGCACGTAGTTTATCGACATCTCCATCATCGACCCCTAGTGTTTTTGCAAAAGCTTTATCTACTTCTGGATATACTGGTTCAGAAACGCTGTTATAAGTGAGTGAATAATTGACTTTTTTACCTGCCAGCTGTTCTGGGTTGTGATCTGCAGGATAATCAATGTCGAAATCTTTAGTTTCGCCAGCCTTACCACCAGTAAGCGCTTTATCAAAGGCTTCAATACGGCCAACTTCTCCAAGCACAATATCCATGCCTTTGTTATTTGTGGTTTCAACTTGCTCGCCATCAATAAAAGCAGTCAAATCGATATTGATACGATCTCCTTTTTTCGAAGCGCGCTTTACTGGCGTATAACGCACACGTTGCTTGACTAACACATCAATTGTTTTCTCAACGTCTTTTTCAGTAACGCTTAATGTAGGCTTCTCAACTTTAATTTTTTTAACATCACCCACTTTAATCTCAGGGATAATTTCAAAAGTTGCCACATACTCAAGCTCAGTAGCCGCTTCTGCGAAAGGCTTGTGCTCAATATTTGGAAATCCTGCGACGCGCAGTTTATTCTCTACAACAGCGTCACTAAAAGTAGTCTCAACTGCTTTTGCAAACACTTCATCACGGGCCTGTGCGCCATATTGCTGGCTAACCAAGCCCATGGGGGCCTTGCCCGGACGAAATCCAGAGAATTTTGCCGTTTTCGCAATTTCTGAAAGGCGTCTTTTAATAACACTTTCAAGCTCAGCCAAAGGAATAGTCACCGTCATGCGACGCTCTATATTACTGATTGTTTCAACAGATACTGCCATGTTGCGCTTCCTGATTAATGGTTCATTGAAGGTCGGTAAGTTTTTGGTGCGAAAGGAGAGACTCGAACTCTCACGCCTTGCGGCGCTGGAACCTAAATCCAGTGCGTCTACCAATTCCGCCACTCTCGCTTAGGTTTTGACAGCGGATCATTGCTGCCCAAACTAAAGGCGACATTGTATCTCAAATATTACGTTAAGCAAAAGATTAATCTTAGATATTTTTCAACCGCTTTAATATCCTTTTAGTTGCGATATTATTAGATATCATTTGTTCAATATTTTTAAATTTTCTTTTTCATAATTGCTACTTAGAGTATGCTATTGCATGGCTATTATTACCAGTACATGATTATTAACGGCTGGCTATAGATTAAGTGGTCATACCATTACATTTTAAAGATTATTAAAAATATGCAAACCATCAATGAAACTGACGAAAGTGACATGCTACGCAAAGAAGTGGAACTCTTAATGAAGGAGCGAGAGATTTTGCTTGTTATTGCTGGCGCAGCTGCAGGCTTAATTGCTGAAATAAAAACGAGTGATTTACCTCTTTTAACCGTAGAAGCGGCTGATTTACTGGCAACTACAATTAATCAGCTTCCAGAAGAAACCTTACAAGATGCACTGAACGCTGTGCACGCTACTATAGCTTGAGCTGTGTCGCAAAACACAATTGGAAGAAGTTGATGTTGCCAGCTTATTGAGTGCCATGTTAAACGAAAAAGTTATATTTAAAGTTATATTTATTGCTATCGTTTTTAACGTACTAATGTCAGGCTGCACTATACAGCAGGCGATTAAACCGTTGAATAGCGAATTAACAACCGCAACCATACTCGCAAAAGATCCAACAGATCCATCATTCACAGCGTATTTAATTGATCAAGGCTATAGCGAAAATAGCCTACCATTCAATAATTGGGGTATCGATGAACTAACACTGTGTGCGCTTTATTTTCATACTAGATTAGACGTTGCTAAAGAAGAGCTAGCGCTTTCTGATTTGGCAACTGAAACTGCGAGGCTCAAAAATAACCCATCTATTGATGGTACTTTTGCTCGCAGTGGTCGAGAAAATGGCGATATATCGCCTTGGTCTTATGGCTTGTCAATTAACATTCCGATTGAGACAACCAAAAAGCGTGCCGCTCAAATTGAAAAGGCGGAAAAAAATACCGAAGTCGCTCAAATGAATGCTGCTGAAACGGCATGGCAATTACGAAATCAGATTGCAATTGATTATATTGCTTATCATCAATACCAAGCGGAGCTGCAATTATTGCAAGAAGAAATTGCTATACAAGAACATATTATTAGCATGTTAAAAAAGCGCGTTAATTTAGGGATTGCATCAACGTCAGAGTTAACAAATGCGCAGTTATTGGCACTGAAAGCCAAATATGCACACAATATTAAAGAAGGACAGTTTAATCTCGTTAAAGCACAATTAGCTGCTGATGTTGGGTTAAGTCTAGAAAAATTTGAATTAATTCACATTAAACCACTTGCAATAGAAACCACCCTAACACAACAAACACAGTTACTAGACGTTTCCATTGACTCAAATACACTTCAACAAGAGGCACTTCTAAATCGCATTGATATACGGCGTAGTATAGCCAGATATGCGGCGGCAGAAGCGGAAATTAAGCTAAAAATTGCACAACAAACTCCTGACATTGTCCTGAGTCCTGGTTATTTATTTGAATTTGGCGATAGGATTTGGTCTTTGGGCTTTTCAAGCTTGCTGAGCATGCTCGATAAAAACAAAACATTGCTTGAGGAAGCGAAACAATTACGTGAGATTGAAGGTGCACAGTTTGAAAATTTACAAGCTGAAGTGATTGCAATGATCAACCAAGCCAACACACGATATATGTCTGCAAAACAGCTTACTGAACAAGCAAAAAAACAGTTAGAAGTGCAAATAGAACAACAGAAAAAAATGCAAAAGCAATTTGATGCAGGTTTGATTGGCAAACTGGACTTAAACCGATATGTGAGTTCAACAATCGCTGCTAAACAGCAATTAATTGCATCACAATTTGCTCTATTACAAATTGCTAATCAAATTGAAGATATTATGCAAAAACCCCTTCATAGCAATTTTAATATGCCCACTTTATATAGCAAAAGGCAAGATAAGAATGAGTAATAAATCGAATATTGTGATTGGATTGCAGGCCTTATTAATTGTCATCCTCTTTTGGATGCTTGTTTTTTATGGCAAAGATGAATTCGAGCGTTTTAACGTTGAACAAGAAGAGGAAATAGAGAGCATTGATCGTGTATCAACAGCAGAAAGCATTAGTATTGTCAGGCTGTCTCCAGCTGTTCAGGTAAACAGCGGCATTAAAACAAATAAAGTAGAACCAATACTATATCAGGATGAAATTAAAAGCTTTGGTGCTGTTGTATCAATGGATGCCCTCATGATGGCAAAAACGAGATTGCATAATCTAGAAGCCGAGTTAGCGTCAGCACGTACAAGTTACAATCAATATCAAACCCAATATGAGCGCCTTAAAGCCTTAAATATTGATGATAAAAATGTTTCTGATCTTGCGGTGCAAGAGGCATATGTTTTAGCAAATAATGCCAAAGTGATGATTAACAGTAAACTATTAGAGATTGACAACTTACGCACCAGTATTGAACTGAGCTGGGGCGATGCCTTGACAAAACTTGCATTTAGCAATGAGTCAAATTCTCTATTCAAAAGATTGCTTTCTAAGAAAAATGTGTTGATCCAAGTCAGTTTTCCATACGGCGCATACGAGCCTAAGACTGGCGATACGATTCGAATTACCCCAATTAATAGTAGAGAAACGATTGAGGCACATTTTATCTCTGCTGCAACAGAAGCAGATGTGATTGGCGTTGGAAAAACCTTCTACTATAGCGCTCCCTCGATTCATTTGCGTATTGGTATGCGTGTCGCGGTTGAAACAAGTGCTGCTAAAAACATGAGTAGTAATGGCGTCATCATCCCAAGTAACGCAGTCGTTTGGTATGCAGGAGTGCCATGGGCATACTTCAAACAACGAAAGGATCAATTTATTCGTAAACCCATTTCTACAGACACGGAGATAGACAAAGGTTGGTTTAATAAAGACATTGATTCAGACAGCGAAGTAGTCATCAGTGGCGCGCAACTGCTACTCTCGGAAGAGTTTAAATATATGATTAAAAATGAAAATGATGATTAAACCACCTTCATTACAACGCGTTTTTAATCAATTACTGACACCATCAACACCAAAGGTGATTGCAATATGATGTCGGCAATTGTTCGTTTTTCGATACGCTTTTATGGCGTTATGGTTGGCATGGCAATGCTCATTATTATTTATGGTATCTATAGCCTAACGCGTAGCAATTTGGATGTTTTTCCTGAGTTTTCTCCCACGCAGATTATTATCCAAACAGAATCACCGGGACTATCGGCTGAATTAGTCGAAAGCCTTGTAACACAACCGATTGAAACTGCTATAGCCGGTACTGTTGGCGTTTCAGAATTACGCTCACAATCGATTCCCGGGTTGTCAGTCGTCACCGTTATTTTTAATGACGATTCAAATATATATCTTAATCGTCAAGTTGTTGCTGAGCGACTCAGTACACTCAGCAATCAAATTCCTACTGGCATTACCCCTAATATCACACCACTCACCTCTTCTGCAAGCACTGTACTCGGATTAGGCCTCACATCAAAAGAACGTACTCTAATGGAGTTACGTACCTTAGTTGATTGGATAGTGGTGCCACACTTGCTATCCATTCCTGGGGTTGCTGATGTCAATGTGTTTGGTGGTGAGGTGCGTCAATTTCAAGTACAAATAGACCCCGAAAAATTACTACAGTACCAACTGAATATCAATGATGTTGTGATGGCAACAAAAAAAGCCACAGGTGTCAGTGGCGCAGGTTATATTCAAAATAGTAATCAGCGCATTATCGTGAATACACAAGGCCAATCAACCTCGCCTGAAACTATAGCCAAAGCAACACTAGTTCATAAAAATGGGCGAACGATTAAAATTGGCGATATTGGTCGCGTTGTTGAGGCGGCAGCGCCTTCAATAAGTGCAGCCGCCATCAATGAGGAAACTGGGGTTTACTTATCGGTACAAGGGCAATTAGGTGCAAATACACACGCAGTGACCTTAGCCATTGAAGCGGCACTAAAAGAGTTGAAACCGACATTATTGCGTGAAAATGTCGTCTTGCACGAAGACTTGTTTCGACCGGCAAATTTTATTGAAACTGCGATAAAAGGCGTTAGAACCGACATTTTAATCGGCTCTGTACTGGTTATTACTATTTTATTTCTATTTCTATTTAATGTTCGTACCGCATTTATTTCTGCAACGGCCATCCCCCTATCTTTACTGACTGCTGTCATTGTCCTCAGTTATTTTAATATAGGTCTGAATATCATGGTACTTGGTGGCTTAGCTATTGCGCTAGGTGAAGTGGTGGATGATGCGATTATCGATACCGAAAACATTTTCAGGCGCCTAAGAGAAAATCGCCTATTGGAAAAACCACTCTCCAATTTCAAAGTGGTATACGAAGCGTCTATGGAAGTCCGTAGTTCCGTTGTATACGCAACCATCATTGTTGCACTAGTTTTTGTGCCATTGCTCACCTTAAGTGGCGTTGCCGGTAAACTGTTTGCCCCACTTGGTTTTGCTTATATTACAGCCATATTGGCATCGCTAGGGGTAGCACTTACGATTACTCCAGCCTTATGTTATCTGCTACTCAGCTCCTCAGCACTTGATTCGGAAGATTCTCCGATTATAAAAATCATTAAAAAATCCTATGTAAACATGCTTTTTAAAATAGAAAGAAGCTACAAAATAGTGCTTAGTATTAGTTTGATATTCATCGCTTTAGGGCTAAGTTTATTGCTCTTGTTTAAAAGTCAATTTATCCCAGCACTGCATGAAGGTCATTTCATTATGCATATGACTGCCGTCCCAGGCACATCAGAACAAGAGTCTTTGCGGCTTGGCAAGAAAGTTTCTAATGTTATTCGTAATATTGATGGCGTTAAATCAGTCACTCAATGGGTGGGTCGCGCACCGAATGGTGCAGATACTTTTGGTACACATTACAGTGAATTTGAAATAGAAATTGGTACTCTGTCTGGTAAAGAGCAAGACCGTATTTTAGCTGAGATCAGAGAGGCGCTATCTGGGGAAGAGGAAGATGAAGACGGTGATGGAGAAGCGGAAGCTGGCTTCGTTGGTGTTAACTTTGCCATCAATACTTTTTTAACCGAACGTATTGAGGAAACTATTTCTGGTTATGCCGCTTCATTGGTGATTAATATTTATGGTCCAGATCTAGATGCACTAGATCGCGATGCCCAAAAAATAGCCGCACTTGTTTCTGAAGTTAACGGTGCTCAAGATGTATTAATACAATCACCGCCCGGCACACCTCAGGTTGTTATCAGATTAAGGCCAGATAAATTATCCGAATGGGGCTTACAAACAGTCGATGTCTTAGATGCAATACGCGCCTCCTATGAAAGCGTACCAGTTTCACAAGTGTATATAGGCAACCGTGTTGTCGGATTGGCAGTGGTATTAGAAGAAGAAGCGAGAGATGATATTGGTGATATAAGCCACATTCCATTCTTTAATCCAGCGGGTAAATTATTATTCTTAAAAGATATCGCCTTTATTACACAAGAAAATGGACGCTCTAAGATATTGCATGCTGGTGCAAAACGTATACAAACAGTCACTGCAAATGTTGAAGGTCGTGATATTGCCAGCTTCAATGAAGAAATTAAAGAACGCATCAAAAACGACATCCAACTGCATCAAGGCAATTATTTAACATTTACAGGTGAAGCAGAAGCAAATGCAAAATCCAGGGAAGACTTAATCGTTCATTCTGCTTTGGCAATTGTTGCTATTTTTCTCATGTTATATATCGCATTTGGCCGATTGCGCAACTTAGTCTTAACGTTTATTAATTTACCGTTTGCGCTTATTGGCGGGGTGATTGCCGCATTACTGACTGGCGGATGGATTTCACTCGGCTCTTTAGTTGGTTTTGTTACCTTATTTGGCATCACTTTAAGAAACTCGATTATGATGGTGTCGCATTTTCAACATCTCATTGACAAAGAAAACTGTATTTGGAACTTAGAAACCTGCATACGAGGCGCTACTGAACGCCTACCCTCTATCTTAATGACAGCATTGGTTACTGGACTTGGTTTATTACCGCTAGCAGCTGCTAGTAATCAACCTGGGCGAGAAATTGAAGGTCCAATGGCAGCTATCATTGTTGGCGGTCTAGTTACTTCAACCATATTAAATTTGCTTATTTTGCCAACCATCATGCTGCATTTCGGCCGATTTAAAAAGCAGTTGCTAGATTAGCCATGATTCGGTGGCCAGATGCTCCGCATGTGATTTAATCATATTTAATATATTTAAAACGCGCATCTTCATTAGGTGTTCCAACTAAAGCACCAGATTCTAGTGCGGGTTGCCAAGCAATCACTTGTTCAATTTTAGCTGCTAGCTCAACATCTTTATCTGTGATGCCTTTTGCATCATGCGTACATAATTTAACAATAACAAATGCATAAGAAACTGTTAAATCTGGGTGATGCCAAGCGGCTTCTGCCAGGTGACCAACCGTGTTAACCACCATCAGCGTTGCTTTCCAGCCGCTCGTTTTATATTTACGGCGTATCCAACCATTTTCAAAATACCAATGCGGCAATTCTGCCTTCAGTTTTAAGATTATTTCATCTTCTGTATAAGTTTTAGTATTTGTCATTAGTGAATAGCTCCTGCCACTTTACCCAATGTTTCATAATTGATACCTTCTAAAAAGTACTCGCAATCTGTTTTTTTGAGCACCCATTGACCAAATGTTTTATTCAACACAAAGTCACTAAATGCTTCATCAACAATACCACTTTCCACCATCATTCTTAAGCTCAATTTACTGCCGTCAGGTTTATCAGATTTTACTAATACTAACTGTTGCGCATCAATTTTTTCCGCTAACCAAGCAGCAATGCTATCTGATGTTACGTCCCAACTCTCTGGTATGGTGTCATCGGCCAATACCATTTGGCTTGGTAGCCAGACAATACAACGATGTTGCCAAGTGCGTTCATCAATTTCCATTTCAGTTCTTGCTATCGCTAAATCACTATTCATATTCGCCAGCAACAAGCCAAACTGATCCATTGCCAACACCGCTAGCTTGTGAGCACAGGCATCACTAATTTTCGATACTTTTTGCGCGTTGCGTACGGCATCTGCAAACACACCACCACCCGGTACAATAATAATATTACCGTCGCTAAACTTAGCAAACAAACCTAACCAATGCTCCAGCTCAGGCGATCCTAATAAACTTCCACCGACTTTAACTACCCACACAATTCTTCCTCTTTTGTTGTTTGTTACATCAAAACGTTCTTTAACGCTATATAACAAGAAAATAAAATGCCTCATTTTTCTGATTATTTTCCAGGCTACAGCGTTTTTTGTTAGTACGCTTTTACAATACTGCATCACATTTATCATGAATGTCAGCGTTTGAAAAAATTTAAAAGCTTGATCATACTTGAAGCTTTATCTAATGTTTCCTCATATTCTTTTGACCCAGTTGAATCTGCGACGATACCGCCGCCAGCATAATAGCTGAATGTATTATCATTAATAACAGCTGTTCGAATAGAAATATTAGTATCCATTTTACCATCAAAGCCAATATAACCAATCGCGCCACAATACGTACCGCGCCGATTAGGTTCTAATTCTTCAATAATCTCCATAGCACGCACTTTGGGAGCGCCAGTAATTGATCCACCTGGGAAACACCCTCTTAACAAATCAATTGCAGTGGCCGTTTTACTTAGCTTAGCCGTTACAATACTGACAAGATGATGAACGTTAGCAAAACTCTGTAATTGAAATAATTGCGCGACTTTCACACTGCCAGTTTCACAGTTTTTACTGATATCATTCCTGAGCAAATCAACAATCATTAAGTTCTCAGCTTGATCTTTCTTACTGCTTTTTAACGCTTTAGCAAACGCCAAATCTTGTTGCAGATTATCTGACCTTGGTCTGGTTCCCTTGATTGGTCGGGTTTCTACATGATCGCCGATTACCTGTATAAAACGTTCTGGTGAATTGGACAATACCTGCAAAAATCCGTTCTGATTATTTGGTAGTTGCATATAGGCCATAAACGGAGCCGGACTAATTGCACGTAATTTTTGATAAGCAAGCCAACTATCTCCACTCACTGTCGCAGAAAAGCGCTGTGCGAGATTGACTTGATAGCAATCACCTGCTTCGATATAAGCTTTTATTTTATCAAATGCCTTGTCATAACCTTGTTTAGTGAAATTACAATGTGTTTCAGACAGCACTGCAAAATCCCCATCGCTCGGCACACTGGGTTTTTGAAATAAACTAATTAAACTGCCCCAATTTTTCCTAGTTTGCTCTGAGAGCCCATGCGAAATTAACATTGTTTTCTTTTTTTTATGATTGACTACCACGGCCCAATCATAAATACCGATCATCATTTCCGGTATATTTTCAGGCTTATTTTTATCATTTATTTTTTCTAGTCTACGCCCTAAATCATAAGAAAAGTAACCCATCGCGCCACCAGCAAACGGCACGCCAACATCATTTGCAGGATAACGTGCTAGTAGATGTTTGAGAATAGCAAAGGGATCTTCATCAGAGGTTTCTGTGAGTTGACCTTGTTGTATGGTGGTAATATCGGCATTGGTTACCAAAGTTATTATCGGCCTAGCGACAATAATATCGTATTGCCCATAGTGACTGCCTGACTTATTTGTATTGGCGTCAATGGCCTGACCGCTGTCTAACAACATTGCCCACGGCTCGTGAGCAATGCGCTGAAATAAAAGAGCACTATCGTGATGATACGGTAACAATTGTTTCAAAATAGCCATTAAGCAACATCCATCTGATGGTAGAGCGTCGCTACTGCATAAGCAGGCAAACAAATTTCTACCTCTTGCCCAACATGGCCCAGTATTGAAATAAGGGATGTATAGCGCAGTTGAAGTGATTGGGCAATTGCTTCAACTAAAAACCGCCCTGCCCCTACGCCTACGATAATCATATCTTCAGTCATGTGTTTTTTAATAGCGAGTTGAATCTGATGACATTGCTTTTCACGACATGCGTGAGCTAACTTCTGCCAGCTTTCAATTGGCCTGTCTTCAACATCATAGCCAATCATACGCGCCAAACGCCTTGCAGACGCCAGCACGGTTTTGGGTTCTCCATCGGCCGTCGCTGTCATATCGACAGCCTCTGATAATTCTCCAGTTAATCGATAAACATCTGACATTGTCGCAAAGTATTCAGCTGCCACGTTGCTTTCAATACCTTCCAAAGTGAGCTTTTGAGCAACCGCCATAACCGGTGTGCGCACCACGCCCGTATAAACCAAGCTGTCTTGTTGCATACGCTGTGCATCTGTCAATGCCAGATTAATTACCTTACCTTGATCAATTGCAATAATATCGGTCGTCGTGCTACCAATATCGACCAATAAAGCAGATGGTAAGATTGTTGCGACCAAACAAGCACTTGCATGCCAGTTAGCAGAGGCAATCCATTGCGATTTTTCTAGCACTTCTGATACAGCGACAAAAGATGGCGCATTGGCCTTTTCATTAATACAATAAAACAACGCATTTTTGCCCAATAGCGCACTGACGTATTGTGCTATAGCCATCACACCCTCATGTCGGTTAGCAAATAAATCAACCAATTCACCTGTCATCGTCACCGCATGATGCAATTGCTCTGCTTTAATAGCAACATTATTTAGTGTTGTTAGTATCGCTGTTTTGAGTTGATCTAAACCTAGCCATAAAGGACAGGCTATTTGCTGAACAAGTATGACATTTCCTCCCTCATCAAGCAGCACTGCTTTTACATGTGCACCGCCAATATCCCAGCCCATGACTTTACGCATGATAACCCTCAAGCAATACTGTATTTCTCTGTATAACAGGCCGAGGATAATCGGGCTGTATTAATGCATTGATAATAAGTTCAGCCGTATTAGTGCCTGTCGCTTCTCGCAAAGCGATATAACTCGTTGTTAGTCTTGGATTAATCTCAATCATTGTTATTAATTCTTCTGGTTGATTGTCGTGAACAATCACATCAATACCAACATAACCTATCAAATCAGGTAATAATTGTGCGATTTGATTGGCTAATAGGGCAAATTTTTCCCAATACTGTTGCATACCATTCACTAAACAGCCTTGATAGGTCAGTTGATTATTATTCATCGCAATCAACTGTTGATTACAACTCAACACGTCTGCTTTTCCTTGATACATCACACAAGAAATACTACCCGCTTGCCCGGCGATATAAGGCTGAATCACATGCGTTTCATCGCGCTGGTATTGAGATAACCATTGTAATAGTCTAGCAGGCGCATCAAAGCAAACCGTTTGCTCACAACCTGCACCGTCATCAGGCTTAGCTAACCAGCTTACGCCATCGGTTTTTGGCCATTCAGCATAGGTAAAAGTTTCTACAGCACTCACACCAGCACGATGAAGAAGCTGATAAGTTGCCCATTTGCTACTACACACATTAATCGCGTTTAAACCACAACCCAAAATGGTTTTATTTTGTTGCAAAGCGAGTGCTGTTAATTTAGCTAAATTACCATCGGTTTCTGGCGCAATCAACCAAACAGCATCAGCATAATGCATTATCTCTGCCCATTTCTGCCAAACATCATCATCAGCACCAATGACATAACAAGCATGACAATCACTTGGGTTTGATAACCGCGCATCAACTGCTGTAATGATCTGATATGGCAAATCAGACAAATCTCGCAATAAGGCATCTCGCATCGCCGCACCTTGTTCTAATAATGATTGCGGTAACGCATGATGATTTAACCCACCTGCAGTGATAAACTCACAAACAAAGATTGTTTTGATTGGTTTATTTTGCACATTGTCCCTGTGATCGATTTATTAAATGGCGTTGTCGTTCACGCCAAGAAAGGCGCTCGCTCACAATATCGAGCTATTCAATCAACATTAACTAGCGCTAGCTATCCAGTTGATATTGTAAAGGCTTTTATGGACATATATCCATTTAAAACGCTTTATGTAGCAGATTTAAATGCAATACAAGGCATCGTCAATACCGGACAAAATCATCATCAAATACTTAAAGAAATACACCAATTATTTCCCGAGCTGATGATATGGGTAGATGCAGGCATGCATTTTCATGATAACGCCTCAATCTATGACAACAACTATACAAAACCAATTCTTGGCAGCGAATCTTTTAACGAGTTGTCACCATATCAAGCACTCAGTAACGCACTCGACAACTCGCACGTCTTGTCATTAGATTTTTTACCTCATGGCTATGCAGGGCCGCGTGACTTGTTGCAAGAAACGCAATATTGGCCAAAAGAACTGATTGTCATGACACTACCTAAGGTTGGTAGCAATACAGGTCCTGATTACACAACGATTCATCAGATAGCATCAAATGCTGATAATCATCATATTTATGCAGCTGGGGGCATTCGGCATCGCGATGACCTGATTAAATTGCAACAATTAAATGTATATGGTGCCTTAGTTGCATCAGCACTACATAACCAACAACTATCCAGTCGAGATTTAACAAGCTTATGTACATAAAAAAGCCTGAGTAAACTCAGGCTTTTCAGTCATGCAAAATAACGCACTATTCTAAGTTCGCATGTAATGCACGCATACCTTCTTCTGTTAAGTTTTCTGCGTGAATCAACTCAGAGATTGCGCCTTCCAAGAATACGAGTGTAGAAAGTTCAAACTGTGAACCCATTGGCATTCCTTTTACTAATGGGAAGCTATCATCTTGACCAATTTGGATGACCAAATCAGCCACATCAGCCATAGCTGAAGATTTCTTCATTGAGATAACAGCTAATTTAGCACCCACTTCTTTTGCTTTTTTAACGAACGGCAACAGTGTTGCTGTACCGCCTGAACCTGAAACCAAAATCAGCAAATCACCCGCTTTAATTGCAGGGGTAACCACTTCACCAACCATAAACACTTTATGGCCTGAATGGACTAAACGCATAGCAAAAAAACGAGAAACCAATAATGAACGCCCTGCACCACCAATAAATGTTGCACCCGAACTTTTCACTAATTTAACTAATTCTGCCGCTTTACTTTTTTCAGTCACATCTAAAATGCGCTTTAAATTATCTAAAATAAATTGTTGATGATCCATTTTTTTTCCTTTACATCTAAATGATTAACTTAACACAATGAAGTCTATAAAAAAATCCCGACGCATTACTGAGTCGGGATTTTATATGCTCATATCAATAATGAATTATTGATAGTAGAAATTATCCGTGAGCAATTTTTGTGATTTCTGCAGCAGAAGCAGCAGGATCTTCAGCACCGTAGATAGCAGCACCAGCAACAATGATTGTTGCACCAGCATCACGTACTTGAGCAGCTGTAGCAGCTTTAACACCACCAGCAACTGAAATCTCAACGCCTAAGTTTAAAGCAGCAATAGCAGCTAAATCTGTAAATGGTGTTTGACCAGCAGCTTGTTGATCTAAACCAGTATGAACACCGATAATGTGCGCACCAGCAGCAACAACTTCTTTAGTCAAAGCAGCTTTATCAGCAACGTTGATTAAGTCAATTTGCGCTTTTTTGCCGTATTTGTTAGCAACATCAATTACACCTTTGATAGTACCGATATCAGCACAACCAAGAACTGTACAGATATCTGCACCAGCTTTGTAGAATGGCTCAGCTTCGTAGAAACCAGCATCCATTGTTTTCAAATCAACTAGGATTTGGTTGTTTGGGAATTTAGCACGTAATGTCTCTAGTAATTTGATACCGTTGTGCTTGATGCATGGTGTACCGATTTCAAGAATGTCTACGTGTGGTGCAACTGTAGCTGCTAAAGCAACTGTAGCGTCAAAATCTAATGAATCTAGTGCCATTTGGGTTAAAGCCATGGTTAATCTCCGATAAAAGGTTAATTATTACAATGTAGTCTCTGTCGACTTATTGCTATTTTTTGTTACTACAAAAAAACTGGACACTCATGATAAGTGTCCAATAGATTTATGTCAATGTTAAAGCAGGTTTATTACAAGATTATTACATGTCATAAAGGATCATTTGCAATCAAATCTCGATTGCTTTAACACTAAAAACTTATAGTTTTTCGCTTAATGCAGCTTCTAATTTATTTTGATCTGCAACAAAACCACGAATACCCTCAGCAAGTTTTTCAGTTGCCATCGGGTCTTGGTTTAATTCAAAACGGAACTCTTGTTCTGTCATTTTTGCAGGGGCTGTTTTTGTTGCGCCATTGTCTTTCAACACTTGTGTTAATGTGCCTTCAGTTGCTGCCAATTCTTGTAATAGATTTGGAGAAACCGTTAGACGATCACAGCCAGCTAACGCAATCAACTCACCAGTGTTACGGAATGAAGCGCCCATCACCACTGTTTTATAGCCATGCTCTTTATAATATTGATAAATTGCACGCACTGAAACTACTCCAGGATCAGTTTCTTGTGTGTAATTTTCTGATGGATTTTTTGCTTTATACCAATCTAAGATACGGCCAACGAATGGAGAAATTAAGAATACACCCGCCTCAGCACAAGCGCGCGCTTGGCCAAAACCAAACAACAATGTCAGATTACATTGGATGCCTTCTTTTTCTAAAATCTCGCCAGCTTTAATGCCTTCCCATGTTGACGCTAATTTAATCAACACACGATCTTTGCTTACGCCAGCATCTTGATACAATTGAATTAACTTGCGGCCTTTAGCCACCATTGCATCTAAGTTAAATGACAAACGCGCATCTACTTCTGTAGAGATGCGGCCTGGCACTACTTTGGTGATTTCTGTACCAATTAGTACAGCTAGTTTATCAGCTGCATTATCGATTTGTGCTTCTTTGCTTCCGCCTTGTGCTTTAGCGTAAGCAATCGCTTCTTCAATTAAATGTGCGTATTGTGGCAATTGGCTTGCTTTTAATACTAATGATGGATTGGTTGTCGCATCAACAGGTTTAACTGATTTAATTGCTTCTACGTCGCCTGTATCGGCCACGATAGTCGTCATTGCTTTAAGTTGGTCTAATAAATTTGCCATTGCATCCTCCTAGAAAGTTTTTTGTATTGGGGGTTACCGAAAGCGTGATTGAAAACCGCTTTACCAAAATCGAACTTCAATATTATATCGTAAATTGTGATTGATGACTGCAAAGTTATGTGTCGTTTTTATCACGCACAGACACTTAAAGTAGCATCTGTGCAATCGAACACAAGCAGACATCAGTAAAACCTTGGCAGCACCCCCGCAACGCTTTCAACACTAACCGATTCGCTTTTCTTTTGGGCAACGGTTCTTACAAAATAGAAGCCCGAGTTAGCTCTAGTACATATTTCATTGCTTCTAGATAAGATTCAACATTGCACGATGCAATAAGCCAACGCTACTGCTTAACCAAATAATCTGTTAATTGTGTTTAAGCGCTACTATTGTTTTTTCGCACTAGTCACCTTATAAGCATTATCAAGTGCTTGATGAATAGGGTCAGGCAAATCAAGCCATTAATAGTGCTGTATCAATGATTTCCGCATGTTAAACCTGCAAAAATATTTCACGTAATCATGTCAACAGAATGCCAACGGTTGTTTTTTGTGTATTGAACACTGTAGCCGCTTGTTAGCAGTGCGAACTTGGGCAATGCGCGCATCAAATTAATCATCACTCACTGATGCCGCTATAAAAAACGAAACTGTTAGTGCCGCTTCACCAATTAAATACCATGCAACAAAAGTGTCGCGACCGTTAAATCTGCGCTAGTGCCAGGATTAATAGCCCGTGATTTAAGCGATGCATCAAATGTCAACAACGGTGTTAAGTAATGCTTAGGATTGTCTAAGACCTGAAATGCATGGTGATGCTCTAGCGCTTCATCTTGAATTTTTTGTGCCACTGCTAGCCCATATTTTCTCGCAATGTGGCTATCAGGGTAATGGCTTAACCAAAATAGATAGAGTGCCGTGACTGCCCAAGCGGGTCGTTGCCAACGTAATAATGCCGCTTCAAAACAAGGCAACCCTTGCTCAAATATATGCCAAAAACCATTAGCGTATTGCTGAGCAATCAAATCTTTTTGGGCAGCAGCGCTCATCGCTTGCTGTAAGTTACAATCGACGGCATGGTTGATATCGTGCTTGTTGGCACGCCCCAACCCGGCTGGATTGGCCTTCTGAATTGCTTTAAACAACCATGTAGCATCTGCATATGTAGTATTAGCCATTACAGCTGCTAATTGATTACGCAAATTATTGGCATTTGGCATTAACGCAGCCTGAATAATCGGTGCGCAAAGCAAGATAATCCCAAGGTTGGTATTACAATTAACGGCTGTCCATGTCGCCTCCACACTGCGATAAATACGCTCGCCCAAAGCCAACTCAGATTGTGCGATAACAGATGACGAAGCTTCTGCACTGCTTATAAAATCTTGCACTCGCATGCCATGTCCATCAGCAAAAATATGCACATTGCCAGGTTTTAGTGCTTCAATTTCCGCTAAGCAAGCACGTTGATAGGCTTGAGCAAGCCGTTCAGATAAAACGATTAAGGGTTGATTTGACATTTAATACATCTATTAAATTTTAGTCAGCAAATCATCTACTAAGGTTTGTGCAATATTCACATTAACTACCCCTTGCAAACCACGCCAAGCAGGGATGCTATTCACCTCAAGCACCCATAATTGCCCCTGTTTGTCACGCATGATATCAACACCACAATAATCAATATCGACTGCTTTTGCCGCTTGAATCGCCAATGCTTCAATCTTACCATCTTGCGCCGCTAAACAATTTGCCCCTTGCGCGACATTATTCAACCACCCAGCACCACTACGGCGCATGGTTGCAATCGCCAGATTATTCACCACAAACACTCTAAAATCATGATGAGTATCGCCAGAGTCAATATAAGTTTGTAAATAATATATACCATCAACAAACATATCTTTTGGCATAATCGGTTTACTTTGTTTATTAATCAGTCGCACGCCCTGCCCTTGTGAGCCAAACAACGGCTTAATCACTAGTTTGCTTTGTTTTGCAAGTTGCTCTGCCATAATTTGATGTGCTATATGCCGAGATTCACACACCCAAGTGGCAGGCGTTGGTACATGGTGATGTTTTAACAAAAAGCTAGTCATCCCTTTATCGACAGTGCGCTCGATTGCTCTAGCATCGTTATACACTTTAACACCCCGCATGCGAAGTATATGCAACATGTTTAGCCGCGTAATGACTTGCTGTAAGGTGCCAGCAGCAATACCTCGGATAAATGCAACCTTGGGTAATGTGTCAAAGCCGGGCATATTAATTACCGGCTGTTCGCCTGATAAATCAATCACACAATTTTGTAGCTCAACAAATACAACTTCAATTCCTCTTATTTGAAATGCTTGCTGCAACGCGACGCCGTGCCAGCCACCAGCTTGTGCGGCCTCATCGGTAATAATAGGCACTCTCATTTATTCAGAAATCACTCGGTATGTCTAATTAAGTATGATTGTATATCGGATAATTAGTTGAACGATTGTTCTAGAAGTGCCTCATTAAACGCCCCCGCAAAAAAACTTTTGCCAGTTTTTACGTTGGTCACAGTCACTTTAGCTGGCGAAAAAAGCAAGGGATCAATTTGATAGAAATCCATATTTACCGCCTTAAAAATTTCAGCAAATGGTCGCCCATAATCTTTAGAAGCGCTACTTGGCATCGCTTGCGCAAGCGCAGCCGCCGCATCATCTTCACAGCTGACATACAAATGTACAAAGCCACCAAATAAAATAGCATCATTCGTTCTGCCCATACCAGTGAGAAAATCTGGTGATGGCGCAGGAATTGGGGCAACACCATACCCATCAACAACATGCTCTAGCGGAAACTGTACTGCGTGTAATTTATGTAGTGCAACCTCTAATACACGTGCAGTAATTTGCACAGTACCCGCCAAACTACTGGTTGGTGTGAGAATAAAAGTTAAGTTTGACGCTGGAATACCCGTATCATTCGATACCTTTTCAATTACCTCTAGGGGCGGTACTTGACCCGTCTCCAACACTAAAGTCGTATGTGAACTTTGGTCTTTATAAGCCAGTTCTTTAAAAATATCTTCGCGCTGGGCAATCGCACGCGCCGGCCCACTACCCAATGAGAAAAATTTTTCATGTGACAATGCCCAACCTGCATATTGACTACCTAAGCAAGCAATGATTGGGCTTTTGGCATGCACTTTGACACTCAAAGGCCAATTTTTAAATTGACTATCATTTTGTAAAGATACGAAACCCAAACCACCCATACAAATCTCAGCAATACGTCGACCAGCCTCCAAACCACCTATCGCATTAATGCCTGCATCAACAATCATTGCTCCAGAATCATGCGCTGAGACCAATAAATTCAATGCACTTGCATTGCTCAATAAATCTTTTACCAGTGGATTCGTGCGCTGATTAATACTGAGGTTACTATCATTTTTAGCATTCATGGTTTTTCCACTTACCTTAATTTAAAAATTGACGGCGTATTGTAGCCGCTCTTTCATTGACAAGCATGATTGCCTGATCTGCCGTTTCAGCCTGCGCGATAACAGTGCATATTGGCATACCCGTCTCTATCAAACTGCCAGATCGCGATCGATCTGCGACCCAATCAGGCCACACTGTATCGGCTTGTATAGCCACCGCACATTCAGCATAAATAATTTGAAATGCACGGCTTTTTTTACAAACTTGACCATATTCAATCGCTTTACCCTCGACTGCTGCAAGATGTTGTTCGAATAATCGATTATTTGCATATAAACCCATTGTTGCACTCAAACGGGGATTGATTTCTAATACGTAAACATCATCTTCATCACAAATCACATCGCAACTATTTAATCCAACCAAGCCGATAGCTTGTGACAGCTGACTAATATATTCTGTCAAGCGTACTTTTGCCAGCTCACTTATCTTTATATGACTCACTGCCCCGCCGTAACGAAACGGCGCATCATGACAAGGTTGAAGAAACTGCTCATTAAAACCAATTATTTGGACAGGATGCGCTTGGTTATCATGGTTGTTTGCAATAAACAAACAAGAAACAGGCATGCCTTGTTGAAACTGTTGATAATAAATAGCCTCATTCTCTAGCGTTTGTTCAGCATTCATTTTCGCACTATCTAATGGCTTGACATGGCTGCCACCGCTAGCACCAATCTCTTTACGCAACCACCCCGCAGTGCTTAATGGCGGATCGAACCTCACACTAGGATAAGGCAATTGCAGTTGTTCGCATAAGTCAAAGAAATACTTTGGCGTTTTACAGCGACTAACTGCCTGCTCCAGATTGCCGATAACAGGCAACAATGCATTAATTTTAGATAAGATAGCAGGCTGTTTTTCAAAACCAGCACCATAACAAAAACCAACACATTGATGCAAATCTAACGTATTTAATAGATGCATGAGCTGAGTCATATTTAATTGCCCATCACATAAATCAATCTGGTAATAACTTTCAGCCCATTCACTCACTTCAATATCGGCAAACGCATCTATGGCAACGACACTATAACCGCTTGCTATTGCTGCTTCGACATAAGGTCGACAGGCAATAGCAGCAATAATCAACTTTGACTTATTGACTGTGGACACACGCGATATTAAAAGCGTGGTTATAGTCTAAATGCACAGGTTTGTCTCCCTGTAACATTTGCTGCAATAACTTCTGTTGTGTCACATATTTCAATTGACCAATGGCCAATGCACCGACACCCACGATATCTGTTTTACCTAACTTTGCACCATCACATTGGGCATCAACACCCTCAATACCAGCAGGCGATACCGCATTGACATCAGCCATCACTTTAAGTGACTGAGACTCAATATAATGCTTCATTTCTAATACCCGCACCCCAACGGGCGCTGCAGTAATAGCTACAGTGACCGAATTCAGTACACTCATTTTAGCTGCATCACTAGCGCCATCAACAACTTCAAACGTATATCCATATTTTTTCTGTAATTTATCGGCATGACTTTGCATTTCACTCAAGCTTGCATGCGCAACCAACTTGACAGTAGCGCCCTGGGCAGCGGCAATTAAAGCAGAAGTTGAACCAACCGTGCCACTTGCTCCAAAAATAGCAATACTTTGTTTTGCCAATGCATCATGTGAAGGTGCTAAATGTTGACTAATTTTTGCGAGTAAAGCACCGCTTGTTGTAAACGAGCCCGAAGGATCGGTCATTGTAGAAACAGCAAATGGGGCAAACATAGCAGCTTTAGCCGCATTTTGCATGTCGACAGCAAGACCCACGTCGCGTCCACCAAAAAAGATCGCCTCACGCTTTACGCCACTTGGACTACGTGAAAAAATAGCGTCTTGTGTTAATGCAGATATTTCATCTAGCGAGACTGACGTATACGGCATGACCTTATCAAAGCCTGCATCAAACGCCATATTGACGTCAAACGGACTCGCATTACTTGCCGCTGTAATGAGATGCAATATCGACACTTTTTCCATATTTATTCCTTGTCTTTCATGATTATTCTATACATATCAATCACTCTAACGCCAACTCTTATTATTCAATCTCACGATTAACCATTGATTTTAGGTTTAATTTCAGCATTAACTGTTGCCCCAACATTGGATGCTTTACACAACAACCAGCTCAACTCTGGTTGCTTGAAAGTAGATTTCAATTGTGCCAAATACTGTGTAGCTACTGCTTCACTTTGAAAAATGGCAAACCCTGTTGGCCCCCAAGAGCTTTGACCAACGCATTTCACACCGCAGTGAGTTAAATAGCCCAAAACTTCTGCAACAGACTTGCTTGCATAGCGCCCACCACCTTGAGCAGGCGCAAAGTAATCACCTGTATACGCTTGTAACCTAGCAACCACCTCACCAAATACCTGCAAATCGCCTTCTTGTACTGCTGGTAATCCGCGCATAAGCATTTGATGATTTAAAGCCTGTGTCTGCGCCAAATCCACGTCTTTCAAACGCGCAAATGCTTGTATTTCTTCATTGCCGTGCACACCTACAAAATGATGGTCAAAAATTAAAAGGATACGCCACTGCTCTGGAAATGGGAATTGCGTCAGTATTGGCGGAACAATCGTATTCGCCCCTCTGCCACCATCTAAAACCAACCCTCCCTTGGCAAAAGTGCCGATGCCAATTCCTGAACGCATGCCTCGTTTAGTAATGCGCGCAATATCAGTCAATGCCAAATTTAGATTAAGTAAACGACTAATGCCCATACCAATAGCCAATGCCATTTGCGTGCCAGAGCCCAATCCAAAGTGACGAGGGATTTCTCGGTGTACTTTTATGCTGATGGCAGATTGAACATTGGCATGTTGCAAAATTAATAGCTTACTTTGCTTAATGTTGTCAGTTTCTGCCACATCAAACACATTATCGCCAACTGCCAGCTCAATCAATGTATCGGGCGCATCTAAACCAACACCCAAACTACCAAATCGCCTACCTTGTGCACCATTAAGATCCAAAAAACCCATATGCAGTCTTGCGAAAGCGTTCACAACAACATGTTGGCTAGTATCTGATTTATTCATTGTTTGTTATTTGGTTTATTAATTAGCAACATAATTTTTTATTATATAGGCTTGTTTATCGTCGCAAAAGGCTATTATTCAAGCGTGACATGCCTACGTGAATTTGGCATAATGAATTTAGTCTGCAAATAATGATTGAATAAGTTGTAACAAAATATAACCATTCCCATAATAATTTCATGAATATCAAAACTTTAAAGGTCCTGTATGTCTAGCTATGTCATTCCATTTGAAAACCTTCGTAATACCGATGTGCCCTCAGTTGGCGGAAAAAATGCATCATTAGGTGAAATGATTTCTCAATTAAGTGCAAAGGGTGTACGTGTTCCAACTGGTTTTGCTACCACAGCAGATGCTTATCGAGAGTTTTTAGCACAAAATGGTTTAGATGCAAAAATCAATGCTGAGTTAGATGCCCTCAATGCCGATGATACACAGGCATTGGCAATCTGCGGTGAAAAAATTCGCAACTGGATTATGCAAGCAGAGTTTCCAGCAGCCCTTAATGAAGCCATAGCAACAGAATATAAGCGTTTAATTGAACGCTCAGCAGAAGGTACCACCTTTGCCGTTCGCTCATCTGCAACAGCAGAAGATTTACCTGATGCTTCATTTGCTGGCCAACAAGAAAGCTTCTTAAATATTCATGGTTTAGACCACATTAATCATGCGATTAAAGAAGTATTTGCTTCTTTATATAATGATCGTGCAATTTCATATCGCGTGCACAAAGGCTTTGTCCATGCTGACGTTGCGCTATCAGCAGGTATCCAACAAATGGTACGTTCTGATATTGGTTGTGCAGGGGTCATGTTTTCTATTGATACCGAGTCTGGTTTTAAAGATGTCGTATTTATTACCTCTTCTTACGGTTTGGGCGAAACCGTCGTACAAGGCGCAGTGAACCCAGATGAGTTTTATGTACATAAACCTTTGTTAGCGCAGGGAAAACCTGCCATAGTGCGTCGTACTATTGGTTCCAAACTAATCAAAATGGTATTTTCAGATGCAACGCAGGCAGGCAAATCAACCAATACCGTTGAAGTGGATAAAGTAGAAGCTGAGCGCTTCTCTTTAACGAATGAAGATATCTTAGAATTAGCCACTTATGCCATGACGATTGAAAACCATTATGGTTGTCCTATGGATATTGAGTGGGGTAAAAATGGATTAGACAATAAACTCTACATTTTGCAAGCGCGTCCTGAAACCGTTAAATCACAAGAAGCAAAAAACAATGTAACCGAAACCTTTACATTAAAAAAACATGAAAATAAACCTTTGGTTGTTGGTCGTGCCGTAACGCAAAAAGTGGGCGTGGGTCCTGTACGCATTGTTTTAGACCCTGCTGAAATGCATGAAGTGCAACCCGGCGATGTATTGGTTGCTGACATGACTGACCCAAACTGGGAGCCCGTTATGAAGCGTGCAAGCGCTTTAGTGACCAATCGTGGTGGACGTACTTGTCATGCTGCCATCATCGCACGCGAGCTTGGTATTCCTGCCATTGTTGGCTCTGTCGATGCGACAGATTTACTACGCGAAGGTGAAGTGGTAACAGTCTCCTGCGCCGAAGGTGAAACAGGCTTTGTCTATCACGGCGAAATGGAATATAAAGTCACTACCGAAGAAAATGAGCCACTGTCAACACCACCTTGCAAAATTATGATGAATGTTGGTAGTCCGGATATGGCATTCAGCTTTGCACAAACACCTAACGATGGTGTTGGTCTAGCGCGTTTAGAGTTTGTTATCAATAATATGATTGGCATTCATCCAAAAGCGATTCTTAATATTGATGCCATGCCAACTGCTATTCAAGCAAAAATTAAGAGTAGAGCGCGCGGTTACGCTAGCCCAAAACAATTTTATATCGATAAAATTGCAGAAGGTGTAGCAACGATTGCCGCTGCTTTCTATCCTAAGCCAGTGATTGTGCGTACATCTGACTTCAAATCAAATGAGTATAAAAAACTCATTGGTGGTGATATTTACGAGCCAGATGAAGAAAATCCAATGATTGGTTTCCGTGGCGCTGCACGCTATATTGATCAAGACTTTAGAGAGTGCTTCGACATGGAGTGCCAAGCAATGAAGTATGTTCGTGATGTAATGGGCTTTACCAATGTAGAGCTGATGATTCCATTTGTGCGCACGGTAGATGAAGCAAAAGCAGTCACTGAAATTATGGCAGCGAATGGACTAAAACGCGGCGACAACAGCTTGCGTCTCATTATGATGTGTGAAATTCCATCCAATGCGTTAATTGCTGATCAATTCTTGGAATATTTTGATGGATTCTCAATTGGCTCAAATGATTTAACGCAATTGAGTTTAGGCATGGATCGAGACTCTGGCATCCTAGCGGCGGGCTTTGATGAGCGTAACGATGCTGTGAAAGAGCTACTCAAAATGGCAATTAACGCCTGTAATAAACAAGGTAAATACGTCGGCATTTGTGGTCAAGGACCTTCTGATCATCCAGATTTTGCTGAATGGTTAATTAAACAAGGCATCAAATCTATCTCCTTAAATCCAGATACCGTTGTCGCTACATGGCAACGCTTGACTAAATAAGCTTTAAAAGCAACGACTAAATGAATCAACGTTCAGTCTTTATTATCTCAGATAGCACTGGCACCACTGCTGGTGCGCTGAGTAAACTGCTAGAGCACTTTCCCAACACTGAATTTACTATTTCTCGTTTACCTTTTACTGACAACCTAGAAAAGATTGAAGCCGCACAAGCGGCTGTAAAGGCTGCAGCTCAATCTAACGAAGCATTACCAATTGTTATTATGTCGTTAGGTGATGTCACTTTGCGTCAAAAATTAAAAGAAACAAAAGCATACTATATTGACTTATTCACCACGTTTATTGACCCATTAGGCGAAGAGCTTCAAGAAACTCCGCTCACTGGGTCAGGCATTGCACACGGGGTGATGGGACATAGTTATGATGAACGAATAGAAGCGATTAACTTTTCGCTTAACCATGATGATGGTCAAACCGACGTTAATCTTGACCAAGCACAGGTCATTCTTGTTGGCGTTTCACGTTGTGGCAAAACCCCAACCAGTCTATATCTGGCGATGCAATTTGGCATTAAAGCCGCCAATTATCCGTTGATTCCTGAAGATTTTGAGCGCGGCACACTCCCCGCTTCATTGCTCAAACACATGGATAAAATATTCGGACTATCGATTAAACCAGAACGGTTGCACTCGGTCAGAAGTCAGCGTCGTCCCAATAGCTTTTATGCTTCATTAGAAAATTGTCGCAATGAAATCACTATTGCAGAAAACATGATGCGCAATCATGGCATTAGCTGGGCAGATTCAACAACACGTTCCGTTGAAGAGTTATCTGCCATTATCTTGCAAAAGATTAAACAGCCAAAAAAACAAATGCATTAAACATGACTAATGCATTTGTTTATATGTATCTTTATTTTAAGTAAGGCTTAATTTCACTTAATATCTTATCAGAATCAGGCTTAGTCATACTAGAAAACGCCGTCACTTTTTCACCGTTTGGTGCTATCACATATTTATAAAAATTCCACTTTGGTGCAGTGCCAGTCTTATCAATCAATTGCTTATAAAACGGATTGACATTATCGCCTCTCACTGAACTTTTAGACATCATCGGAAACTTAACGCCGTAGGTCATTTTACAAAAGTCACCAATTTTTTTATCTTCTGATAATTCCTGCATAAAATCATTCGATGGAAAACCAATTACCAGCAAGCCCTGAGCCTTGTATTGCTCATACATGCCTTCTAGCGTCTCAAACTGCGGGGTAAAACCACATTTGCTCGCAGTGTTAACCACCAAGATAGGCTTGTCTTTATAATCACACAAATTAAAAGCCTTACCCTCTAAAGTAGTGAACTGATGATCATATAGTGCATTACAACTCGCGTTCGCCATTGCGCTAACTCCTACTAAAAATAAACCAACAAATAATTGCTTAAAAAAGTGTTTGACCATCATTAAAACTCCCAAAAATTACTCACCCAACTTGGATTGACAAAAACAAAAGCAGTTCCATTTGATGAAAAACAAATGTGTACTTTAAAAAGTGACCATCTCTAACAACAACGTGACCAAAATTGCCAATTGTTATAACAAAAAATTATTCATCAAACTCACTATACAGCAAAACAAGTATTAAAAAATCTTAAGAAAAGCATTTACTGACCATCACCAAAACTGTTATCAGCAAATATTAAATATAATAATTCATATAGTTACACCATCAATAAACAGCAAAAATTAGTGAGCCGTTCAACATAAAGCCCACCACAAATGTGGCAATATCATCTCAGCACAAACTGGCACACAATATGCTCAAAATTAAATCAATAATGATATGACAACAAGAAAGCGAAACCATCATGACAGATAAAACACAATTATTAGACCAATTACTAGAAGATTTAGCCGGCGAAGAAATGAGCGAATTTGTTGACCATGTAGACTTAGATAATGAATACAGTAAATTTTCTGAAGTAGATGAATTTGCAGACATTGATAACTTCCACTAAAAAAAGTATTTCTATTAACTTTTTGTGTGTGATTTACAGACATCGTTAAAATGAATTTAATCAATATATAGTCGTCTATACCTATTCAAACAACCTTAGCAAGCCACGTCCATTCATGCTGAAGAATGGCGCTTAAAATTGCCTCAGCGTCAGAATCAAGATTGTGTTCCATGATAACTATCATCCGTAATATGCTAAATTTCTGAGCTAGTTATCAAGATTTTTACTCAATAAGAATGCATCAAATGCGCGCGCATTGTTAAATCTCATGACTAATCAATACAGCATTGTTATACCGCCCATTAATCTCTAAAATTTAATGACTATGAAATGCAGAAAGATACCATGCCCAACAAAAAAACAGACTTAAGCTTAATCATCAAAGCGCTCGCTTATGCTGCCGAAAAGCACAAACATCAGCGGCAAGACGATGAAGCAGCTCAACCTTATATTAATCATCCCATCGCATTAGTTAGCCTACTGAGTGAAGTTGGCATTACAGATTGCAAGGTTATTTGTGCGGCACTATTGCATGACACGTTGGAAGATACTAATGCCACATACGCCAAATTACGAACACATTTCGGACAAAAGATTAGCAATATTGTATTGGAATTATCTGATAACAAATCATTACCAGATACAGATCGCAGACGCTGGCAAGTGGCCCATGCAACAATAGCAAGCAAACGCGCAAAGCTCATCAAACTGGCAGATAAAACATGTAATTTGCGCGATATGATTAACGCACCACCAGTTGGCTGGAGCCCAGATCGAAAACGTGAATATTTTGACTGGGCAAAAGAAGTGATTGATGCGTTACGCGGTGTGAATAAAAAACTGGAAAAAGCATTTGATGCCGCTTATGCGTTACGGCCTTAATCATGCATTCAAATTCTTGTTAATACCGCCTCTTAGATATCACAACTTAAGAAACAAAAAACACCCTAGTGGGTGCTATTTTATTTTGGCGAGAGAGAGGGATTGTAATTACTTCACTTTGTGTGAAGTAATTATCTTTCGTGCCTCAAAACCGCTTCGCTTGCTCAGCGTCCAGCAAAGCATGCTTTGCTAGTCGAACCCGTGGAGGCTTCTCATCCAATCTCACCCCACAAAAATCAATAGCACCCGGGTGGGTGCTATTTTATTTTGGCGGAGAGAGAGGGATTCGAACCCTCGATAGAGTTGCCCCTATACCACCTTTCCAGGGTGGCGCTTTCGACCACTCAGCCATCTCTCCGTTTGTTTTTTTGCAATAAAACAGGCGCAGATTATAGCTGATGCATGGCAATTAAACAAAAATAAACGGTGTTTTGAGGTGGTGGATATTTACGTTGCGATTATCAAAATTTGAGATATGTGTATTGCGTCTTAAAAAATGTTCAAAGAATTGGATAATTTCTTTATTGATTTGTGCGTTAGTTAGGTTTATTGTCTTATATAAGAGATGATGCTCTTGTCCTTATATAATAAGGGCTGTAGCCAATTAGTTGTAATTTTTTGGCACAATTTAAAATAATTTCAGTTAATGCGGTTAAGCAAAGAGTTACGTTACATAATCACTAGAAAAACTAGAGGAGTTAGTATGAGTTTGGAGACATTAAAGTCACTTGGTGTGACAATCCCTTATAAAGCAAAGTATGATAATTTTATTGGTGGCAAGTGGGTTGCGCCAGTAAAAGGTGAATATTTTGATGTTATTTCACCTATTACAGGTAAAAACTATACAAAAGCAGCGCGCTCAAGTGCAGAAGACGTAGAGTTGGCTTTAGATGCAGCACATGCAGCGGCAGATGCTTGGGGTACAACTTCTACGACTGATCGTGCGAATGTTTTACTCAAAATTGCAGATCGCATTGAAGCGAATTTAGCGTTAATTGCAACGGCAGAGACGGTTGATAATGGCAAACCAATTCGTGAAACGATGAATGCGGATATTCCATTAACGGCTGATCATTTCCGTTATTTTGCCGGCGCAATTCGTGCACAAGAGGGCGGCATTAGTGAGATTGATAACGATACTGTTGCTTATCATTATCACGAGCCTTTGGGCGTTGTAGGTCAAATTATTCCATGGAACTTCCCAATTTTAATGGCGGCTTGGAAACTAGCGCCAGCGTTAGCTGCTGGTAATTGTGTTGTCCTAAAACCAGCTGAGTTTACGCCTATTTCTATTATGATTTTAATGGAAGTGATTGGTGATTTATTGCCACCAGGCACTGTGAATATTGTGAATGGTTATGGTCGCGAAGTGGGTGCGCCATTAGCAAATAGCAAACGCATTGCTAAAATTGGCTTTACAGGCTCAACCGCAACGGGCCGTGCTATTGCACAAGCTGCTGCAAGCAACTTAATTCCAGCTACTTTAGAGTTGGGTGGCAAATCTCCAAATATCTTCTTTGAAGATATTATGGATGCAGATGATGCTTTCTTTGATAAAGCAATTGAGGGCTTGGTGTTGTTTGCGTTTAACCAAGGCGAAGTGTGTACCTGCCCTTCTCGCGCATTGATTCAAGAGTCTATTTATGACAAATTTATTGCCCGTGTTTTAGAGCGTGTAAAAGCGATTAAGCAAGGTAATCCACTCGACCCAAATACAATGCTAGGTGCACAAGCATCGCAAGATCAGTTGAACAAAATCATGAACTATATTGATATTGGCAAGCAAGAAGGTGCTGAGGTATTAATTGGTGGTGAGCGTAAAATGCTAACTGGCGATGTGGCTGATGGTTATTATGTTGAGCCAACATTGCTTAAAGGTCATAACAAAATGCGTATTTTCCAAGAAGAGATTTTTGGTCCGGTGTTAGCGGTCACAACATTTAAAGATGAAGCAGAAGCATTAGCGATTGCTAACGATACTATTTTTGGTCTGGGTGCAGGCGTGTGGAGCCGTAATGGTACAACCGCTTACCGTATGGGTCGTGGTATTAAGGCAGGTCGTGTTTGGACAAATTGTTACCATATCTATCCTGCGCATGCTGCCTTTGGCGGTTATAAAGAGTCTGGCGTTGGTCGTGAAAATCATAAAATGATGCTTGATCACTACCAGCAAACCAAGAACTTATTGGTGAGTTATAACCCTAACAAATTAGGCTTCTTTTAATTGATGGGTTTAATTAAATAAGTAAAATAAAGGGGCGAGTTTTCGTCCCTTTTTTTTGGAGAAGTAAAATGGCTGAACGTGTTTCTGCAACAGAATCTGCAAAAGCGTTGATTCGACAATTAACTGCTGAGCATGGTGAAATTGCATTTTTACAATCTGGCGGCTGCTGTGAAGGCAGCGGTCCTTTGTGTATGCCAGCAAATGAAATGCGCCCAAGTGCGATGGATGTGATTTTAGGTGTATTAGAAGGCGCTACCTTTTATATGAGCGATAGCCACTATTCATTTGCGGAAAACATGCACACTATTTTGGATGCTGTGCCAGGTTCTAGCGGTTCGTTCTCGCTCGATTGCGGCACTGGCATGGCTTTTATTACTAGTGGACGCTTTTATAGCGATGAAGAGCTAGCAGAGCTAGAAAATAATCCAGCAAAACGCTGCGGATATTGAGTAAATTATTGTAAAATACCGATGGCGGGTCTCCTCGCATTGTAATGTAGCCAACCTGGTCAGATGCGGAAGCAAGCAGCCACAACTATTGCACAAGTGCCGGGGTAAGGCTCGCCACCATCAATAAAAAAGCGCTATCAATTCTTTTAGTAACTGTGTTCGCCAACTACCATTTATCAGCTAAAATAAGGTTATGTCACATCAAGTTCTAGCACGTAAATGGCGTCCAAAATCATTTGAAACCTTAGTTGGACAACCACATGTTGTGCGCGCCTTAACCAATGCGCTTGAGCAGCAACGCATCCATCACGCCTATTTGTTTACAGGTACGCGCGGTGTAGGCAAAACCACATTAGCACGCATTATTGCAAAATCATTAAATTGTGAAACGGGTATAACCGCTAAACCCTGTGGCATTTGCAATGCATGTACAGAAATTGACAAAGGTCGTTTTGTTGATTTATTAGAAGTTGACGCGGCGAGTAATACACAAGTTGATGCAATGCGCGAGTTGCTTGAGAATGCACAATATGCACCGACATCAGGTCGTTTTAAAGTGTACATTATTGATGAAGTACACATGCTATCCAAAAGCGCCTTCAATGCTATGCTTAAAACACTTGAAGAGCCACCTGCACATGTTAAATTCATCTTAGCGACGACGGATCCGCAAAAAGTACCGGTTACCGTTCTATCTCGTTGCCTGCAGTTTAATTTACGCCAAATGGCTAGCCCAACAATTATTGCGCACTTGCAAGAGGTGTTAACGCAAGAAAATATTCCATTTGAGATGGCTGGAATACAATTGATTGCACGGGCCGCAGAAGGCAGTATGCGCGATGCGTTATCACTAACTGATCAAGCGATTGCTTATGGCAATCAAGCAGTGAATGAGGCTGATGTGCGAAGTATGTTGGGGGCAATTGACCAGAGCTATCTGTTTGATATTATTCATGCTTTAATCAATGAAGATGGCGCTAGTTTAATTGCTAAAGCGCAAGAAATGGAAGCGCGCAGCATATCGTTTGAAGCTGCTTTAAATGATCTGGCCAAACTATTGCACCAGATAGCCATTGCACAAACCGTTCCAGAAACCATTAGTCATGATTTACCTGAACGAGATAGTTTATTGCAACTTGCCCAAGCCTTATCTGCCGAGAAATTACAACTTTATTATCAAATTGCTTTATTAGGTGGTAGAGATATTGGTCTAGCACCCGATGAATATGCTGGATTTACCATGAGCTTGCTCCGGATGTTGGCGTTCTCTCCTGCTGAGTCAAACTCTGCTCAAAAAAAAAATAGTGAAAATATAAGTAGTCATCAAAGTGCTAATGCTTCTAGTACGGTTACACAAAATCCAGAGCCAATTCATCGCAGTGCTCACGTGCTACTTGATAACAAACAGCCAATTGATACAAAGCCATCTGCAGTCCAATCTATTGAGGCTAAAACGGCTATTGATTCTATAAGCACACCGCTTGAAGAGCCTGAAGTATTGACAAATAATATGCCAATATTATTTGATGGTAATTGGCGAAAATTGATAGAGCTTCATTTAAAACTTGGGATCGCGCGTGCGTTGGCACAACACTGTGAAATGCTCTCTTACGATGAAAATAGTATTACTTTGCGTGTGGCAGAAAAACAAAAGCATTTAGTGAGTGCGACTTATCAAGAAAAACTATCGTCTGCAATTAATATGCATTTTGGCCGAAAAATAGAGCTACATTTTCAAATCGATAGTGAAGCAAATACCCCAGCAAAAGAGCAGGCCGAGGAAAAAGCGGTCATTCAATCAAGTGCAGAAGAGGCGATTATGAATGATGCCTTTGTGCAGGCATTAATCAATGATTTTGATGCCAAAATTATACCCAACAGTATTAAACCGACAACATAAAAAGGAGACCAAAATGAAGGGTGGTATGGGCAATATGATGAAGCAAGCGCAAATGATGCAAGCCAATATGCAAAAGGCGCAAGCAGAGTTGGCCAATGTAGAAGTAGAAGGTATTGCCAGCAACGGCTTGGTAAAAGTAACCATGACTTGTCGCAATGAGGTAAAACGTGTAAGTATTGATGACAGTGTAATGGACGACAGAGAAACACTAGAAGACTTATTGGTCATCGCACTTAAAGATGCCAATCAAAAGGCAGAAGCTACCGCTACAGCCCGCATGAGTAGCTTGATGCCAGCTGGTATGAAATTACCATTCTAAAATTGCTTTAAGAGCCTATTTATTTTGAAAAATCCGCCAGCTTTAGAACAACTAATAGCGTCTTTACGCTGTTTGCCAGGCGTTGGTCCAAAGTCTGCTTTACGTATGGCTTACTATCTTTTGCAGCGTGATAGAAAAGGAGCAAGTGCACTGGCATCTGCATTAAGTGATGCTTTAGAAACAGTTGGCCATTGTCAGCTCTGTAATAACTTTAGTGAACAACCCACCTGCCCCACTTGTGCATCTGATAAGCGAGATACTCACCTACTGTGTGTAGTAGAAATGCCAACAGACGTCATGATGTTGGAACAAACACAATCTTATGATGGCATGTATTTTGTGTTAATGGGAAGACTTTCACCATTGGACGGCATTGGACCAAAAGAAATTAATTTAGATAAGCTGATCAAACGTGCTCAAAACGGTACTGTGCAAGAGGTAATTTTAGCGACTAATTACACTGTTGAAGGCGAAGCGACAGCACATTACATAATGGAGTTACTGAAAGCACGTAATATTCAAGTCAGTCGCATTGCGCGTGGCTTACCCATGGGCGGTGAGATTGAGTATGTGGATAGCGGCACACTCGCACAAGCAATTATGGAACGTAAACGTATTAATTAATCAACTTCAAAATATCAATTGGCGTGGTAACGAATGCATCCGCACCCCAATCTTGCGGCTTGTCTGTTGTATGAATATATCCATACATGGCGATGGCAGTATACATGCCAGCCGCTCTTCCCGCTTCAATATCTCGCGCTGCATCACCAATATAGATGCACTCATTAGCAGGTACTTGCGCTTTTTCACAAGCCAGCAATAGCGTTGCTGGTGACGGCTTTGGCTGCGGTGCATCATCACCACTGATGACACAAATAGCATCCTGATAAAGACCTAAACTTTTCACTAAAGGTACAGTAAAACGACTGGGTTTGTTCGTCACAATACCCCAGCTCAATCCTTTTTGCACAATAGCTTCTAATGTTGCTTGCATGCCATCAAATAATCGAGGAGAACGTGTCAATACGCCCTCATACAAATCCAGATATTCATCACGCATCTGAATAAACTGCGCGTCAGCTGGTGTAATACCAAAGCCTAAATTAAGCAAACCACGGGAACCATGTGAAGCAAAAGGCCTAATCACTGAATCTGGCAACGGTGATTTACCATATTGTTGCAATTGTAAATTGAGTGCGTGACCAAGATCTGACGCTGTATCCACTAAGGTACCGTCTAAATCAAATAGTATTGTTTTATATGTCATTATGGTCATTACAATGATGGTTTTTGTGTGTGAATAAGATAATTCACAGAAACATCATTGTTTAACCAATAACGCCGTGTAATCGGGTTATAGCTCATACCTACTTGGTCAATAACCGATAAATCAGTTTGACGAGCAAAACGCGCTAATTCTGATGGTTTAATGAATTTAGCGTAATCGTGTGTTCCCTTAGGTAGCATCTGTAAAATATATTCCGCTCCTAATACAGCAAAAAGATACGCTTTCGGATTGCGATTAATTGTAGAAAAAAAGACATGTCCACCTGGTTTAACCAATTTAGCACAAGCAGCCACAATACTTGCAGGATCAGGCACATGCTCTAGCATCTCTAAGCAAGTCACAATATCATATGCATCTTGGACTTCTGTTGCCAGTGCTTCTGCTGAGATTAAGCGATAGTCAACTTCAACACCACTTTCAAGACTATGTAGTTGCGCTACTTTTAATGCTTTTTCACCCAAGTCAATGCCAGTCACTATGGCGCCTTTGTGTGCCATAGACTCGGATAAGATGCCACCACCACAACCAACGTCTAAAACACGTTTTCCATTAAGACTAACAGCAGCATTAATATAATCCAATCTTAATGGGTTAATATCATGAAGTGGCTTAAACTCACTGGTTTTATCCCACCACTTATGTGCCAATTCACTAAACTTATTGAGTTCAGCCGTGTCTGCATTAACCCTATCTTCATTCATCATTTCATTCATGCAAACTCTCTTACTTTCGATTGCCATTTAGTTACGATCGCGTTTAACTCCCTTGGTTCAATGCCACTATAGACTGCCGCACTATCTATTGGTTGATGATAACGTAGCTCTCCATCAACCCAGACATGACTAACTTGCTCACGCCCTGCAACATAAACTAAATGGGAGACTGGATCAAAACAAGGTAGCATTTCAATATCAGAGAAACAAATGGCAGTTAAATCTGCTTTTTTATTCACTTCGATTGAGCCAATTTTATCTTCCAAACCGAGCGCTTTAGCACCATTAATGGTTGCCATTTCAATTGCCATATGTGCTGGCACTGCTGTTGCATCGCCACTTTCTGCTTTTGCCAGCAAGGCTGCCAATCGCATCTCTGTAAAAATATCTAGTCGATTATTACTCGCTGCGCCGTCCGTGCCTAATCCTACATTAATATTATATTGAATGTACTGACTAATAGGCGCAATACCACTTGCAAGCTTTAAATTAGAGCTTGGGCAGTGTGCAACACTGCAACCATAATCTGCCAATAAACGCATTTCAACATCATTCATGTGAACACAATGCGCAAAAGTAACTCTAGGGCCTAATAAACCCAGATTAGCTAATCGTGCTAAAGGTCGTAATCCATGCATTACAATACTTTGAGAAACCTCTTCTTTAGTCTCATGCAGGTGAGTGTGCACGCCAATATTAACTTGGTCAGCAAGCATGGCAATGCGCTGAAAGGTCTGATCTGAAACTGTATAAGGCGCATGCGGTGCGAAGCTAAAACTTACCAATGACTGATCTCGATAACCATCACGCGCATCTAATCCTTTTTTAATATAACTATCTGCGTCATTTGCATACTGTGTCGGAAATTCGATCACTACCAATCCTAAGTTAGCACGCAACCCCATTTTAATACTTGCTTGCGCAGCTGCTATAGGGAAAAAATACATATCATTAAAAGTTGTTATCCCACCAGCAAGCATTTCTGCTGCGGCCAATATTGTGCCTTCATATACAAAATCAGGTGCAACAAGTTTACTTTCTGCTGGCCAAATATGCTCTTCTAACCAAGGCTTAAGTGCTATGCCATCTGCCAAGCCACGCATTAAGCTCATTGCCGCATGCGTATGCAGATTAACCAAACCTGGCATCAAAATATGATTATTTAATTGGATTATTTCATTGGCTTGATAATGTAGACGAGCCTCTTTTATCGAACACACATCGATAATTTTCTCTGCATCAATAACAACAGCATAATGCTCTAGAAGCGTATTTCTTGGTATTATGGGTAAAACCCAACGTGCTTCAATGATGGTAGTGACTTGTTTCATGACAACATTATATATGGTTTAGTCGCATATAAAAAAGCCCCGCTCACGCGCGGGGCTTTTTAAAAAAACAAAACTTGTGTGTTTTTATTTACATACAGTCTGTTTGATGTTTGCTTCAACAGTCACGCGACGGTTAGGTTGCAAACATTCAATTAATGCTTTTCTATCTTTTATACCATCACAAACCACCACTGGCACTGACTCTCCGCGACCTGTAGCACTAATGATATCGGCATTTACACCTTGAGAAGCAAGATACTCAGCTACTTGTTTAGCACGGCGTTCTGATAATTTTTGATTATATTCAAATGAACCTAAAAGATCTGTATGCCCAGTTACGATAACATTTGTAATAGCAGGATTAGCTTTAATTTTTTCTGCAGCTAAATTTAATTCTGCTTTACCTTCATCTCTAATGATTGCTTTATCAAAACCAAACAATTTTTCTGCATCAATCGTTACAGTGTCAAGCTTCTCTTCGCAAACAGGTGCTGGTGCTGGTGCTGGCTCGGCAACTGGAATTGGCGCTGGTTCTGGTGCTGCCTCAGCTAATACTGCTGCTGGCGCGCCAAAGCGAACAAAGCCGCCTAAACTCAAGATATTATTACCAATAGTTTCAGTTCTAGAGTCTGTAGCAGCTGCATTGAGTACCTTTGCTCGACTAATTTGATGTCTTAAATCAGCTTGAAAACCAAAGTTTTCAGTTATTAAGTATTGTGCACCGAGGCCTAGACTTGCTAACCAAGAAGTTTTATCAGCATCACGCGGGGAATAATCTAAGTCATTTTTTGCAATACCAAGACCTGCTAATAAGAATGGGCGAAATTTATCTCTACTCAACATGTACAATGCATCCAGTTCTAGCGTAGTATTTTTGTATTCTCCACTCGTACTACCAAGGTTTGATTCATCTGCTTCAGAATATCCAAAACGTCCTTGCAAGTCCCAGCTTTTGCTTAACTCTTTACCAATTGTGATATAAGGACCTGCTCCACCGCCAGCGTCAATATCATTGTCTGTATCCATTCCAGATATACCTGCCCCACCGTACCAAGCTCCACGGTACATATCTTCTGCAACCGCCGAGAATGTTGTAAGGGTTAGTGTTGCTAATACCGCAAGACCAATTAGCTTTTTATTCATCTGTTAACTCCTGTAATTAGCTGCTGATGCAGCATTTAAAAAAAATCTTACCAAAACTATACTTAATTCAAGTTTAATTTGCAACGCCAAGGACTTTTATTTCATTTGGCACTACTTTAGTGTTGTAGTTTAACAACAGGTTTTTAATTTCAATTATCTCGTCTAGAATCAGCACAGAATCTCTGTTTCGATGCAGGCACACTCCACCTCGCACACCAATAAAACTGGGCTTTAATGCCAGCAATACAGTAATGTGTGTTTTATTCAATGATCCTGCCAAGCCGGATACAAGCCCATGCTCTTGACAAAAAAGAACGAATGTTTTAAGCATATCCATCGATTGCAGCTCTATCAATGTCGATTCTTTGAATTGCGTATCTAACATCACACCATGGACTCCAGCCTCTTTTAAACGAGTGATTAAATGAAAGTCCACTTCGAAATTGGCAAAGAAAACAACTACAATTTTGATACCTTGTGAAGTAATTTGCTTTAATCTCGTAAAAAAGTCAGCCTGTTGAAATAATTGACTAACCGCTATTTTTACAATATCAACACCCAAACGGATATACAGCATTACGTCTTCTAATAATGCATCAATCGTTTCATGCGCCTCACCGACCGTCGCACTAAGCGTAACACTGCGATTCACATGGCTAGCAATCTGATTCACAATATCCGGGGCCAATGCCCCTAATGCACCAACGCTAGGATCCTTTAAATCAATTACATCCACCTTAGCATACTTTGCTATCCTACACTCTTCTAAATTTTTAACGCTTATTAACAATTTAGTCATGGGTTATTTTCTTGATAGTATTGCTTAATTTTTTCGTTCAACCAACTCCATGCGGTTACTTCTCGATCACCCGCTGTTTTATCAATGGCTATTTGCAAGTAACGAAGCTCTGATTGAATTTTTTCTGGCGGTAGAAAATGCAAACGGCTAGTAAGCACTGCTAGCTCAATCACAGCTGCTTGCGCGCGATTAAATCCTTTAAATCCATGATAATGATACGATTCAAGTTGTTGCATGAGTAATTGCGGCCGCTCATCATCCTCGCGCACATCAATTAATGTCAATTCAACATGTGCCAAACAGTTGTCTAGCCTGAATCCTTCAATTGCATTAGTCGGCAATAATGTCCAAGGTTGTCTTTTGGTTAAAGCGCCAGCAAACACGCGTACATCATCAGTTAAATTCATTGTTGCCGTCTTTGTTGCCAAGATATTCGTTAATGTTTTTGATGGTTTATAGGGTGAAATAACCACTAAATCATCTTCATATTTCACCCCAAATGGCGTTACATGAGGGTTATTATTGACATCAGTGCTAATAATAATTGTCTCGTATATCATTTATTTTTCTGCTTTTTTTCAGCTAAAGACGCTTCTCGGTGTTGTTTCTTGTTTTGGCTATTACTCGGAAAATCAATGCCCCAGCTTAACTCTTCATCTTGGACATATCGTTTTTTGAGTTGCCAAGCAATTTGGGCACGTCCTAGTTCAACCCCTAGATAAAACGCATGAGAAGCGTCTTCTTCTACGCCTAACTTGGGATAAAAAACAAATGGATCAATTGCCAGTTGATGTCCTTCTCGATTAAAAACATGTACACCCGCCTCACTAACCATGATTCTAAAACTAGGGTCTTTTATTTGCGCTGCAATATCATCAATTTCCGGCACACTATATGGAAAAGGTTTTCTATCATGCAAGCCTAGCAAACGGTTACTATAACCGCGTGGCAAGCGATTATCTTGTTTTGCACGATACATCACTCGGCGTGCAGCATCGGCTTCTGCGATAGCATTGACGGCATGTGGACTCACCGATGTGGCTAATACTGCATTGACATTCATTTCACTAATCAATCCAAATAATAAAGCATTAATGCCCGTGGTATCGGCATCGGTAAGCTCCGTTAAATTACCTACACCCATCATGATGGCAATATGAGGATATTTTTTTCGAAGTTTATGATAGCGCACGATAGAATCTGAGAATCCAAAATGAATCGGATCAAGAATCGCATCTGCAATAAATGGCTTGTTTTTGTTCAAGCAATAATCAATAGAACGATATAAGGAAGCCATATTACCCGGCTTAGCAGGAATCAAAATCGGTGTAGCGGCCACTTCATCGGCAATCCATAACGTTTTTTCTGAAAGGCTTAGTAAATAATCGGCCCCTGCGTTACCTGCCAATAGTAGCTCATCTGATTGTATGGAATCTACGCTCACTTTAAAGCCATTGCTTTTCAGCAATTGAATTGCCTCTGCTAAGTGATTGAACGGTCGATTAGGCAAACAACCCAAATCAATAACATTCGCACCTTGCGCTTTGTAATGCTCAGCCTTAGCCAAAATAGCATCTAAACTCAAGTCTGGCGCATCCACAATTTCCGCAAATATTTCCACACTGTGTTGGCTTAAATCTGGGGCCATACCTTGCTGTCCAAAATATTGTGGCAAATCTTTCAAATCGTCAGGGCCACGTTCCGCAGGAATGCCGTATTGCCTATGCAATAAACTCAAATCTCCTTGACATAAGCCAGGCAAAATCATTTTGTTTGCACTACCAACATTCTTTAAGCGTTTAGCAATCAGCTCAGGAGTCATTAATGCGGCAACCGAGACGCCAATCTGCTCTATACGGTATTTAAATTGCGGTGTTTTGCTAGTCGATTGGATATGACGCAGCACCTTATCTAAGCTTTTTTCTGCTAGCTTGCCTGTTACAAAAAGTAAGTCTTCGGTCTTCATTGATATGCCGATTAATGATTAGCCAATTGTCGTTTGAGTGCGATTTTTAACTCAGCAATACTAGCCACAATTTCCGTCGCCTCAAATTGCGCTAACTTCTTGACATTATCCAAATCGATTTGGCGCGGATACACCATCACCATATTATCTTTAGGTGCTTCAGACTCTAGCTCTGGTCCTGTATCGCAAGCGAATACAATGCTTGGCACTCTTGTTTTCCCTGCTTGCGCATATAAATTACTCACCAAGCTATCAGAAAGACCATACGCCATCTTGGCAATGGTATTGGAGGTAACTGGTGCAATCACTAAAGTATGATACAAACCCTCATAAAAAAACTCTACTGGCACACTACTCGCTGTTTTATCTTGGAAAATACGGTGTCCCATTGCTTCTAATTGTGACTGAAATCCATATTGTTTAATAATTTCGGCTGCTGCTCGACTGAGAAAGACATCAACTTCTTCAAGAGAGGATAGTTGCTGCAAAACTTCACGTAAATAGTGGCCAGAACCGGTAATTGCCCACGCTAATCGTTTGTTTTTTTCTTTCAAAGTTAACCTTTACGTTTTCTGATAAGCGAAATGGTGCTTATCGAATTAAGCTTAAAAATCAATATGATCCGAATGATTCAAATAACAATTGGGATTTAAATTAAAAAAATAGGCCGCGGTATTAACGGCGACCTAGTATATTAATAGCAACTCACTAGCTAAATGGATGTTCGATTACAATCGTTTCATCACGCTCAGGTCCTGTCGAAACAATTGCAATCGGCACACCACAAACTGCTTCTAAACGCTTCAAGTAATGTTGAGCATTTTTAGGTAAGCCATCCCATGTCTTAACACCAAAAGTACTTTCCGTCCAACCGGATATCGTTTCGTATACAGGTACACAACCTTCGACATCATCCGCACCAACAGGCAATAAGTCAATTTTTTCACCATTAAGCACATAGCCCGTACAAATATTAATTTCTTCGATGCCATCCATTACGTCGAGTTTGGTAATACATAAGCCTGTTAATCCATTAATCATGGCTGAACGACGCAAGGCGGCTGCATCAAACCAACCGCAACGACGTTTACGCTTAGTCACAGTACCAATCTCTTGCCCGACAACAGACATTTGTGTGCCTGGCGCACCTTCTGTATCAATATCCAATTCACTTGGAAATGGGCCGCCACCAACGCGCGTAGTGTAGGCTTTAGTAATGCCCAGCACATAATGTAACATGTTCGCACCAACACCTGTACCGCCAGAAGCTTGACCAGCAATACAATTGCTAGAAGTAACATAAGGATAAGTACCATGATCAATATCGAGTAATGTCCCTTGAGCACCTTCAAATAATAAACGGTCGCCTCTTTCATAAGCGCCATATAGTTCAGCTGAGATATCAGCAACCATTGGCTTCAATGCTTTTGCATGTTGCATACTTAATGCCAACTGCTCATCAAAATCGACCGGGGCTGCATCAAGGTAGTTGGTCAATACAAAATTATGATAATCCATCACTTCTTTTAATTTTTCAGCGAATCGGTCAGGATAAAACAAATCGTATACGCGCAACGCACGGCGCGCAACTTTATCCTCGTAGGTAGGGCCAATACCTTTGCCTGTGGTACCAATTTTCTTATCGGCACTACGTTTAGCTTCACGCGCTACATCAATAGCAACATGGCAACTTAAAATTAAAGGGCAACCAGGGCTGACTTTTAAACGACTTTTGACTTCTAAGCCATCTTTTTCTAATGTCTCTATTTCTTTAAGTAAGTGCCCTACATCTAAAACGACACCATTACCAATATAGCAATTCACGCCTGCACGAACGATACCTGAAGGAACAAGATTCAACTTATATACACGTTGCTCTGTACCCTGTCCAACAACCAGTGTGTGTCCAGCGTTATGTCCACCTTGGAAACGAACCACACCTTGCGCTTGGTCGGTTAGCCAGTCAACAATTTTACCCTTACCTTCATCGCCCCATTGCGTACCAACAACAACGACGTTTTTCCCTGCATTTTTAACTGTATTATTTACCATGATTTACTATTTTAATTAAGTGTTAGTCAGCCAATGGCAACACTTGCCACTCACCATTATTGTGTTTCAATTCTCTATCACAGTTTAGTTCTGCGTAACTAGTATGTCCATTTGGTAATGCTTGAACCACAATATGACCCTTGTTACGTAAATCCTCGATTTTGGCTTTTAGCAATGGGTCATCACCAACTGGTGCCAATATACCTTTTTTTAACTCGTTGGCTTGCAAGGCAGTCACAACGCCGCGCAAATCCAAACTAAAGCCAGTAGCAGGTCTGGCCCGACCAAAAGCAATACCCACTTCATCGTAACGACCTCCCAGCGCTAATGGTCCCGCATAGTTCTGTGCATATGCTGCAAACACTAGGCCACTATGATAGTGATAGCCACGGAGCTCGCTCAAATCAAACCCAATCACTAAATCCAAATCTTTTAATTGCTCAGCAACCGCTAACAAATCGTCAAGCGCGGTTGAGATATTTGGTAATGCTGGCAACATATGTTTAGCTTTCGCCAACACAGTTGCATCACCATTTAAATCTGTTAAGTCTATTAATGCTTGCTTGATTGATGCATCTAAGCCATCTGCTAAGCGAGCGACGCATGTTTTATCTTTACTAAGGAGGGCCGCATGCAATTCGTTTTCTAAAGATTGATTGATATTACCAGCCTCAATCAAACTTTCAAAAACACCAACATGACTAAAGTCAACATGTAACTGGGTAATTCCTATCGATTGGAGCGCTTGAATCATCAGACGCTGAATTTCAACATCACTTTCTACACCAGCATGACCAAAGAGCTCTGCGCCAACTTGCAAAGGCTCGCGCGTACGGGCGAGTCCACTAGGCTTTGTTCGCAATACGGTACCAGCATAACAAAGCCGAGAAACACCTTGATGGTTAAGCATATGCGCATCTATACGCGCTGCTTGTGGTGTCGTATCGGCACGAATACCCATCATTCGTCCTGTTAGCTGATCAACCACTTTAAAGGTGGCGGTATCTAAATTACTTCCTGTGCCCGTTATTAAAGATTCCACATATTCTAAAGTTGGTGGAATAACATATTGATAACCATGTACATGAAATAAATCTAGCAACTGACGACGCAAAGACTCTATACGGAAAGCCTCTACAGGCATAATGTCTTCAATAAATTCTGGAAGTAACCAATTTCGCATGCGCGTATTATACTGGTAAACGAGCTAAAAAACGCATAACAAAAGTGGTATTAAGCCTTATTTAAAAAGAGTAGCAATAAGCCTGCAGCGATTGAAATCACTCCCACAAAGCGTAGTTGTCCATCTTTTAATGCAATCATGCGCTTAAATGTTTCGCGCCAAGCCTGCGGTGCAATCAAAGGCAACAAGCCTTCAATCACGAGCATTAAACCAAGCGCGGCAATTAATGTAGCGTTCATAGCAATGCGTTTATGACGCTCATTTTAACTATTTTTTACCATCTGCTGCGCGCAAATATTTAAAGAAATCAGAGCTTGGATCTAACACCATCATATCTGTTTTATTCTTAAAGCTATTTTTATACGCCTCAGTACTACGATAGAACGCATAAAACTCTGGACTTTTACCATAGGCTTTAGCATAGATTTCAGTTGCAATCGCATCGCCCTCACCCTTTGTGTTTTGTGCGTCACGGAATGCTTCTGCAATAATCACTTCTCTTTGCTTGTCTGCATCAGCGCGAATTTTTTCAGACGCTGCAGCACCCTCTGAACGAAGTTGATTAGCAATTCTTTTACGTTCAGACGTCATACGATCAAACACTGATTTGCTGATTTCTTCTGAATAATCTACACGTTTTAATCGTACATCAACGATTTTAATACCAATTTGACTGGCTTCTTTATCTGCCTTTTCACGCAAATTATCCATGATAGCTGTACGTTCACCAGCAATAACATCACGTACCGTACGCACACCAAACTCGGCTCGCAAGCCGGCATTGATCACCTTAGCAAGCCTATCCTCTGCCGCCGCTTCACCACCCTCTTTAATAGAGACATAATATTTAGCTGGATCAACAATACGCCATTTAACGAAGGAATCAACCAACATATATTTATTTTCACTGGTGATATACTTGGCCGCCTCTTCTCCATCGAGTGTCAAAATACGATTATCAAAGTATTTAACGCTCTCTACAAAAGGCAATTTAAAATAAAGTCCAGGTTCTTTTTTGACTTTAACAATTTCTCCCAAGCGAAACACCAAAGCATGCTCACGCTGGTCAACAGTAAAGGCAGTCATGCTCAGCAAAACAACTAAAATAAAACCACCTAGAATCACTACGCCAAAATTTTTCATCTTAATTACCTTCTCTTTCACGACTACGCTCTAATGCACGCTCGGCAATTATCGCTTCTGCACTTCTTTCACTCGCCGCACTGGCTGAAGACTGCGATGTGCTTCTATTGGCCGGCTGCGCTTCACTAGCTTGCATTAATTTATCTAGCGGTAAATAAAGCAAACTGCCGCCTTTTTTCTGATCAACAATGACTTTGCTAACGTTAGATAAAATTTGCTCTTGCGCTTCAATGAATAAACGCTGGCGTGTTACTTCTGGCGCCTTTACATATTCAGCATAAATTCTTTCAAAACGGTTCGCATTACCCTTTGCTTCGCTTTCAACTTTTAATTTGTATCCATCCGCTTCGGCAATCAAACGTGCTGCATTACCACGCGCTTTTGGTACAACTGCATTCGCATAGGCTTCACCTTCATTAATTTGACGCTGATAATCTTGGTTAGCTCGGTTAACATCTTCAAAAGCTTCTTGCACTGGCTCTGGTGGCAATGCAGCTTGCAAAGAAACGCTGGTAATATTGACCCCTGTTTTATAGAAATCTAACAAGCTTTGCATTTGCTGTGAGGTGTCTTGCAAGCCTTTTTGCAGAAGATCATCTAGTTTATTTTTACCCACCACTTCTCGAATAGCAGTTTCTGCAACAGACATCACTGAACCGTCTGTCGATCGGTTATTAAATAAATAATCTTTTGCATTTTTAAGGTTATATTGCACTGCAAATTGTAAATCGATTATATTCTCATCTTCTGTAAGCATTAATGCTTCTGCTGCGACCTTAGTCTTATTGCCATTAGCACCACTTCTATACCCCACTTCTAAACGACGCACTTGTTCCATATTGACAACCGTTACTGTTTCAATCGGATATGGCAAATGCCATCTTGGGCCTGGTTCTGTTGATTCAATGTATTGACCAAATCGCTGCTTTACGCCTAAAGAACCTTGGTCAACTATGTAGAAACCTGTTGCCAGCCAAATGACCAATATTAAAATGATAATTGGGAAAATCGGTAAGTTAATGGGTTCACTATTTTTAGGTGGGGTATTGCCTTTTCCACCACCTTTACCAAATAGATTATTAATCTTTTGGTTTAAGTCGCGAAAGACTTCATCTAAGTCCGGTGGTCCTTCGTTATTGCGTTGTGCCCAAGCGGGAAGTTTCATTTTTTACTCCAAATTACTGATGTTATTGTTCAATCGTTGCTATCGTCTTTAGGCATAAGCCGTTTTTTCTGTGCTTAACTTTTTCAAATGCGCGTGATGTTCTTGCAGTGCCAATCGAATATAATCCAGACCATCACCCGTTTTTGCGGAAACGCGTATACGATTTATTCTACCATACTCATCACGATCGAATCCTGGCTCACAGTCCAATCGATCAATCTGATTAAGTATCAACACTTGCTGCACTTTGTCCGCGTCAATATCCTGTAATACTTTATTAACCTGTGCAACCTGGGCCTCTCGATTACTGCTTGCCATATCAACCACATGAAAGAGCAAATCAGCTTGCGCCGCCTCTTCCAATGTAGCGCCAAACGCCTCAATTAAAGTAGTTGGCAGATGCTTAATAAAACCAACGGTGTCAGACAGCACAACTGGGACAGATCCATAGCCTTCAAGTTCCGGCAAATGCATTTTTCTCGATGTAGTATCCAAGGTAGCGAACAGCTGATCAGCCGCATAAATATCGGCGCGAGTTAAACGATTAAATAAAGTAGATTTTCCAGCATTGGTATAACCAACTAAAGAAACGGCCATTAAATTAGAACGTTTGCGCGCGCGACGCTGCATACCACGCTGAGACTTGAGTTTGGACAGTTTTTCACGCAATTGTTTGATGCGCACGCGCAATTGCCTTCTATCAAGCTCTAATTGCGTTTCACCTGGTCCGCCACGTACACCAATACCACCTTTTTGCCGTTCTAAATGGGTCCAGCCCTTTACTAGCCTAGTAGAAAGATGTTCTAACTGTGCCAATTCAACCTGTAACTTACCTTCGTGACTTTGCGCACGCTGCGCGAAAATATCCAGAATGAGGCCAGTTCTATCAACGACACGTGCATCTAAGAGACGCTCTAAGTTGCGTTGTTGCGATGGGCTTAAATCATGGTTGAAAGCAACAAGCTTAGTTTCACTGGCTTCAAGCATCGCCTTAAGATCGTCAGCTTTACCAGAGCCAATAAAAAGTTTGGCATCTGGCACGTTTCGCTTACCTTCAACAGTTCCAGTGACGCTCAGACCCGCTGTGGTCACTAGCTGTCTTAACTCGTATAAGCTTTCTTCGTAATCGGGCTCATTAAAATCGATACTAACCAGAATGACCGCATCTGTACTTTTCGGCCGTTCAAGCATGCGGATACTTTATTATCAAATTATGCTTCTTCCGAATCTGGGATATTAATTGCCACAGCACGCGCAGGTACTATGGTAGAAATTGCATGTTTATAGACCATTTGTATGACTGTATTTTTTAACAAAATAACGTATTGATCAAACGAATCTACTTGCCCTTGTAGCTTAATACCATTGACTAGATAGATAGAAACTTGCACATGCTCTTTTCTCAGTGCATTTAAAAATGGGTCTTGTAGCATTTGGCCTTTATGTGTCATCGGTTACTCCTTGTAGTTTTAATAAATTGGAGATAGCTCTTTTTATGAATTATCTGTCACGATAAGACTATCATTGCGCTTTTTTGTTCTAATTTCAAGAGCAAAAAATATTTTTATTACAAATAAGATTTCATTCTTTTTAAAACCTCTTGCTTGCCTAAAATTGCCATCACTTGATCAATGCTTGGTGACTGCGCAATACCGGCTACCATTACGCGTAATGGCATTGCTACCCTAGGAAATTTGAGTTCATTTTCTTTAACAACCATATTAATCGCCTCTTGAATCAGCTCTGCTGTCCAATCAACATTAGCTAATCTTTGATACAACACTTGCAACACTGGCTTAATATCATCAGTGATGTGCTTTTCAACATCAAGAATGTTGGCTTGTGGTTCTTTATAAAAATAGGCAATGTCTGTTGCCAATTGGTTCAAATTATTTGAACGCTCACGATACAGTGCTAACACAGTATTAATGGACGGGGCAGGTTGAACCAATACGTTCTGCTTAGCTAATCTTTTGGTAATGTCTTTTGCTAGCATTGATAAATCTGCTGTTTTAATATAATGTGCATTCAACCAATTCAGCTTTTCGGTATTAAATTGTGCTGCCGAAGGTGTAATGTGGTCTAAATCAAACCAATGGCAAAATTGCGCCATATCAAATACTTCATCGTTGCCGTGACTCCAGCCCAAGCGAGCCAAATAATTTAGCACGGCCTCTGGCAAATAGCCATCTTCATGATATTGCATCACACTCACAGCACCATGGCGCTTAGATAACTTTTGTCCATCATCGCCCAAAATCATCGATAAATGGGCATATTGTGGAACGTTAGCCCCCAGCGCTTTTAAGAGATTAATCTGACGCGGTGTGTTATTGACATGATCATCACCACGAATCACATGGGTAATTCCCATCTCCCAATCATCAACCACAACGCAAAAATTATAAGTGGGTGTACCATCACCGCGCGCAATGATGAGATCATCCAGTTCAGCATTGGCAATTTCTATGCTGCCTTTAACCATATCATGCCAAGCAACCACGCCTTCTTTTGGATTTTTAAAACGAATAACAGGCTTCACATCAGGCGGCAATTCAGGCAATACTTTACCTATTTCTGGTCGCCACTTACCATCATATCTTGGCTTAACACCAGCTTGCATTTGTTGCTCACGTAAAGCATCCAACTCTGCTTTGGTGCTATAGCAGTAATAGGCATGACCAGCTGTTAGTAACATTTGCAAATGCTTTTTATACGTGTCCATTCGCTGCATTTGATAAAAAGGCCCTTCATCATGCGACAGCCCTAACCACGCCATGCCATCTAAAATAGCTTGCACCGCTTCAGGCGTACTGCGCTCAACGTCCGTATCTTCAATTCGCAATATAAACTGACCGCCATGCTTTTTGGCATAGGCCCAAGAAAAAAGCGCCGTGCGAGCACCGCCTATATGTAGAAATCCAGTTGGGCTAGGTGCAAATCGAGTTATTACTGTCATTATATGAATGCTAAAAATGGTAAAGCGCCATTCTAACACGTAAGCATCGATGTGCTGATGCTGTAAAAAAAGCAAACTTGATTACACAAAAGATGAATATTATTACTATTCAATGGTTTATTGTTGTCGATTAAATTAACTTATGATATATAAGTAAACAGTTGTTATTTGATTGGGTGAATGTTGCAACCCCTGAAGCTGGAGGAAAATGATGAGCGTACACACTGGAGAAGTCTATGGCAAAAAAACATCATCAAATAAAGTCGTGATGTATAACGTGCTTAAAGTGAGCAGACACTCAATTACGCTGCAAAATATTGATAATCCATTAAGTTTATTTGAAACAACCATGCAAAAGCTGACAAGCGCTGGCTATGTGCGGGTCAGCCAAACGCCTTATATTGACTTAACTAAATCTAATAGCAAAAAACGCAAATCGGCTCGCAAACCAACGCGCTGTCCATTAACCTTAGATTTTTTAGAAGACCGTGCAGATAGTGAACGCCCGGCGCCTGTATTGCCAGATTTATTCAGCCAGCCTGAACTTCAACAATATTAATCTGTTGGTGGCCCACCAACCAAATCATGTCCTTCAACCGCTAAAATCTGTACATCGACAAAATCACCAGGCTGTAAACCTTCAGCATCTTGCACATAAACAATCCCATCAATTTCAGGTGCATCTGCCTTAGTTCGCCCAAGTGCAATAATGTTGTCGTCGCTGTCTGTGGTTAACTCATCAATTAATACAGTTTGTTTTGTACCAACTTTACGCTGTAATTTTGCGCTGCTGATGCGCTCTTGCACAGCCATAAACCGACTTAATCTTTCTTGCTTTATTTCATCTGGCACTTGATCAGGTAATGCATTCGCTTTGGCGCCATCGACAGCTGAATAAGCAAAACAACCAACTCTGTCCAATTGCGCTTCTTCTAAGAAATCAAGTAGCATCTTAAAATCGTCCTCTGTTTCACCGGGGAATCCGGCAATAAAGGTAGACCGTACGGTGATATCTGGACAAAGTTGACGCCAAGCTTTAATACGCGCTAAATTATTTTCACTACTGGCCGGACGCTTCATGCTTTTTAAAATTCGTGGGCTGGCATGCTGAAAAGGCACATCTAAGTAAGGTAAAATCAAGCCGTCTGCCATTAGTGGAATCACATCATCCACATGCGGATATGGATATACATAGTGTAAACGAACCCATATACCAAGCTCACTTAAGGCCTGACTGAGTTCTGTCATATGCGTTTTTATTGGGCGACCATTCCAAAAACCTTTACGAAACTTCATATCAACACCATAGGCTGATGTATCTTGTGAAATCACTAAAATCTCAGAAACACCTGCATTAACCAGATTCTCCGCTTCATTGAGCACATCGCCAATAGGACGGCTGACTAAATCACCGCGCATGCTTGGAATAATACAAAAGCTGCAGCGATGATTACAGCCTTCTGAAATTTTTAAATAGGCATAATGTTGCGGCGTTAAGCGCACGCCCTGGGGAGGCACCAAATCAGTGTAAGGATCATGTGGTTTTGGTGAGTTTGCGTGTACAGCCGCCATTACTTCTTCTAAAGCATGGGGCCCTGTTACAGCTAAAACACTCGGATGTGCAGTTTCGACCACCCCTTTTTTCGCCCCTAAACAACCTGTAACAATGACCTTGCCATTTTTTTTAATCGCTTCTCCAATCGCATCTAGCGACTCTTCTACTGCACTATCAATAAAACCACAGGTGTTCACAACGACTAAATCTGAATCTTCGTAGCTATTACTAATTGCATAGCCTTCAGCTCGCAACTGCGTCAAGATACGCTCAGCATCTGATCCAGCCTTAGGGCAGCCAAGGGAAACAAATCCTACTTTTGGAATATTCGTTTTCATAAACTCATTATCAATGTAAAAAATAGCCGATTAAGGCAATAGAACTAACGCCTAGCGTTATTAGCAGCAATTGCGATATTGTTGCTTTTAACTCTGTGCGCCTATGCAAACTAGGAATTAAATCTGCAACAGCCACATACAACATGCTCGCAGCCGCAATCCCCAATACAAATGGCACTAAACTTTGCATTTGCTGCAAAGCATAATAAGCGGCAAGCCCGCCTATCATGGTAGCAAAACTAGAAACCAAATTAAAAAGATAAGCCTGTTTTTTACTATAGCCAGAATGCAATAAAATAAAGAAATCACCTACCTCTTGTGGAATTTCGTGTGCCACAATAGCAACGGCGGTCACAATACCAATTCTGACATCAACCATAAACGCAGAAGCAATCAAAATACCATCAACAAAATTATGAAAAGTATCCCCTATCATAATCATCATGCCGCTACGTCCAAAATCATGCTCATGAATGTGGGTGTACTTTGCTGTAATTGCAGGTTTTTTCTGCGTTGCTGGCTTAAACTTAATCGTTGAATCAGATGATGTCGCAGGTTGATTATCAGGGCAATTCTGCTCAGTATGCACTGCGTGTACTTCACAATGGTCACCATGACAATGGCGCCAAATGACTAGTTTTTCTAAGGCAAAAAACAATAAAATACCAAACAATACGGTTGTCGTCATGACTTTAGGAGAGCTAGCTTCTTCTATAGCATGCGGTAAAATTTCCAAAAAAACTGCCCCTAGCATTGCGCCAATTGCATAGCTGATCAACATAGGCACACGCACTTTATTGACATTTAAAGCCACTAAGGCAGCGCCAGTCACACTCAGCATGCCACCAAGCAAGCTAAACAACACAATCCACGTTAGTATGGAAAAATCAGGAATCATCATTAAAGGACTATTTTTTCAATAAGTTGCGTATTATAGACCAGTCAGTAAGTAGCAACTAAGTTGTTTTTACTTTAGCCAAATCAGTGTCGCCATGCGGCCAGTCGCGCCATCTCTTCTGTAAGAAAAAAATCTGGATGCGTCGGTATGGGTACATAAGCCTCCACCATTAATTTGTGTCACGCCAGCGTTATTAAGACGTTGTCTGGCAAGCTGATATAAATCTGCTAAATATCGGTTGCCATACACTTTAAAAGCGCTCGCCGCTTGCTGATCTTTTTCAATAAATTGTGCACGCACCTCTACACCCACTTCAAATGCATCTGGCCCAATCGCAGGTCCCAGCCATGCCATTAGCGCATCACTATTCACAGCCATTGCTTCAATGGTTGCCTCAATCACACCATCACATAAGCCACGCCAGCCTGCATGTATGGCACTCACTATCGTGCCTTGTCGATTACAGAGCAATATCGGTAAACAATCTGCTGTCATGGTGACGCATACGATGTCTTTTTGCGTAGTTAATGCAGCGTCTGCTGACTCTATACAACTGCTTTTGGCTGCATCTAATACTCGAATACCATGTACTTGATTCATCCAGACGGGTTCTGTTGGCACGCAGGAGGCGAGCAACTGACGATTGATTGCTACATGATGCGGGTCGTCATTGACATGATCACCAAGATTGAGACTGTCATAGGGAGCAGAGCTCACGCCACCTAAGCGAGTCGTTTGGATTGCACAAACATTGCTAGGTGCTGGCCATTCGGGAAAAATAAAGGATTGTGCCAATCCTTTATTCATCTTCTAAATCCTCATGATCTTCTAAATCCTCATCATCTTCTAAATCATCCGCTTCGCCCTCTATATCATCATCCCAGTCATCCTCACCAATATACAAACCATTTTCATCCACAGCGAGATCAAAACCACCTTCCCATTCTGGTGCATCTTCATGTCGCATGGCTTCTAGCAAGGCTTTCATATCGTCTGCTAATTCTATCTGCCACTCCATAAACGTGTTGGTTGTTGGGTGGATCAGGCCCAATTTAATCGCATGCAATGCTTGACGCTCAAAGTTTGCAGTCGCGTCCCTGAGCACCTCGGACATTTTTTTATGCGGAATGATATTGCCAATACCATACTGCGGATCGCCCACTATTGGTGATTTTAGAAATTGCATATGGACACGGATTTGATGCGTGCGCCCTGTCTCTAAACGACAGCGCATATAAGTATTTGTACCAAAACGCTCCAGCACTTCATAATGGGTAATAGCTGGCTTACCTGTACGAAGTACAGACATTTTCGTTCTCGCATGAGGATGGCGACCAATCGGCTGATCCACCGTGCCATTTCGCCATACTTGACCCCATACAATAGCCCTATACTCACGTTTGACGGTACGCGCTTGCAATTGTCTAACCAAACTTGTCTGGGCCTCAAGCGTTTTAGCAACAACGAGTAAGCCACTCGTTTCTTTATCTAATCGATGCACAATGCCACAACGCGGCACATCTGATAAAGCAGGAAGATGATACAAGAGTGCATTAAGTAAAGTACCACTCCAATTGCCTGCTGCGGGATGAACAACTAAGCCAGCAGGCTTATTAATTACCAATAAAGCCTCATCTTCGTAAACAATATCTAAGGGGATATTTTCTGATTTAAATGCATTCTCTTCTAAATTTAGTGGCGGATTAATCTCAACTTTTTCGCCACCCCATACTTTGGTTTTTGCAGATACGTTGGATCCATCAAGTGTAACCAAGCCTTCTTTTATCCAAGTTTGTAAGCGACTTCTGGAATGTTCAGGCAGCAGATGCTGCAAAGCCAAATCGATACGCTGACCACCTAGATGTTGAGGAATAATCAATAATTGGGTTGTACTTTGTGTCATTTTTAGATGTTTGTGTTGGTTCAGTTGTAGATAGCTTACGTTATAATAGCGCAAACATAATTTGGCAGATGCACTTGTGAAACGTATTTTACCGCTTATTCAATTTTTATTTTTAGCTTTATTGTTCAGCTCACTAATGAGTGGATGTGCGATATTTGGCACACCTACCGCATTAGATGAAACGAAAGGCTGGCCAGCAGAACGTATTTACGAAGCAGGCGCGCTTGCAATGTCAAATAAAGATTATGAAAAAGCATTAGGTTATTTTAAAAAGCTAGAATCTCGATTTCCACATGGAAAATATGCAACCCAAGCAAAACTAGAGATTATCTATGCCAACTATAAAAAAAGTGATCCTGTTAGCACTCTCGTCGCTGCGGATAGATTCATTAAACTACATCCCAATCATCCGAATGTTGATTATGCCTATTATCTCAAAGGCTTAGCTACTTTCAATGAAAGGGGTATTATTGAAAAGTTAACTAAGCAAAATATTAATGACCGCGATCCAAAAGCACTAAAATTATCTTTTGCTGCATTTAAAGATCTGACTGAACGTTATCCAAATAGTCGCTATCACAAAGATGCTACTCAACGCATGGTCTATATTGTGAATACATTAGCACAACATGAAATGCACGTTGCGCGTTATTACATGAATCGCGAGGCTTACTTGGCAGCACTGAATCGTGCCAAATATGTATTAGAGTATTACCCAAAATCTGAAGCTGTGGAGGATGCACTGGTGATGATGGTAAGCGCTTATGACTATATGGGCTTAACGGATTTAAAAGAAGATGCTGTCCGCGTATTAAAAACCAACTATCCAGAAAATCCTTTACTTACAGGCAATCTCGTTCAGGAAGAGCGTGTATGGTGGAAGTTCTGGGACAGTTTGTAACGCACCAATCAAGCATTGAATGACAACTACATGGCTTATCTTTTTTTGTTATCTTGATCTTTTTTAGACCTTAGTTCCGCACGTCGCTCTGTCTTACGACGACGCATGGTCACAATGCCTTCACTCGATTTTCGCTTTTCTTTATCTGCATAGGGGTTATCTCCTTGCTTAAACTGAACCCTTAGTGGTGTGCCAATTAGTTGGAACGTCTTACGAAAAACACCTTCCAGAAAACGTTTGTAACTTTCTTTGACCCCACTAATATGTGAGCCATGCACAACAACAATCGGTGGATTTACCCCGCCTTGATGTGCATAACGTAATTTCGGTCGAATGCCTTTGCTAATCGGTGGCTGGTGTTGTGCCACCGCATCAGCCAACACTCTTGTTAACTGCGGTGTTGGTAGGTTAGCAAAAGCCGCTTTAAATGCACCATCAATTGAATGAAACAATTCAGGCAAGCCTTTTTTGCGTAAAGCAGAGATATAGTGAAACTTAGCAAAATCCAAAAATACTAACTTTCGATCAATTTCTTTCTTAATCCAATCACGCTCATCTTCTTGCAAACCATCCCACTTATTGATTGCCACAACCAAAGCACGACCCGCATCTAGAATGTAAGCTGCTACATGGGCATCTTGCTCGGTAATACCCTCTTGTGCATCAACAACTAAGATTGCGACATTGGCATTTTCAATCGCTTGCATGGTTTTTACAACTGAAAATTTCTCGACCGCTTCAAATACACGGCCACGCTTACGCACACCTGCTGTATCAATAATTGTGTAGATTTTACCTTCACGCTCTAGGTCAACATAGATAGAATCGCGTGTTGTGCCTGCCTCATCGAATGCAATCATGCGGTCTTCACCTAACAAGGCATTCACTAAAGTTGACTTTCCAACATTCGGACGCCCAACAATCGCAATTTTAGGTATATCTTTTTGCTTTGATTCTTCTGCCTCTGGTGCCGGAAAGTTTTCTAGCGCCAGCTCTATTAAATCCTTTACACCTTCGCCATGCGCGGATGAAATAGCGAGTGGGTCACCCAAACCTAATGCATAAAAGTCAGCGCTAACGACTGCCTTTTGCATACCTTCTGTTTTATTGACAACCAATAGGACGGGACGTTGTGATTTTCTGAGTTTATCTGCAATGGTATACTCTTCCGGCGTTAATCCTGCACGTGCATCTACAAGAAAAAGAACCAAATCAGCCTCGTCAATTGCTAATAAAGTTTGGCGGGCCATTTCTTTCAGAATGCCCGTTTCAGCCGTTGGTTCAAATCCACCGGTGTCGATTACCAAATAAGGCTGACTTGCTCCTATACCACGGCCATAATGTCGATCTCGAGTTAAACCGGGCAGATCAGCCACGAGCGCGTCACGACTTTTGGTTAGTCGATTAAATAAAGTAGATTTGCCGACATTTGGTCGACCCACTAGTACAATGGTAGGTAACATGATTATTGTGACTTAGGTAGCGTAATACCCGGTCCACCATTGCCTTCTTGTATGTCTGGGAATAAAAGCGGTTTTTGTTCTTGAAATAAAATACTACGCGATGGCTCGTTACTGCTTTCGCTTTCTTCTAAGTCTGGTTGTTTATCGTCAGCTAAGATCTCATCATTTTCTTCAATAATAGATAGTGGTGTCGGCTCACTGGTCTTATCAGATAGCGGCGCTACTGGCTCTTTTATACTGACAGCATATAAACCACCATTACGAGTAGCAACAATAACCTGTGAAGGCTCATTGCCTATGATGAGTGACATGACAGCTTGATTGCCTAATTGAATGCGCGACACAAACTGACCATTTTCTGGACTCATAAAGTGGACGTACCCTTCCAAATCACCCACAGCAACGACATTTTTCAGTACTACCGGTGTTGTTAAACGCCTATTTAGTAAATCTCCTTGCCGCCAAAACGTTTTTCCTGTTGTGTAATCCAGTGAATAAAAAGAACCTAAAGCATGAGAAACATACAACTGTTCGCCACCAAGTGCCATACCAGTATAACTAGAGATCTCTCTGTTCCAGACAACCTGACCAGTACGTCTATCTACAGCCGCAATTCGACCTTGATAAGCAACCGCATATACAACAGGTCCATCAACGATTGGTAAACTGGTGATATCCGCAATGCGTTCAATTTCTGTCACGCCTTTTGGCGTTGCAACAGTTGCCTCCCATAATAATTGACCGCTTTCTGCGTTAAGCGCAATCATTTTACCACCTGCAAAACCCGCATACACAGCACCACCATCGATAACAATACCTGCACTACTTCTTAGACTGAGTGCCGGCACTTTTCTGGTATAAACCCACTTACGTACGCCATCCGCTGCATCTAAACCATATATTTGATTATCACCAGAGCGCACTATCACTTTTCCATCAAAATAACGTGGTGCACTTAATACTTCGCTTGACACATGTGATGTCCAAAGTAGCTTGCCCGTCACATCGTAGGCCAAGACATTACCTCTGCTAGTACCAACCATAACCAAGCCACCACCAGCACCAACACCACCACTAATTGGTTCAGGCGCCACTACACGCCACTCTTGTTTACCATTATCTGCGTTTAATTTGCTTATCTCGCCTTTGGTATTAACAGCATACACGTAGCCTGCCTGCAATGCGGGGATGTAATCATAACGATCGGTTTCACCAATTTGAACTGTCCAATCCACGCGTGCAGGATAAGTGGCAGTGAACTCTACCAGTTCAGCTGGCATTTCCAATGGTTCACGGCCAAACAGCTTATCTGCCATCTCTAACCTGAGCTCGGTTAATGCGCCACACCCAGTGAGCAAAAACAGGCTAAAAACAAGACAATACTTTAATAAATCACGCATCATACAAGGCTCATTAGCTACCTAGTGACTGAAGCTTTTGCTTTGTAAGCATGTAAAAACGTCCTTCTGAGTCCAAATTAGCGATGGCAGCTGTATATCTTTCTTTCGCTTCCACTATTTTTCCTTGCGCAAGTAAAACATCTCCTAGCAAGTCATCTTTTAGACCAATGTATCCTGCATCAATCTCAGCTGAAAGTACTTTTTCAGCCCCTGCATAATCTTTATCTGCTAACAACACTCTTGCTAGTTGTAAACTTGCAACCGCTTTGATTGACGTTTCTGTTGCATTGACTACGGCCCACTCAAGTTGCGATTTCGCTCCTTTAATATCGCCACCAATATATTGGCTTCTTGCTTGCAAAACAGCCGCTCTGCCAGCATAGGGCGTACCTGCATAATCTGTGGTTAATTGATGAGAAAGTGCTTTAATATCGTCTACCTTGCTAGGATCAAGCTCTCCCAAAGACTGATATATTTCAGAAGCTTCTACTGCTTTTTTATGTTGAACATATTGGTACCCTTGCCATGAAGCATAGATAATCAGCGCTAACAAAACAAGGCTGATCGTCATTTTTCCATACTTATTCCACCACAACTTAAGTTCGTCTAACTGTTCTTGATCATCTAAATCTAATGCCATTATTTATCCTAAAATACTTACCCTAAAAACCATTAATCACTAGTAACCAGTCTATGCTGCCCAGGAATTGCTTTTAATAATGCTTTTGTATAATCTTGCTGAGGTGACTGATAGATAGTATTAACATCACCTTGCTCAACTATTTTGCCTTTGTTCATTACCACAATTTGATCAGCGACATGTCTGACTACGCGCAAATCATGGGTGATAAAAATATAACTCAGTCCCATTTCTTTTTGTAAGCTTTTCAGCAATAACAAAATTTGCGCTTGAACTGATACATCCAAAGCAGAGACAGGCTCATCACAGACAACTATTTCTGGCTCAAGTATCAAAGCACGAGCAATACCAATCCGCTGTCGTTGCCCACCAGAAAACTGGTGCGGGTACTTGCTCACATCACCGGCGTCCAACCCAACTCTATGCAACATCTGCTGCACTTTTTGTAATCGCTCATTCACGTTACCCAAGCCGTGCACAAGTAAACCTTCTGCAACAATATCACCTACGCGCATCCGTGGATTAAGTGAGGCAAAAGGATCCTGAAACACCATTTGTAAGTTTTTACGTACTTGACGCAAACCCTTAGCATCCAATTGACCGAGTGATTGACCGTGAAACAACACATCACCACTATCAAAAGGATGCAATTGTAACAGACATCGCGCTAAAGTAGACTTGCCACTTCCAGATTCACCAACAATAGCCAGTGTAGAGCCTTTTTTTAAGCGAATACTCACATCATCTAATGCTTTAATAGTTGTCTGTTCAAAGCCAAAGTTACCAGTGCGCTGTTTATAGGATTTTACCAAATGCCGCGCTTCAAGAATGACTGTTGCTTCTTGCATTATTGAGCCACCTCACCTGTCTTTAGCCAAGCATAATCGATTGGTTTTAATGTTTTTTTGCCTTCTAAGTCCGGCACACAATTTAATAAGGCTTGTGTATAAGGATGTTGAGGGTTTTCTAACACTTGTTGTTTAGTCCCCGCCTCTACAATTTCGCCCTTGAACATCACAATCACATCATCAGCAATATCAGACACCACACCAAAATCGTGTGTGATAAATAACATTGCCATTTTCATACGGGTTTTTAACTCATCTAATAGTTTCAGAATTTGTGCCTGTACTGTCACATCTAAAGCGGTGGTTGGCTCATCTGCTATTAGCAAAGCTGGCTCACAAGCAATACTAATTGCCACCATGACGCGTTGTCGTTGCCCACCAGACAGCTCATCTGGATAGCTATGAGCGCGCTCCGCCGGAATACCAACTTGTAAAAGTAGCTTTTCAATTCTTAACTTAAGTGCATCGCCTTTTAAATTTAAATGCGCTTTAAGCACTTCACCAATTTGAAAGCCTACTGTTAATACTGGATTAAGCGAAGTCATTGGCTCTTGAAAAATCATGCCAATTTGTGCACCCCGGATTTTTTGCATCGCTTTATTATCTAGCTTGGTAATGTCTTGACCATTAAAAAATACTTGGCCCGATGCGGCAAGTTGATTAGAAAGTAGCCCCATAATGGTAAGTGCTGTTAAACTTTTACCACTGCCAGATTCACCCACAATGCAGGTTGTTTTTCCAGCAGACAATTTAAACGAAGTATCCTTGACTAACACGCGTGAAGGATCTTTTTTTAAGGTGACATTTAAATGTGCTATGTTTAAAATTTCGGTCATTGGATGATTATCTTATGTATTTAGGCAAACGTTATTCAATGTTATAGACAACCGTCACAACAACGCGAGCCACCTTATCTATTGTCGTCTTATCATAAACGCCACCATATTGACTGTCACTATCATTCAAACCTCCAACAGGTAGAATATAAAAAGCCCCTTGGCTTGCAGACTTCATTACACCGACACTTGCGCCATCTTGCTTGACAAATTCTGTCGCACGCTCACGTGCATTTTTAGTTGCATCAGCAATTAATGACATTTTAATTTTTTCTAAATGACTGACCAAATATTGAGGCGGATAAGCCATTACAGGATGATTCTGTGCCCTTAATTGTAAAAATGCTTTATTCGCCTTTTGAATTTTATCCAAATCTTTTGTCACTATTCTGATAGTTTGATAGCCTTCGAATCCTTTTTGCACTTGTCTATAGTTATCCCCAACAACAACCTCTTCATAATGCGGGCCTAACGTTTCTACATCTACATCCCAGGCTTCTTTTGTAAAACCTTGCTTTTCTAAGAAACCTTCAACCACTTCTCTTGTTTTTGCAACCTCTTGCAAAGCATCTGATTGTGTGGGACTTGCCACTGCAATATGAATGGTCCATTCAGCAGTGTCTGCGCTAATCGGTTTTTCTGCCAATCCTTTGACTGTAATACTTTGCTGGCCCATCACTGCACGTTTAGTTTGCACACCTAAAATAAAAGCTGCACTTGCCATGCCAATTGCTAACAATAAGCCTAGCACAGTCATTGCATTGAAGAAGCTTTTGTTTTCTGTCATATCTTAATCTTAATTTTTTCAACAACTTGATCGAGTTGACAACGTTGTTGCTCACCTTGTTCTAATAATGGTTTTAACGAAATCTCATTTGAAGCCATTTCATCGTCACCCAAAATAGCGGCATAGCGTGCACCACTTCTATCTGCCCTCTTCATTTGCGTCTTAAAACTACCGCCGCCAGCATGCTGTACAACAGACAGCCCTGCGCTTCGTAAAGTTTCAGCTATGTTAAACGCTTTTGATTCTGCTAATTCGCCAACATTCACTAAATAAAGATCAGGTACATTATTGGCTGTTACGCCATATTGTTGCATCAATAAAAATACCCGCTCTAATCCTATTGCAAATCCACATGCAGGTGTTGGCTTACCACCAAGCTTTTCAACCAAAGTATCATACCGTCCACCACCGGCAATCGTGCCTTGCGCACCCAGTTTTGTTGTGATCCACTCAAATACGGTGCGGTTGTAATAATCCAAACCACGTACCAACCGATGATTCACGACATAGGCAACACCAGCCTCTGTTAATAGCTGACAAAGCTTGTCAAAGTGCGTTTTACTAACATCACCTAAACAATCCATCAGCCTTGGCGCGGCTTCGCAAATAGCTTGCATACGTGGATTTTTAGTATCAAGAATTCTTAATGGATTTGTATATAAACGCCGCTTTGCCTCTTCATCTAATAAATCAGCATGCTGTTCAAAATAAGCAATCAACGCTTGCCGATAAACAGACCGCTCTTCAGCATCGCCAATACTATTAATTTGCAACTCAACATCGTTAATGCCTAATTCACGCCATAAACGCGCCAATAGCACAATTTGTTCTGCATCGACATCAGGTCCATCAAAGCCAAACGCTTCACAACCAACTTGATGAAATTGCCGCTGACGACCTTTTTGTACATTTTCATGTCTAAACATGGGGCCGATATACCATAGTCGTTGAGGTCCATTATAGGTGAGATTTTGCTCAATAACCGCACGCACACAACCCGCCGTTCCTTCTGGTCGCAATACTAGTTTGTCACCATTTAATTTATCTTCCCATGCATACATTTCTTTTTCAACAATGTCGGTATGCTCTCCAACGCTGCGTACAAAAAGCTCTGTTGGCTCAACTAAAGGCATCCGAATATTGTGATACCCATATTGGGTAAGCACATGACGTGCAATATCTTCTAATTTAAACCAAAGCGGCGTCGCTTCAGGCAAAATATCGTAGAACCCTTTAATCGATTGAAATTGGTTTTTTTGACTCATTAGGCTAATTAATTGTTTGAATTGGAATAATTTTAGATGCAATCTGTTGGCGTAGTTTACCGCCTTCCGCGTAGTTCTTTTTTACATAACTTTCCACGATAGCTTGAAACTCTTGTGCAATAAAATCACCTTTTAAGGTAACTGTTTTTTCGCCATCAACAAAAACTGGGGCGACTGGTATTTCACCAGTGCCTGGCAAACTAATACCGATATTCGCCAATTTAGATTCTCCAGGCCCGTTAACCACACAACCCATCACCGCCACACTCATCTCTGCAACGCCAGGATATTCGGCTCTCCAGACAGGCATCTGCTGGCGTAAATAAGCTTGAATTTGCATAGCCAGCTCTTGGAAATAGGTGGAAGTTGTGCGACCACAGCCAGGACAGGCAGTCACTAAAGGAGTGAAAGAGCGAATACCCATGGTTTGTAAAATTTCTTGCGCAACCACCACTTCTTTGGTGCGCGATTCATTAGGCTCTGGTGTCAAACTCACGCGTATGGTGTCTCCAATACCTTCTTGAAGTAACAAAGATAACGCTGCAGTAGATGCCACAATGCCCTTAGAGCCCATGCCCGCTTCGGTTAACCCCAAATGCAATGGATAATCACAACGCTCACTTAATGTTCGATACACGGTTACCAAATCTTGCACATTGCTCACTTTGCACGAGATAATAATTTGATTAGGATCTAATCCAAGATCGACTGCTTGTTGGGCGCTTTCTAATGCAGATTGTATCAATGCTTCTTGCATTAACGCACCAGATGATAAAGGTGTCGCAGACTTCGCATTATCATCCATCATCTGCGCCATCTTGGCTTGATCTAGGCTGCCCCAATTAACACCAATACGCACCGCTTTTTTATATTGAATGGCAGTCTCTACCATGCTAGCAAATTGCTCATCTCGCTTACTGCCTTTGCCTACATTACCTGGATTAATGCGATATTTAGCGAGTGCTTTAGCACAATCTGGATAGGCTTGTAATAATTTATGTCCGTTGTAATGAAAATCACCCACTAAAGGTACATCACAACCCAAGGCATCTAATCCTTGCCGAATGGCACCAACCTGCGCTGCCGCTTCGGGAGAGTTAACCGTAATACGAACAACTTCACTGCCTGCTTGCCATAAAGCATAGACCTGCTCTATTGTACTTTTTGCATCAGCTGTATCGGTATTGGTCATACTCTGCACTACAACTGGCGCTGATACTGTACCGAATAAGCCACCGCCAACGGGTACATGACCAACCATTACCTGCCGTGTTTTTTTACGCATTATTGAACAATACTCTCATTTAATTTAATAAAAGTGGCTTAAACGCCTAAGGATTTAATCGAATACGCGCAACATTCATACGTGTGTACGGAGCCAGATCCATCGATTCACCATCAATTGTCAGCGTTGCTCCCTGCGCATTACCCACAACAATCTCCGCAGGGTCTTCAACATCTACAATCTCGCGTTTTCCAGCATACAATATTTTGTTATAAACCTCTTCACCAGACTGATTCACAACACTTAGCCACGTTTCTTGTTTTGCATTAAATACTAATCGCGTCGCAGCAATGACCGAAGTAGCGTCTGTTGCCAATTCTGCCTGAACTTGCGTATCGTCATCTTGTGTGTCCACATCAGTTTCAGAAAACTGATTTTCTACGAGTGTATTATCAGCGATCGCCATATCATTTGCTGACACTTGTGCTTCTGGCATTTCTAAGGCAAGTTCTTCAGGAAAGCTATCAGCAACCTCAGGCGAGGGATTCACTGCATCAGGTTGTTGCATGTAATGTTGATAAAAAAACCATCCGACTAACATGACCAAAACGAGCAAAGTGAATATGAGATAGCGGGTGCTGCTTAATTTATTATTTTCTGACATTTTCATATTAATACCAGGCCCCAAAGCAAAAGCATACTGATCAGTTTTTGGCATTATCTCAGCATAAGCGGCTAATATTGGCTCTGCAGGAATCTTAAGCAACTTTGCGTAGTTACGAATAAATCCCTTCACAATTGTTGGCTCTGGTAGTGCGGAAAACTGATTCTGCTCTAGCGCCTCAATCTGTACGTTACCTAATCGCAACTGCTTTGCAATCGCTTGCGTAGAAAGATTTTGCGCAAGGCGTGCAGCGCGTAAGGCGCCACCACATGCATCAGGCATATCGGAAGTCGCTACTTGATGAGGCAAATCAGCATTTACTTTTTCCACTGAAGATGTGGCTTCAGCTTCGATCATTGCTGCAAGCCCTGATTCGTTATTGTTTGCAACATCAACCTTGGTAGTCTCTGCTTCACTTGTTTTAAGCTTACGTGCCATATTAAACCCTCAATTAATGTTTTATTGACCACTTAACAGTAGCTGTGTTTCAGCAGCGTTAGGAAACTTTCTGCGCAATTCCAAAGAATAACTTGCCACATTATTTTTGTCACCAAGCAAACGCTCGATCTTTATTGCTAGCCATAAAACCTCTGCTGTTGGTGCAGCAATTAATGCATTTTGTAGTGTTTTCTTTGCTAATACCGCATCACCACGACTGAACTGAATATCAGCCAAATGCGCTGCGGCAGCATGGGTAAGCGGTTGAATTTCAAGCGCCTTATTTAAATATCTTTCTGCACCTTTAATATCGCCGTTTCGTTTTGAACAAATGCCTGCATTTGCATAAGCGACACTTGGCGTGCCGTGTAAAGGATTTTTTACCGCTGCTAAAAACTGTGTAATTGATTCCTCATAACGTCCACGTGAACATAAAAAAGTACCATAATTGTTGTATGTTTCGGAAATAGAAGCATCTAGCTTAATGGCTTTTTTAAAATTATACTCAGCTTCTGCATCTTGCCCCAATGCAGATCTTACCATTGCCAAACCGTTATAAGCCATTGCAAAGGTTGGCATAATTTCAACCGCTTTTGTAAACTCATCTAATGCAATTTCCAATTTATTTTTTTGCAAATAAGCAGCGCCTAAATTGGTATGCGCGCGCGCTCTATCAATAATAGCCGTACGCTTATAATCATTATTATCGACTTGACTTCCCGTGGTTTCACAGGCGCTTAAAAAACAAAACAAAATAGCAACAAACAAGCCATTAAGATATGAATGCATTACATCACCTCAATAGGCACAAATTTCGCACTACGGTTAGTTTTGTCTAGCACCTTGCCAGCCAATTGACCGCAAGCTGCATCAATATCTTCACCACGGGTTTTACGCACGGTAACAACATAACCTGCATGCATTAAAATATCTTTAAACACGCGTATGTGGTTAGGCGTAGATGTACCATAACCGCTATTAGGAAAAGGATTAAATGGAATCAAATTAAACTTGCATGGCACATTTCTGACCACTTCTAATAGTTGATGTGCATGCTCCACCGTGTCATTAACACCATCTAACATCACATATTCAAAGGTGACGAAATCACGGGGCGCTTTCACTAAGTAACGCTCACATGCCGCCATCAGTTCTTTAATGGGGTATTTTTTATTAATTGGCACAATCTCATCACGAAGCCTGTCATTAGGTGCATGTAAGGAAACAGCCAGCGCAACTGGGCAATCTTCTTTTAGTCTATCCATTTGGGGCACTAATCCACTGGTAGATAACGTCACACGTCGACGGCTTAAACCGTAAGCATGATCATCTAGCATAATTTGCATCGCAGTCACGACATTGTCATAGTTAGCCAATGGCTCACCCATACCCATCATCACCACGTTTGAGATAATGCGATCTGTTGGCGCAAGCATGTCATAACCATCCACTTTGCGTAAAGATTGATTCGCAATCCAAAGCTGCCCAATAATTTCAGACACCGTTAAATTGCGATTAAACCCTTGTCTACCTGTGCTGCAAAAGGTGCATTCAAGTGCGCAACCAACTTGGCTTGAGATACACAATGTACCACGGTCATCCTCTGGGATAAATACGGTTTCTACACTGCTGCTAGTACCATCTTTTTGGTTGTTGGCGCCGATTAACCACTTGCGCGTTCCATCATCCGACGCTTGTTCCAATTGCACTTCTGGCAAGGAAAAGCTGGCTTCATTACGTAACTTCTCTCGCAATACTTTTGCAATATCCGTCATCTGATCTAAATCAGTCATGCCGTATTGATAAACCCATCGCATCAACTGCTTAGCGCGAAAAGGTTTCTCGCCGATACTAACAAAGTAATCGGCGAGTTGCTTTTGATTGAAATTGAGTAAATTAATCAACGTTTACTTGGACGCATTAGCCAAAGAAATACTTAATTTCGATAGCAGCGTTTTCTGCTGAATCTGAACCATGCACCGCATTTGCATCAATACTTTCTGCAAAGTCAGCACGAATGGTGCCCGCAGCAGCCTCTTTTGGGTTAGTAGCGCCCATCAAATCACGGTTTTTCAACACAGCATCTTCGCCTTCTAGCGCTTGAATCATAACAGGGCCAGAAATCATGAATTTAACCAAATCAGCAAAAAAAGGACGTTCTTTATGTACTGCGTAAAAACCTTCTGCTTCTGCTTGTGTTAATTGTGCCATTTTTGCTGCAACAATTTTCAAACCAGCGTTTTCAAAACGGGTATAGATTTGACCAATGACGTTTTTTGCCACTGCGTCTGGTTTGATAATGCTAAGGGTACGTTCTACTGCCATGTTAACTCCAAAAAAATAATAAAAAACAACAACTAAATGAATGTATTACAAAGTGCGTAACATTAACATTTTTAGCTATTTTAATAAACCCAATTTAACTTTAATTTGTTGCTTATTTTCAGCCAATTAACATTGCGGACAGCATTTTGCACTCTATCAACATTAACCCCGCAAAGCGCATTACATTGTTAAAAGCCAAATAAAGCTTGTTTTTAAGCGTTATTATGGGTTTACAGCCTATTATTTTTGTTTATGATAGGGAGACTTAATCATTGCTGCGTCATTGGGCATACAGAAAATATATTCATGCAAACATTAACTGATCACCATCTCACTGCTGTCACATGCCCCGCTTGTGGCTTACTGTGCGATGATATTTTGATTAACAACCAATTACAAAACGCTTGTGCTAAAAGCGTCACTTTTTTTACCCAGCCATCAAATATTGTGCTGCCTAGCGTAACTGGCAAACCAGTGGATCTTGCAGTGGCAATCAAAAAAGCAGCGGCGATTTTAAACACGGCTAGCAATCCAATTTTTACTGGATTAAGCACCGATTTAACAGGCTTCAGAGCTGTTTTTCATACTGCTCAAAAGCTAAAAGCACCGATGATGCACATGAATGCGCAAAGTACGTGGCGCAATACAAAAGTATTACAAAGCAAAGGCTGGCAAACCACCACATTGACAGAAGTAAAAAACCGCGCCGATGTGATTGTCTGTATCGGATCTGACATGATCAGCCACAACCCGCGCTTTTTTGAACGGTATGTTTGGAATAAACATGCGTTATTTACTGATCCGCAAGCACGCGATGTGATTTATTTGGGTGGTGAACACTTAAACACGCATCCTGGCATCTCTCCAACAGGCAAACAACCAACGATTCTGCCGTGCGCAACAAAATCACTACCTGAAGTTACCGCTGCTTTACATGCGTTAATTCAACATAAAACGCTCAATACAACGGTAGTGGCTGGCATTGCTGTTGCTGAATTGCAAGCACTAGCAGAACGCTTAAGACAAGCCAAATATGCTGTGCTTATCTGGGTCGCTAAGGCGTTAGACTATCCACACGCCGAACTAACGATTCAAAATATTATTGAAAGTGTTGCCGCTTTAAATGAACATAGTCGCGCGATGGGACTGGCACTTGGTGGAAGTGATGGTGACACCACAGTCAATTATGCACATACATGGTTAAGCGCGTTAGCGCCAGCTGAACACGATCTAACGCAACATGATGCCATGGTTTGGATTAATAGTTTCAGCCACGAAAAATCACTCCCCTCAACAACCGCACCAGCGATTGTGATAGGTAACAGCAATCTGCATTTTGCAACACCACCAGCTGTGTTTATACCTGTGGCAACTCCAGGGCTAGATTGTTCAGGCACTTTATTTAGGGTAGATTCTTCTGTTGTTTTACCGCTTAAAAAAACACGAGAAAGTGCGTTGCCAACACTGGCCGACGTGATGACAAAATTGGATGCCTTAATAACATGATTACTCTACTCAAAAATGCAAAAGTATACGATCCCGCTCATCAAAAAAATGGCGTAAAAGAAGATATTTATATTCGTAATGGCTATATTGTCGCCAAGCCAAGCGATACAGAAAAAATCAATGAAACGATTGATTTAAAAGGAAAAGTGGTGATGGCAGGTGCAATTGATATGCATAGCCATATTGGTGGTGGCAAGGTGAATATTGCGCGCATGATGTTGCCCGAGTATCAAGAAACGCTCAAATACTCAGAGCCTGAAGCGCATATTTGTGGGCCGCATTGCACACATCATGCCACCCCAAGTACTACCAACACGGGTATGCGTTATATTGAAATGGGTTATACCGCAGCATTTGAGCCTGCCATTTTAGCCATTAATGCGCGCCAAGCGCACTTGGAAATGGGCGATACACCCATGATTGATAAAGGTGGCTACGTCATGCTGGGTAATGATGATTATTTTTTGCGCTTACTCAGCCAAAAAGCCGACCAAAAAACAATCAATGATTATGTTGCTTGGACAATGCATGCAACACAAACAATTGGTATCAAAGTAGTTAATCCTGGCGGCATTTCTGCCTTTAAGTTTAATCAGCGCCGCTTAAATTTAGATGAAAATAATGCGCACTACCAAGTATCTCCGCGCCAAATTCTACAAAGCCTAAGCCGCGCTGTGCATGACATCGGCATTGCAAAACCACTACATGTGCATTGTAACAATCTAGGCGCAGCTGGCAATTTCCAAACGACACTTGACACCATGGGCGCCAGTGATGGCATTCCCATGCATTTAACGCATATTCAATTTCATAGTTATGGCGCAGAAGGTGATAAGCAGTTTTCATCTGCTGCTGCGCAAATAGCAGAAGCAATCAATAATAATCCACATATTACTGCCGATGTTGGGCAAATTTTATTTGGTCAAACCGTCACCGCATCAGGTGACAACATGATGCAGCACTTAAATAGTAAACTTGCCAACCCTAAAAAATCCGTCATTATGGACATTGAATGCGATGCTGGCTGTGGCGTTGTACCATTTAAATACCGTGACGAGAATTATGTCAATGCGTTGCAATGGGCAATTGGTTTAGAGATATTTTTAAGCGTAGAAGATCCATGGCGTGTTTTTCTGACAACCGACCACCCCAATGGCGCGCCGTTTACTTGCTATCCGCATTTAATTCGCTTATTGATGGACAAGCCTTTTCGAGATGAGGCTTTTGCGAAACTCAACTTAGATGCTCAAGCCATGAGTAATTTAACTTCCATTGAACGTGAATATACATTGTATGAAATTGCGACCATGACACGTGCAGGCGCAGCTAAACTGATTGGATTAGGTGATCGTGGTCACTTGGGCATAGGCGCCGCGGCAGATATTACTGTATATACTGAACAAGATGATAAAGAAGCCATGTTTAGCAAGCCCAGTTATGTATTCAAAGATGGGGAGCTAGTGGTAAAAGATGGTGAAATCATCAAAGTTGTTTGGGGGAAAACGCATACCGCTAAACCGACTTATGATAAAGGTGTAGAAAAAGGCTTAAAAGAATACTTTGATCAATACCATACCATCCAGTTAGATAACTTTAAAATTGATAATGATGAAATTGCAGAAGATGGTCGCAATCAAGTCATCAACCACACAAAATAACGACTTACAGCAAATGAATATAAATGGCGTACAAATAGACGATACCTTTGCAGAAGCATTCAATATGCGTGGCACCCGTGTGCTCATTACAGCGCAAAATCTTAAATGGGCTTATCACGCAGCAAACGCCATGACAGGCTTTGCCACTAGCGTAATCGGTTGTGGTGTAGAGGCTGGTATCGAACGTGAATTATCAGCGGTAGAAACGCCCGATGGTCGCCCAGGCGTCAGCATTTTAATGTTTGCCATGGGAAGCAAAGTATTAATGCAACAGCTAGAAACACGCATGGGTCAATGCATTCTCACCTGTCCAACTGCTGCTGCGTTTGCAGGTATTGAGAGTGAAGATCAAATCAGTTTGGGTAAAAATTTACGCTATTTTGGCGATGGTAATCAAATCGCAAAACTGTTGCCTAATGCAAAAGGTGAAAACCAACGTTATTGGCGTATTCCTGTGATGGATGGTGAATTTCTGACCCAAGAATCGACTGGCATGGTTCGCGCGATTGGGGGGGGTAACTTTTTGGTATTAGGCCAAAGCCAACCACAGGTACTTGCCGCATGCGAGGCAGCAATTGATGCAATGAAAAAACTGCATAACGTGATTATGCCTTTTCCAGGCGGCGTTGTACGATCAGGCTCTAAAGTTGGCAGCAAATATCCCAAGATGTTTGCAAGCACCAATGATGCCTTCTGCCCCACCTTAAAAGGCATTGTTAAATCAGAGTTAAGCGACGATATTGAAAGCGTCATGGAAATTGTCATTGATGGATTAACCTTTGAAGACATTGCACAATCGATGAAAGTTGGCATCGAAGCCGCCTGTGCCTTAGGGCCAGAAAATGGCATTAAACGCATTTCTGCTGGCAATTATGGTGGCAAGCTTGGCCCGCATTTATTTAAATTACACCCCATTATGCATGGCAACTTATCAACTGAGGCAGAACAAGCATGAGTGCACTCACTTTTATTCTGAAAGATGCTGTTAAGCGGATTATTGACTGTAAAAAACTAACACCAGATACTTTGCAAGGAAAATCGCTCAGTGACATTCTGGCTATTAATCTTGAAAAAAACTTAACAGTAGCCGATGTATTTGATGTCCAAGGTGATGACGCAACAACATTAATCTTTAACAATACGACTGCTCAACTCCAATATATCGGTTATCGCATGAAAACAGGCAATATTACCATCAATGGTGATGCTGGCGATTTTATAGGTGCACAAATGCAAGGCGGTGTGTTGATCTGCAAAGGCAATGCTGGCGAACGAGCAGGCGATACAATGCGCCGCGGTATCTTGCTAATCGAAGGTGATGCCGGTGATTATTGTGCATCCAATATGCGCGCGGGGACGCTGGGCGTATTGGGCAAAACGGGAGCGCACATCGGTTATGGCATGAAGCGCGGCACACTATTGTTATCGCAAACGCCCGCAGAGCAAGCGACTTGGTTAGATTGCGGGTTGCACACTTTACCGTTTTTAAACCTATTGTATCAATCCTTTCAAACGCTAGATTCCAAGTTTACTCAATTAAGCAATCGTCGAGTCAGGCGTTGGATGGGGGATGTTTCTGGCATGGGTAAAGCAGAAATGCTGGTTTTACAAGCATAATATTGATAATAAATCATCTGATCTGAATCAAATCGATTCAATCGAAACAATGTTAAAATTTGTATTTTATCGCTTATCGTTATTTACAAATGGACCAATTTCTAACAGCAGCACTCTATAAATTTGTTAGCCTGCCTGACTATCAAACACTCCAAAAACCTATTTTAGACTTTTGCGTAAAACATCATATCAAAGGCACGTTATTACTGGCGCTGGAAGGAATTAACGGCACCATTGCAGGAAAATCGGATGATATACATGCCGTCTTGGCGTATCTACGTCAAGACCCGCGTTTTGGCGATTTAGAACACAAAGAATCCTATGCCGATAGTCATCCGTTTTATCGCATGAAAGTGAAGCTAAAAAAAGAAATTGTCACCATGGGTGTAGAAGGCGTTAACCCAAATAACGTGGTCGGTACTTATGTAAAACCTGAAGATTGGAACGCGCTCATCAGTGATCCTGATGTTATTTTATTAGATACGCGCAATGACTACGAAACGCATATTGGTACTTTTAAGGGTGCAATTGACCCGAAAACAACCACGTTTAGAGAATTTCCAAGCTTTGTAGAACAAAATTTAGATAAAACCAAAAATAAAAAAGTCGCAATGTTTTGCACAGGCGGCATCCGTTGTGAAAAAGCTTCCTCTTACATGAAACAACAAGGTTTTGAAGAAGTGTATCACCTGCAAGGCGGTATTCTTAAATATTTAGAAACTGTGCCCGAAGCAGAAAGTTTATGGGAAGGTGAATGTTTTGTATTTGATCAACGCGTTGGCGTAAAACATGGCCTCGCAGTGGGAGACTATGATCAATGTTATGCATGTCGTATGCCACTTTCTCAAGAAGAAATGAAAAGTGAGCAATATACACCAGGCATTTCTTGTCCGCATTGCTACGATAAAACCTCAGAAGAAAAAAAAGCAGCATTAACTGAAAGACAAAAACAAGTTGTTTTAGCCAAGCAACGTGGCCAAGCGCATATTGGCGCAGCTATTAGTGCTAGCGCCAAAAAAAGCTAGCAACAACTGTCTATTCAATCACCATTCTACCGTTCAGCGGTTGCACAGGTCGATTATTGTCGGCGCCCATGACGGCTTTAAACGCATTAATTTGTTGCTGAGAGACTGTCATGGTTGTTTTCATGATCAGCCACACTACACCCTCGGTACACGGCGGTGTAGTCAGAGAACCACCAAATCGATAATAGTCTTTTGGTCTAGGCATTAATTCACCGGCCAAAACTGTGGTGTTTAATTTGCTTGGCTTACCTTTTCTTTTTGGTAATTGTTGCCACAACTTCGTAATCGCTTTATTTTCATTACCTTGTTCATACATCACCGCTAAGAAGGCAACATTACCATTGGTGTCTTCATGTAAGAATTGCGCCTCTAATGGGTAAGACTTTCCCATGATCTGATTCTCGCTCGGCGCATGAAAACTCACTTGTTTCATCTGATACATCACCTCATCAACAACCATTACATTACCAGGTTTAAATTCGGCCAGAATCGTATTTCCATTATGAACAATATGCGTAATCGGAAATCGTTGAAAAGTTTTTAGTGGCTTAGCCTTTGTAATAATTGTCTTATCAATATTAATTGGCGATTGATTCCGTCCAGTTTGACAAGTGACATAATCCGCACTTAAGTCACCCCAAAACTCAGGTCCATTACTACCTGTGTATTGCCAATCTGTCATTTTGTGTTTTTTCTTAACTTTTGATGCTTTTTTAAATGGCTTATCTGTAACATGTACCTCATCACTAGCGCGCTCTTTAGCCACCTTATTTTTGTTATCTTTTACGATAGCTAATTTTTCTTTGCCTTTTATGGCTGATTTTTCCGTTTGTTTTTGTTGATCACTCTCAGATAATTGGTCTGATTCAATGGTTGGCTTTACTATTGTTGGCGCAGATACTGGCGGGTTTACAGCTGAAGGTATCAGCGTTGGTGTTGGTGTTGGTGTTGGTGTTGGTGAATTATCCGCTGGCGTTGGGCTAATGGGCTGACTATTTGCCTTTTCTAATGCACGTGCTTTTTTTTGCTTCAACTCTTCATCACGTTGTTTTTGTTGGCAAACAAAATGCATCGCAATATCAGCTTCTGTTTCAGGTACTGGTTCTAAAAAGCGCGCCCTTTTGATATCTATTGCAGCAGAATAAATTTGCTCTTCATTTAAAAGCTGATAAACCTGCGCTGTTGCTAATTTTTGTTCTGTGCAATTGAAATACCATAAAAGTTTTGCATTGTTATAACTTTTCTCAGGATATTCCAAATTGGTTTGCAAAGTCGCATAGTCGATTTTTACCCATGCTTTTTGATACTTACCCGTTTCAACAATCGATTGTTTATCCAGCATTAAGGTTGCATGTTTACTCTCTTGCAGATTAATCCATTGCGCTGCATATGTACTAGCATACGGCATGCTTAATAATAAGCTAATCGCTACTTTTCTCATCAAACACTGACTCACCCAACGACTCCCATGATATCCAACCAAATTCGAAATCTGCGATCACAACGCTAAACAATCTATCACGCTTATTATGGCTAATGACGATATGCTTCAAAACGGCAGTGAATCAAGGTTTTCATGTTTAAATCAGCTTATCAAATGGCCAAAAACCACATACAATAAGATTCAATAGTATGCAATCCAATCAAGGGTATCTATCTGACGATCAATCAATTGAAGGTGTCTCACAACTAAAATGGCCAAGACTAGAGAAAAACAAGCTGCGGATGCTTATTTAAAATTTTTACAAAGTAAAGGCGCATCCACAAATACACTTTTCCTACGTTCGCGCTTTTTAGATAGTTTAATGATTAAATTAGTCATCAAAGAACAAACGCGCAAAGCATTTGCCTTTGCATTAGAAGAAACCCTCATCCAACTGCCACTAGAAGACAGAAGTAATGCGCTTAATACCGCACGCGAATATTTTCCGTTTTGGATGGATGATATTAAAGCGATTGCAATGTTTCATGAGTACTATGGCTTTAGTACAAAAGAAATTAAATGGAAGCCCAAACATTCAACATTAGACGCTCTGACCAAAAATTTAGATGGTGCAACATTTAACACGGAAGAAAACCAATCACTTACCGGCTATCTCCAAGCGCTAACCAATCTTGGTGCAGATTACTCTATCATTGATACAAGAAGCAAATTAGTTAAAATCATTTTATTACGTCTAAGAGAAGCGCCAATCAAAAATCATGCGGCCTATCGTATATCGGTTGACCTCACTTTGCCTTTATTTAAAACGAAAGAAATTCGCGATTTGTATCTTGATGTTGTCCGAGACTTTTATCATTTTTGGGAAAATGATCCCAATGCTGAAGCACTAACATTTGGAAAAAATTAAGTTAAATCAGGCCTGAGTCACATTAGCAGAAGAGCAAAAACACCATCAAACTATTGTCGAGCCATTTGCTATACCATTAAAAACAAACCGTCACGAAGCCATCATGTCGTTTAAAAAAGCCGCAAAAAGCGGCTTTTAAACAATCCAATACCAACATTTATGGTAAAGCCTCGCAAACTATCCCATTTTTATTGCCATCCAAACCATACACATCTAAGTTAATGATTTTTGCTCTATCAAGTCCTTGATTGTTGTTGGCTATTTGTTCGGCACAATAATCATACTTTGCTTGCGTACTAAAATTACTGCAATTTAAGTCAAACTCTTTAGATTTGCCAGCCGGCCTCACGCAATCACCCTTCAATACCACACCGTCTTTTGTCTGTTGTACGCGCGACTCTTTAATGCTACCAGTTTCCCATAAAGTGCCTAAATCCAGATCATAATCAAACGTTTGAATACCAATTGCCGCTAGCAATAATATACCCAACCCAATTGCAAAGCCTTTCTTAATAATGCCCGTCATATACAGAGCAACCACAATCACCAATAACAATACCAAAAACCATAAACGCGTCGATTTTGTATTACGCGCTTTTTGCAAAGATGAGGCCATATTAATACCCTGAAAAGTTGAATGAGACTGAATCCTAGCGCTAAAGTCATAGCGTGTCAAAGTGCTTATGCAGGGGTATTTATTACAGCAAATCAAACAAACTCATTTTATTTTATAAGTGAGCAATTTGCTTAATATCAGCAAATAAATAGCGAATAATAAATGCTGTTCATGCAGATTTTCTTGATCTTCAGGCGGCACTACAGCTGCCCAATCCATGCGATCTGTTTATGGATGTTGTTTTAAAACCCTATTTTTCAGCAAATTAAGCACCTCGAATCAAACAGTATTAATTCACTAAGCAGTACAGGTGAGGTAATTGGCATCGAGCGTCAGGGCAACGTCTGTTGGGTGCCCTCGCCCTTATTCCAAAAAACAAAGCCAGATAGATATAAAATAAGCATATGCGGGAGCGTAAGTGCGGCCAAACTGACAAATATAATCTGGATTAATTGACCATTCAATGTAGCAGCCGGCAAGAAATTCCAGCAAAGTGCAGCAATGATTATCGTAGCGACAGTTGGTGCAACTAATCCAGTAATTTTTAATATATTTGTTTCAGGTTTCAAGAATATTTCACTACGCAATATATGTCTTATGCTGTGTAAACCACAAAAATATAAAGTGAACGCTACAAGTGGCGTAACCAATAATGCTAAAAAACTGGTTGAAATCACTTCTAGTGCCACACGCCTATCTCGCTTTAACAACCATAGCGCACTCGCTAACAGGCCTAAACACCACAAAAAAGCCATACTACGTAGTTTTTCAACCAGGATTATCGATGCGTCCTGACTGATAAAATAAGAAAAAAGTTGAGCCATTTGTGTATTAAACATTAGCGAAGGCAACACAATCAAAGCGCCACCTTGTAATATTTTGATTATCTTTGGTGTGCTAGCAGGACAATCATCTGCAAAATGCATGATAGAAATTATTAAAAATCCGACAAAAAAGACAATAGGCTGCCACAACCACAATACCACTACTAGAGCAACCAACATTAAATAAGTCAGCAAAAAAACAAACCAGCGAAAAACGGTATTCAGTTTCCAGTGCTGTTTAGCAAATAATATATCGAGCGCGCCGTGGGGCACGCCAATCAAAGCAATGCTAAAAACAATCATGCCAAGTAATATGGCATGCGGCAATACCGCGATACTCTGTGAAAATAAGATAACTAGTATGGTAGCCATACAAAATATATTGCTATGACGCATCGTCCATTTATTTAACCGCGAGGCGTTGTCTATTATTACGTTAGTCATGGTTAAACAATTGTCTGACAAGCTGCTTTAAAAAGGGTATTGGCGGAAGTGCCAAAATAATCCATAGATAATCTCTGAGCTTGGCTTGATCACTTAAAAATCGAACCATACTATGCGCATTGACACGACCAAACATAGCCATGAACAGCGTAGGCGCCAGACTTGGCTGATGTAAAATTACCTTTAAAAACAAGGTATCCATCCAAGTCAGCCATGCCGAATCAGGTGTATGGCTTATCGGAATTCCGCTGCTTGCGATACTGTGTGCACAGCGTTTAGCCCAGCGTTGTATGCGCATAAAAGCGTAGCCTGAGCTTGGTCTTGCTGCGCCAAAAAACAATCCCGCATACACATAACTACGTTGTTTGTGATCATCTTGGCTTGAATCATCATGCTTGAGATTATTGACTTTTAAGCCCATGGGCAACACGCCAAATTCAGTTCGATCAATCACTGCAGCTTGTGTAGGGTTTAATGTTCTAATTGCATTAGCAAGCGGTTTTTCCAGTGCTTCTTTTGCAATTGGCTTTTTGGCAAAAACGGTCAATTCGACTAAAGCTCTTTGATTGGATATGGGTAAAATATAAATAAAAGTCACTTCATCACTACCGTTTTGCTTTTCGCCGCCAAAGTCCATTAAGGTCGCACAATCAGCATCAAACGTATCATGCTCAAACGATACTTCTTGACCTAAAAACGATTGCCACATCAACGCATCGTCTGCAGTCATCGTCTTTGTTGGCCTAGTATCCACAATTGTTTTGCTTAAAAAATCTTGATTGTTAGTTTGTACTCTCCACACGCCGTTTAGAGCAGTATCTGCCTGTAATGCATCACTTAAATAGACAGGAGAGCCATTAACAGGTGTATCGCGGATCAAGCGAATGTTGTCGTTGTGTGCGATTAGCTTGAGTGCATTTTCATAAAAAATAGAAGATGCAAGCATTTGATACGGCGTTGTTAAGCAGTTCACCCTTACTGTATCGTTTTGATATTTTAATAATATTGCAGGCCATGATTTGTTAGCCCATTGTTCCGCCTGAATATCTTCACTACTTCGCAACCAATCAGATGCATGCTGGGTATGATCCGACCCCCAATAACACCAAGTGCGATCATTAACATAGCTTGCTCGACTTTCAATAATGGTTGTTTTGGGGCAATCTTTACCCAGTTTTGCCAATTGCATGGCTAAACTTAATCCTGCGCACCCACCTCCTAAAATAATCAAATCTTCTGTCATGTGGTATTAGCTAGCTTCTTGAGCGATGGTATTTGCAGGCGTATTGGCATACGGTAAATCAACTAAGGCGTTGTGCAATGTAGCATCGTGTTTGTGCTGATTGTATGGATAAGTAAAGTGCCAAAAGTGTGGTGTGATTAATGCTTTTAAAAACACGTTCACCGTCACAAGCATTTTTGTGGGTTTACTCACCCGCACTCTGCCCAACCAATATTGATACTGACGCGCTTTAAGCAAAACGCCGATTTGGCGATAAACATTGGCTGCAACCAATATACTCAAACGTGATTTAACATCAATAAAATGTAGCCCATAACGACTGCTTTCATAATAGCTATCCGCCAATATCAGTAGTTTATTTAAACATGCTTGTAAATCTACTTTTTTTTCGTCTGGTGGCATGACTAAATCATCCAATGTTAAATCAGCGCTTGTTATAGTGTTAATTGTATTTAGTGGCAAATAACAGCGACCCAATTTGGCGTCGGCCGCTACATCTCGACTAATATTGGTTAACTGCATAGCAATACCCAAATCTATTGCAAACGGATATGCGCGTGGGTCTTTGATATCTAAAATTTTACACATCATTACACCAACAGTGCCTGCCACTAAATAACAGTAGCGGATAAGTGCATCGGTATCCTGCATCATCACTGGAGATAAATCCTGTGTAACGCCTTCTAATAGTGACAGGATGATGCCAGGCGCTATATCGCACTCTTGCATTAACAGCAGCATATCTTGCGTAATAGGATTCTGTGATACTTTTCGACTAATATCTTGGCTAATATCATTCAAGGCCAGCTGCGCTTCAGCCGTTTCGTTGCATAGCACTTCATCAGCAATATCATCAATATATCGGCAAAATCGGTATAAGCGCGTTGCGCGTTGCGCATGGCGCTTGCCCAAAAAAAAACGCGCCCAATAAAAGCTACTTCCTTTTATTGCCAATACAGCATCGGCATTAAGCCCAGTGTATGGTAGTTGTTTGAATTCTATATTCACATTCGTATTGGTTCAAAAGTGGCCATCTTAAAAGTAAAAATCAGACACTATTTATTTAGGAACGTTTAATCGGCTGTATTAAACGATCAACTACTTTTGCAGAACTCAGCACACCAGGCAAACCAGCACCAGGGTGGGTGCCCGCGCCAACTAGGTATAAATTACGGATTTTTTCAGCTTTATTATGGAACCTAAACCACGCAGATTGACTAAAAATAGGTGCTATAGAAAACCCAGCGCCATGCGCACTGAGATAGTCGTTGCTAAAATTTTCAGGTGTCATATAAAAAGGATCAACAATGGTGGATTTTAAATTTGGCAAAATGGTGTCATTAAGTGCCTGAATAATCCGTTGCTGTAATTTTGGTCCTTCAATAGACCAATTGATAGCACCTTGTAAATTTGGCACCGGGCAGAGAACGTAAAAACTATCACAACCTGCAGGCGCAAAACTACTATCTGTAGCTGTTGGTCGATGCAAATAAAGTGAAAAGTCATTTGGCAGTATTTTTTTATCAAAGATATCAGCCAATAGTTCTTGATATCGAGCGCCCATCCATATTGTGTGGTGCGCAATATCGGGGTATTGCGCAGATGTACCAAAATACAACACATACAAACCCATAGAAAATTTCGCGTTTGAAAGCTTCAGCTTGTTGGTGGTAGATTGGGCTTTTTTGGCAACCATCGATTCGTATAAATGGGCAGGGTCTGCATTAGAAACAACGACATCCGCTGCTATTGACCTGCCATCAGCCAAAAGCACACTGGTGGCCACGCCATTCTCGACGTTAATTTTTGTAATCGTGGTATTAAGTCTAACTGTCACGCCATGTCTTTGCATCAGCTGACCTAATGCGTCAATAATAGCCCCCGTGCCCCCCATTGCAAAGTGCACGCCATATGCACGTTCTAAGTAATGGATTAGTCCATAAATACTGGTCGTATTAAAAGGGTTGCCCCCAACCAGAAGCGGCTGGATTGAAAAGGCCTGTCTTAGCTTTGTATTCGTTAAATGCCTCGATACCATTTGCCAAACGGTTTCATAGCTACGTAGTTTAAGCAGACTTGGAATTAATCGCAGCATTGTGTTGAATTGATGAAAGGGCTTATCGGATAATTGAATAAATGCGATTTCAAAGATACGTTTAGAGTGCGCAAGAAGTTTGACATAACCACTACAATCGTTAGGTGATATTTTTGCAATCTCATCTAGCGTTTCATCTAAGGTGCCACCGTAATCAAAAGTTGTCTTATCGGCAAAATAAAACCGATACCATGGCTTAAGCGGCACCAAAGTCACGTGATCTGAGAATGTTTCATTAAACAATTCAAACAATTCATCAAATAAAAATGGTGCGGTAATGACCGTAGGACCTGCATCATATTTAAAACCAGCTCGTTCAAAAACTTGGGCTCTGCCACCAAGTCTATTACAGCGATCTATCAGCGTAACATCATACCCTTTAGCTCTTAACCTTAAAGCAGAAGCGATACCGCCAAAACCAGCACCAATGACAATCGCATGCATCATTCTAATTAATTAACTTTGCTTTTAAATCTAACGCTAGCGTTTGAATATACAGCCCGCAACGATTTGGCAAATCTTGTGCTAGTTGGATACATTCATTGGCTTTTTTTAGTGCAATTTGCTTGGCAACATTCGTGACCTCATACGAGCTAGACAGTTTGTCATTTACTTTGTCTTCTCCGGCCAGTTTTTGCAATATAAAAATAATATTTAATCGCGCTAAATCTTCATGTTTAACGCTTTTATCGTAACGATTATAGTCAGCTAACTGCATGTCGATATGTACGTCATTTAAGTCATCTGCTATTTGATAGATGAGGGCAAATGCATTTGCAATTTGCTCAGCTTTTGCTAAATATTCTGTGTGATTAGCCGCAAGTAATGCCAACTGTAGCGGCAAGCTTAACAGTGCACCTGACTTGGCAATAACAACCGCTTCATAACTTGCTACTGACGTGATGGCATTGACCTTGTGGTGGACATCTACACTCTGTCCTTTTATGGTGGCTGTCACTTGCTGGTGTACTAGTTTAATCATTGCTGGCAATACGCTAGGATTGGAAATATTAGCCAGTGCAGCGTAGGCAGAAGATATAAATAAATCGCCTGTGCATATCGCAATTTCTTTACCATATTTAGTCCAAACGGTCTGGTGGCCACGACGCGTTTTATCACCATCTTGTATATCGTCGTGCACTAATGAACCATTGTGTAATAGCTCGGCAACTGCGCCAATACTAAAAGAATCTTGCTTATTTAAATTTAATGCAGCACATGCTTTGATTGCAATATTAGCTCTGATACGTTTGCCACCGCAATTTAAGTGATATTTAGCCGCTTCTTGGCTTAAATTTTTCAATGTATCTTCTTTATTAGAATATACACTGGTCAGTAAGCTTTCTAAATATCTCTCAAAATCATCAGCGATATCATATTGCTCTAATTTGACTTTCTGTTGATCAATATACTGGACATTTGGCATGTTAGAGTCTCTGAATAATATTGCTTTTTAAATTTAACAAAGTGATGCTAACGCAAACTTCACGCTAGCATCACCTCGTTACAACTAAGCCATACCAAAAATTTAGGCTTTGTTTGATTCGCTAACAGCTACTGTCCAAATAATCACACCAAATGCGATTTTGTTAAGCACATCGGCTAAGTTATAAACGATATTAAGCATATTTGAACTGTCTGCTGGGCTACCGCCTGTTAAGTAACCTAAGAAGTATCCGATAGGATAAATCGCCCAACCAAAAGTAACGATCAAACGCATTAAACTAAATGCTGACTGTACTGCTGGTGGTGATGATTGTGCATTGATTTTTCCAGCCTCGCCAACAAAAATCTCATACAGAATATATGCCCAACCTACCATACCAATCACAAATCCTGGCCATACACCAATGTAGCCTGCTTCACCTAAATAACCACCAGCTAACATCACAAATGTACCGATTAGTAAACGCCAAAACACACCAGTTGGTACTTTTGTAATGGCTTTTAAAATCAAGTAAAACTCGATCATCAATAATGGCACAGTAATTAGCCAATCAATGTAACGATAAACTGTTGGTGTCTCACCTGTCATTACCCATACATCTCGCATGTAGAAATAATGTACAGCTGCAACTAAAGTAACCAATCCTGAAACAGTTAGTGAAGTTTTCCACTTACCTTCAACACGATCACGCTCTAAAAAGAAAAACACTGTCGACGCAACCAGCGCCATTGAAATTAACCAAAATGAAATACCAACAAAATCATCTGGTTGCAACATCACGCCACTTTCTGCCATAGCAAAGCCTGACGCAGATAATAAACCAATCCCTGCAAGCAACTTTACAACTTTAGTACTTATATTACTTTTTATCATGATTAAATCCTTCATTAATATTGTTACCAAGAAATTAAACAGCAACCTATAGTATGTGTAAGCTGCGATAAGTTGCAAAAAAAATTAACAATTTATTAACAATTTGAAATATTTAATGATAATAATGATACTTGCTTCCTTAATATCATGAGTCAATTGGTTTTAGATTAAAAATACGGTCATGGGAACCTTATTTTATTGTAAAAATCCTACTTTTTTGTTGAATTTTATTGCATATGCAGCCACTACATATTGTTTGGTTTAAGCGTGACCTTAGGGTTGAGAATCATGCCGCGCTCTCAACCGCACTAAAAAAAGGCCCCATCGTAGCCTTATATTGTTGGGAGCCTGCTATGTGGAAAGCAGAAGATGCCTCCTTATCGCAACAGACATTTGTTGGTGAGTGTTTAAAATCGCTTAGGCTTGCTTTAAATAATCTTGGCATAACTCTACATATATCATCAATCAGCATCTTAGAAACGCTTACTTTTATTGCGCAACAACAAGCAATCGCAGAAATCCATAGCCATGAAGAAACAGGCAACTTAACGAGCTATGCGATCGATCAATCAGTAGCAAAATGGTGTAAAACTTATCATGTTAAGTGGCATCAATATCCGCAGAATGGTGTTGTTCGTGCGTTAAAAAATCGTGATGCGTGGCATGTTAAATGGGAAAGTCATATGCGTGCTCCGCTCATTACCGTATCGCCATCACACAATAAGCACCCTGTGATTGCGCTACCAAAGCCGCCAGTGACTAGAGCGAGTGGCGAAGATAAACCACAACGCCAACAAGGTGGCCGAGAGATTGCCTTAGCTACTTTATCCAGCTTTCTCAGCGATCGATCTGGTTTCTATAGGGGCGGCATTTCCAGCCCTATTCAAGCGACTGAAGCCAGCTCTAGATTATCACCCTATTTAGCCTGGGGTTGCCTCTCTCCCAGAGAAGTCGTTCAAGCAACAAGAACAACCGTGGCAAAACAGCGTGCGAAAGGAATGGATACTAAACATCCATTAATCTTAGGGCTTAGAAGCTTTGAAAGCCGGCTACACTGGCGCTGCCATTTTATGCAAAAGCTTGAAAGCGAACCAACGCTAGAACTGGCCCATATGCACAAAGCGCATATTGGGATAAGAGATGAGCTGCTTAACGATACAGAGTCTCAAAGACGATTAGTCGCTTGGCGCAATGGCCAAACCGGATGGCCTATGGTTGACGCTTGCCTTGCTATGCTAAAACAACAAGGCTGGATTAATTTTAGAATGCGGGCCATGTTGATCAGTACTGCTTCTTATTTATTATGGCTTCATTGGCGCCAAACAGGGTTACATTTAGCCAGAGAATTTGTCGATTACGAGCCTGGCATTCATTGGCCACAAATACAAATGCAATCGGGATCAACCGGCATCAATACATTACGTATCTATAATCCAGTGAAACAAGCACAAGATCAGGATCCACGTGGTCAATTTGTTCGCAAATGGCTGCCTGCATTAAACCATGTGCCCGACACGTGGATTTTTGAGCCCGCCTTAATGCCGGCACCACTGCAATTAAAATATGGGTGTGTAATTGATAAAGATTATCCGTCGCCCATAGTAGACATACAGCAAGCCATGCATGATGCAAAATCAAAAATTGCATACGCCAGAAAACAGGATCAACACAAAGCTGAAACGCGTAATGTATTGCATAAACATGGGTCGCGTACATTTAACAATAAACGATCAAGCCCTAAAAAAAGCACTATTAGCAGCACACCGCAATCACCAAAACAAAGCTCACTTTTTTAAAAGTCTTTTTGAAAATGACCATCATGAAACCAACAAGTAATATGTGGAAAATACCACTCGCCGCTGATGAGCGAGACCAGTCAATACTGGCATTATTTCCAAACGCGCAACGCCCACCACACACACTATTACAATCCTTACGTGGCGGTCGACAACAAGCATTATCTACACTCAGCAAGGTTGATGGAGTGCGCTACGGTCAAACAAGAAATTATTTAAATGGGCATGTCACGCATCTATCGCCCTATTTAAGACATGGATGCATCACCATAAAAGAAGCAGTCACTCATGTGAATGAACAATTTGGTATCAGTGGTCAAAAACTATTAAATGAGTTTGCATGGCGAGAATACTGGCGAACAGTTTGGTATTACTACGGCAATGCCATATTGCTCGATATGCAGCCCCCTAAAGTCACTTTATCGTTTAATAGCTTGCCCGATGATATTAAACAAGCCAGCACCGGCCTGCCCTGTATGGATAGCTTTATCACAACACTCAATACAGAAGGCTATTTACATAACCATGCGCGTATGTGGCTAGCATCCTATGTGGTGCACTGGCGAAAAACAGATTGGCTAAATGGCGCAAACTGGATGCACGATTTACTCCTAGACGGAGACTACGCAAGCAACCACCTTTCTTGGCAATGGGTAGCTTCTACTTTTAGTCACAAGCCCTACTTTTTTAATCAAGAAAATCTAGCAAAATATACCAATCATCAGCACTGCGAAACATGTCGGGCTGCATGTCCTTTTAAAGATAGCTATGAAAACCTAGATCACCAATTATTCAAACCAACACAGCAAGCTGCGCGGCAACAAAAACCAGCATTCCCCATCATTAAAGATAAACCGCTAGGCAATCAAACAATTGTTTGGGTCCATGATGAAATGCTCAGTAACAAACACCCATTATTAACACAGCCCTATGAAAAGATATTTATTATTGACCCCGATTTTTATCAAAACTGGTCTATCATCAGACTACAATTTATCGCAGACTGCTTAATTGAAATGCCTGATGTAAAGGTATGGATAGGCAACGCCAGCGAGGTCTTTAGCTTACTGAATACGCAGCAAATTATGACGCAAAACACCCCAAATATTAAACTAAAGCAACAAGCTACAGGGTACCCAGTTATGTGGCATCCAGAACAAAAAGTCTGCTCAGCAAATCTTACCGCAACCGATATCAAAAGCTTCTCGCGCTTCTGGAAAACCGCCTCAAAGGACTTCATTTGTCAGTAATTGAGAGTACAGTCCACCCACCTCTACAAACATCCCCAATAAATTAATAGCAATGATTCAATAACTGTTGCTTTGGTGCGTTGAACTAATCTCAACATCGCCTGCCTTATGAACTTATTTGAAAGGGTTTATCAATGAAATATTGGATGTTATGTAATGCATTATGCCTATCACTTGGCTTATCTTTCTCGGCTTTGGCCAACCACAACGAATCGCATAAAAGTGATGTCGACTCAGGCTGTGCCGATAAAAATAACCCAGACTTTAGCATTGCTAGCTACGACATCAATAAAGATGGCGTAGTATCCAAAGAAGAGTACTTAAGCGCCAACAAGCGCAACACCGAGAAACTATTTGCACATTTAGATGCCAACCAAGATGGAAAGCTCGACCAAAGCGAGCAAGCCGAAATTGAAGCGGTTTACAAACTGATTCATGAAGACATGTGCAACAAACAAATCATCATCTAAAAATATCTGACTAGTGTTGAATTGGCACTTTACTGATCGGCGGCAATGCTACGCTCTCGCGTCCAAGCATTTAGTGATTGACCAAAAAATTAAACAGCATAACCAGGGGCGATTAGCGCCCTCACCTGCCCAACGTGCATAGACATTAAAGCGCTGTGTCGCTGTTGGGGCAATGGCATGGGTCACACGATCGGTAGTACTGGCAGCGGCGATATGACTCGTTTAGTGAGCGCCGCTTTGTTGAAAGCGGACTATGGCAAAATGGCGAACGTGGCGGTTGAGTTTTACAATTAAATTCAATCAATTTATCCCATAAACATTCTAAAGAACTGTTCTTGAAGGCTTATGCATACTGGGCTACGGGGCATCGTCTATTTAAATTGTGGTACGGCCCCTATTTTATTCTGCTTTTCCAGGACTTGAAGGGGATAAGCCAACAGCCAATTCATCTTAAAATAATCTGTATCTCTATATAAATATTTCAATAAACGAACCGTTAGACAACATAACCAAGAAAATATAAAGTGTTCCAGCCATGCAAATCATCACAGTTATCAAAGTATACTTCTTTGAACATTTCAAAAAAATAATGTATTTGTGATTGATAGCAGAACAAATAATATGAATGTTTATGGAAAAGTGTAATGAAGTTTTTGCCTAATCAAAAAGGTTTTACCTTGATCGAATTGATTGTGGTCATCATCATGCTTGGGATTTTGGCTGCCACTGCACTACCAAAGTTTATTGGATTAGGCACAGAAGCACGCATTGCTTCTGTGCATCAATTAGCAGGTAGTTTACGCTCCACCGCAAATTTAGTTTATGCCAAATGTATGGTCACACCCACTTGCAATATAAATCTTCGCCTTACACACCCCACTATTGACGGAGTTGACTATATGTTGAATTATGGATGGCTAGATGCAGGTGATGTATTAGGTGGTAGGCAAATAGATAGTCACATAAACTATTCAGGGTTTACCGCTTCTCTCCCCAACACGCAAACGACTAGATTTACTATTTCTAATGCTCCAGATCCGGCTAATTGTTATGTGGATTATCGTGACGCCTACGCCCTATCTTCTAACAAACAAATAGCCATAACAACTGTTATTACTGGCTGTTAAGTTAACAAATTGGGTATTAAACACAATCAAAATAGTTTGACCCACTGCTACACACCATTTTCCAGCCAACATAACACCCACACGCACAAAGCCAGTTTGATTTACCAAAGTCCCAGGCTCCATTGATGCAAATAAAACGACAGCGGCAATGCCCCGCTTTCGCGTTACCTCCCAAAAAACCTCGGCCTGCTGCCAGCTGCGCAAACTCAGCGTCCAAGCAATCAGTGATTAGCAAGGCGAACCCAAGGCGGGCTTAATCCCTCCCCCGCCTCTTCAGCAACGAAAAAAGGCTACCCCGAACGGGTAGCCTTTTTTCATTGTTGGTGGAGCAGGCGGGAATCGAACCCGCGTCCGCAAGCCCTCCACAGACAGTTCTACATACTTAGCTGTGTTGTTTAAATTTAACGGTACACCCACCAACGAGCAAGCGAATGTAAAGCGAGTTACCTTAGTTTTAACACAATATTAAGTAACCCAATAAAGTGCGATTTCCTCTATATGACGTTGCTTGCTAGTTTCCTAGCCTGGGCGAGGAAAGCCCCAGAGCAACGTTTAGCGGCCTAAGCTGCTAAAGAGTAAGTTTCGTCGTTTGCGACTATACTTTTTCCAGATGGATTAACGAGGAAACCTGAAACCCTCGGTATGCCCTGCATGCTTTGTAACCCACGTCGAAACCTAGTCAGCCCCAGTGTGTTGCAATTGCATTTACTCATCAATACGTCCATATTTAACGTATCTAATCCCTATATTATACGCTTAATTTTGCAACAGTTTTTTTTATTAGAATCTTATGCTGTTTAGCCCTAAAATATGAAGCATGACTACACCATACGACTCTGCCATAAAAAACCATCCTAAGCTTTGGTTAGATGCTCTGCCTAAGTTAACGGCAGAAAGTAATAAATATACACGTGGTTTTACAACGATTGTTGGCGGTTATCCGATGACAGGTGCGGCAAAATTATCTGCATTAGCCGCTGCGCGTATTGGAAGCGGGCTGACTACGATACTGGTTCCGCAAGTGGCTTTTACCATTTATGCCAATACTTTGACTAGTATTATGGTAAAGCCGTTTGATGATGCTAGGACATTTAATCAGCTGATTGAAGATCAACGCATATCGAGCTTTTTAATTGGGCCTGGCGCAGGTGTAAATGATGAAACACGCGCGCATACACTACAATTATTGGCGACCAATCGGCCTGTAGTGCTCGATGCAGATGCGATTACCGCATTTCGTGGCAATAGCGCTTTACTCATCAAGAATTTACATGCTGACTGCGTAATCACACCACATGAAGGTGAGTTTAAGCGTTTATTTGCATTAACAGAGAATCGTGTACTCAGCGCGCAACAAGCAGTTGTAGATTGTGGTGCAGTTGTGGTGTTAAAAGGCCATAAAACAGTGATTGCAGCGCCCGATGGGCGGACTATCATTAACGAAAATGCACCACCAACGCTAGCCACGGGCGGATCTGGGGATGTGTTGGCTGGCATGATAGTAGGGTTAATGGCACAAGGTATGTTGTCATTTGATGCGGCGTGTGCGGCGGTGTGGATGCATGCACAAGCGGCAACGTTGTTTGGATTGGGTTTAATTGCAGAAGATTTACCAAGCTTACTACCGCAAGTGCTAACAACTCTACATCAACAATAAAGCATTATTTATTATGCGCTCGCATGATGCGCGCTTTGTCACGTTCCCAATCTTTTTGCTTAATCGACTCACGTTTATCGTGCTGTTTTTTTCCTTTGCCTAAGCCAATTTGCACTTTAATGCGGCCTTTGCTGTAATGCATATCCAATGGGATTAGGGTATAACCTGCCCGCTCGACTTTGCCTATTAATTTGGCAATTTCTTCATTATGCAACAATAGCTTACGCGTTCTAATAGCGTCTGGACGCACGTGTGTGGATGCCATACCTAATGGCGTAATATGACAGCCGATTAAGAAAATTTCACCGCGCATAATCACCACATAAGCTTCTTTAATATTCACTCGGTGATCGCGAATTGCCTTGACTTCCCAGCCTTCTAGGACAATACCTGCTTCGTATTTTTCTTCGATAAAATAATCAAAAAATGCTTTTTTATTTTGGGCAATGCTCATGTGTTAACACTAAATAGCTTAAAATAAGTATTTTACGCTAGTTTAAATAGAACGCTTTAATGAATAAGGTAGAAAAAACAGTTTTAGTGATGCACTCGGCACAAGAAATGTTCAATTTGGTTGATCGTGTCGAGGATTATCCACAGTTTTTACCATGGTGTGGTGGCATTGATTTGCATGAGCGCACCGATGTAAGGACAAGCGCTACCTTACATATTAATTATCACGGGATTAAACAAAACTTTACGACGATTAACAGCAAAGTGTTTCCCATCAGCATGGATATTGCGTTAAAAGATGGTCCGTTCAAACATTTAGAAGGTGATTGGCGCTTTATTGAATTAAGAGAAAACGCCTGTAAAATTCAATTTAGACTCAATTATGAGTTTGCCAATGGTTTTCTTGAAAAATTAATATCACCCGTGTTTAATCACATTGCAACCACTTTTGTTGATAGTTTTGTGACACGTGCAGATAATATATACCCCGCTAATAAGGATTAACCTTTGCCAAAAAACGACCATATTACCGTAGAAGTTGCTTATGCTTTACCACACCAGCAGCTCATTATTCCTGTGCAGGTTGCTTCAGATATCACTGCTGAAGAAGCCATTAAGGTATCTGGCATTATGACCAAATTCCCCGAAATTGATTTAACTGTTAATCAGGTTGGTATTTTTGGTAAATTAATCAAGCTTGAGACGCCGTTGCGCCATTTAGACCGTGTAGAAATTTATCGTCCACTGATTGCAGACCCTAAAGAAGTTAGAAAGCAACGCGCTGCCGATGGGAAAGCGATGAAAAAAGGCGGAGGAGACACACCTGCTGAAGCAGAATAACGAGCCGAATTAATTGCAATATTGTCGGATTGCTGCTTGCGCATTTGCTTTGCGCTCATTTAATGCCGCATCATCAAAATACTCTCGCTCACCTTTTTCATTCATCCGAAAAATACGACCACCTTGTGCAAATGTTTGGTAATCCGATTTAGCCGATTGACAATTTGTTGCTCTAATTCTTGCTTGCGCTGCTTTTTCTTCGTTATTCTTCTTCTCTATTTCGGCATTACGGGCACGCAATTGGGCTGCTTCATCCTCGGCTTTTTGCTGCGTTTCAGCATTTTTACCTGGTTTGTTAGTTCCGCCAAGATTACGCGCTTTATCCGCTGGTGATGTTGACTTGCTTCCTTGTTCTCTGGATATTACCTTATCAACTTGCACATCATCTGTTGGTGGCTTATCTGAATAACCTGTCACGCCATTTTTATCTTTCCATTTATAAATTTGTGCGTCCACCAACATCGGCGTGACCAATACAATCATTACACTTAAATGCAGTAATTGTTTTAATTTCATTGCAAACCCTTTTAAGCTATCGCATTCATCTAATTGGCTAGATTACAGCATGCATCGCTATCTTGACAATATAAAAAATAAATTTAGCACGATAAAATAGACGAATAATATGGCAACTTATGCAATGATAATTGATGCGTTTTATCGCCAATTCTGTATAATCGCGTTTTGGAATTAAAGGATTACTCATGCGTTTGCTGCAACAAGCTCTCACTTTTGATGATGTTTTATTAGTTCCCGCGCATTCTATCGTAATGCCGCGCGAAGTTGACCTAAGCACTCAATTCACCCGCAACATCAGATTAAACATTCCGCTGACTTCAGCGGCGATGGATACCGTTACCGAAGCGCCCTTCGCGATTGCTCTAGCGCAAGAAGGCGGTTTAGGTATTATTCATAAAAACATGAAGCCCCTTAAACAAGCAGCGCATGTCTCTCGCGTTAAACGTTTTGAGTCTGGCATTGTGAACGATCCTGTCACCATTCAAAGTCATATGACAGTTCGAGATGTGCTAGAGCTTACGGCATTGCATAAGATTTCTGGTTTGCCTGTGGTTAATAATGAAAAAGTTGTTGGTATTGTAACCAACCGTGATTTGCGTTTTGAAACCAATCTCGATCAACCAATTACCAACATCATGACACCTCGTAGCCGCTTAGTGACCGTTAAAGAAGGTGCGCCACGTGAAGAGGCGATTGAACTGCTACACCGTCACCGTTTAGAGCGTGTATTAGTCATTGATGACAATGACACGCTTAAAGGTTTAATTACTGTCAAAGATATTCAAAAATCGAGTGACCACCCCAACGCCTCTAAAGATGCACAAGGACGTCTACGTGTGGGTGCAGCAGTCGGTGTGGGCGAAGGCACGGAGGAACGTGTAGCGGCATTGGCAGATGCGGGTGTGGATGTACTTGTGGTTGATACTGCACATGGCCACTCGCAAGGTGTACTTGACCGTGTGGCGTGGGTAAAAAAGAATTTTCCACATATTGAAGTCATTGGCGGCAACATTGCGACAGGCGATGCAGCAAAAGCATTGGTTGATGCAGGCGCCGATTGTGTAAAAGTTGGAATCGGCCCTGGTTCAATCTGTACCACGCGTATTGTGGCTGGCGTGGGCGTTCCACAAATTACTGCCATTGCCAACGTAGAAAAAGCGTTACGTGGCACAGGTGTTCCTTTTATTGCCGACGGTGGCATTCGTTTTTCGGGCGATATTTCAAAAGCTATTGCTGCAGGGGCTTACAGTGTCATGTTGGGTGGGATGTTCGCTGGTACAGAAGAAGCACCAGGTGAAGTTGAGTTGTTCCAAGGACGCTCTTATAAATCTTATCGCGGCATGGGTTCAATTGGTGCAATGAAAAAAGGCTCTAGCGATCGCTATTTCCAAGATAATAATGGCAATGCAGATAAACTGGTTCCTGAAGGCATTGAAGGCCGCGTGCCTTATAAAGGCAGTGTGATTGCTGTCATTCACCAATTAATGGGCGGCTTGCGTGCATCTATGGGTTATGTTGGCGCAAAAAATATCACCGAAATGCGTGAAAAAGCTGAGTTTGTACAAATCACTAGCGCAGGCATGCAAGAGTCGCATGTGCATGATGTGCAGATTACTAAAGAAGCGCCTAATTACCGTATTAACTAATTTATAACTTAATATTGGGCAAACAGTTTATGACAGCTGTTTGCCCAAACTTTTATATAGCAGCACGACATAATTACAGCATATGACATCAATAATAGCGCATTCAAAAATTCTTATCCTTGATTTTGGCTCACAAGTTACGCAATTGATTGCACGACGCATACGTGAAGCCAACGTCTATTGCGAGATTCATCCCTGTGATGTTGCAGATGACTTTGTTCGTGATTTTGGCGCAGATGGCATTGTCCTCTCTGGCAGCCATGCCAGTGCCTATGAAGAAGAGACCGACAAAGCGCCGCAAAGCGTATTTGAATTAGGCATACCTGTATTGGGTATTTGCTATGGCATGCAAACTATGGCACAACAGTTGGGTGGCAAAGTAGAAGCTGGGGCCAAACGTGAATTTGGTTATGCGCAAATGCGTGCCCGTGGTCACTCCGCCCTGTTCCGCGACATCCAAGATGAAACCAATGATGAAGGGCATGGTTTATTAGATGTGTGGATGAGTCATGGTGACAAGGTCACCGCTTTACCGCCTGGATTTAAAGTAATTGGCAGTAATGAAACTACCCCGTTTGCTGCGATGGCAGATGAAGAGAGAAAGTTTTATGCGGTGCAATTTCACCCAGAAGTAACGCATACCAAAAAAGGCCAAGCCATACTCGAGCGATTTGTTTTGGAAATTTGTGGAGCGAAACCTGATTGGGTAATGGGCGACTATATTGCAGAAGCCGTAGCAAATATCAAAGCACAAGTTGGCGATGAAGAAGTGATTTTGGGTTTATCGGGTGGCGTTGACTCTAGCGTTGCGGCGGCACTTATTCACCGTGCGATTGGCGACCAGCTCACTTGTGTGTTTGTGGATCATGGCCTATTACGATTAAATGAAGGCGACATGGTCATGGATATGTTTGCCGGTCAACTGCATGCTAAAGTAATTCGTGTTGATGCTGCCGACCAATTTATGAACAAGCTAGCAGGTATCAGTGACCCGGAGGCCAAACGCAAAATCATTGGTGGTGAATTTGTTGAAGTGTTTAAAGCGGAAGCAGCTAAACTCAAAGCCAGTGGTCAAGGCCATAAAGGCGCTACCTTTTTAGCACAAGGCACAATTTACCCCGATGTTATTGAATCTGGTGGTGCAAAAAGCAAAAAAGCAGTGACGATTAAAAGCCACCACAATGTAGGCGGATTACCTGAACAGCTTGGTTTAAAACTACTGGAGCCATTACGCGACTTATTTAAAGACGAAGTGCGTGAGCTTGGTGTTGCGTTAGGTTTGCCGCGTGACATGGTGTATCGCCACCCTTTCCCGGGACCAGGTTTAGGTGTGCGTATCTTAGGTGAAGTGAAGCGTGACTATGCTGTATTGTTGCAACAAGCCGATGCCATTTTTATTGAGGAATTACGCAACACATTCGACAAAGCCACGGGTAAAACTTGGTATGATTTAACCAGCCAAGCATTTACCGTTTTCTTACCAGTCAAATCGGTGGGCGTCATGGGTGATGGTCGCACTTATGATTATGTCGTTGCTTTGCGTGCGGTTGTCACCAGTGACTTTATGACTGCGCACTGGGCTGAGTTGCCATATAGTTTATTAGGCAAAGTATCTAACCGGATTATTAACGAGGTAAGAGGCATCAACCGCGTTGTCTATGATGTTTCGGGCAAGCCGCCTGCGACAATTGAGTGGGAATAATGAGCCGCGGCTTTGTTAAAGAAGATGATTTAGAACACGCAGGGACGGATTTACCAGAACGTCCAGTTAGTCAGCATACCAATTATGTAACACTTATTGGACTGAAACAGTTGGAAGATTCGGCAAAGTTACTTGATAAAGAACGCGCCAGTTTAGTTGATGACAAAGACAATGAAACAGCAAAACAACGATTGGCTGTCATTGATCGTGATTTACGGTACTTATCAATGCGATTACAGCACGCTGTATTAGTAGACCCTACAAAACAAGACAAAAATACGGTATTGTTTGGTGCAACGGTAAAAGTAGAAGATGCAGCAGGTGCAGTGCTGCAATTTCATATTGTTGGTGAAGATGAAGCAGATATTGCACAACAAAAAGTCAGTTATGTTTCTCCCATTGCCAAAGCACTCATTGGCCGCAAAGTGGGTGATAGCGTACGTTGGCAACGTCCTGCTGGCCTTTTAGAGTTAGAAATTATTGACATTAATTACTAGGAAGTAAAATACATGAACGTAACTGAAGCAATTGTAGAACGCCGCTCGATTAAAGCATATGATCCCGATCATAAAATGACTGAACAAGAAATTGAGCAATTAATGTCATTAGCGATGCTATCCCCAACAGCATTTAATATTCAAAACTGGCGATTTGTACTGGTTACTGATCCTGTCTTGCGTCAGCAAATTCGTGCTGTTAGTTGGAATCAGGCACAAGTAGAAGAAGCTTCTTTGTTGATTGTATTAACTGCTGATTTGAACGCTTGGGCAAAACAGCCTGAACGCTATTGGGCAAATGCACCAAAAGCAGTGCAAGACTATCTTGTGCCTGCCATTGGCAATTATTATCAAGGCAATGTACAAGTGCAGCGCGATGAAGGCATGCGCTCTTGCGGCATGGCAGCGATGACGCTTATGCTGGCTGCTAAAGAGATGGGATATGACACGTGCCCAATGGACGGCTTTGATTTTGATGCGGTTAGTCAATTATTGAACTTACCTCAAGATCATATACCAACAATGTTTGTTGTGGTTGGCAAAGCCCTTCAACCAGCTCGCGTTAGAGGCGGCCAATTAGCAATGGATGAGGTTGTTATCCGTAATCAATTTTAAAATGTATTTCAATTTATCGATTTTTAATTCAACCAATTAAAATATTAATCAATTTAGAGAGTTTATGTTAACCGCAAATAATATCACCATGCAATTTGGCTCTAAGCCACTATTTGAAGACGTTTCCGTTAAATTTGGCGATGGTAATCGCTATGGCCTGATTGGCGCTAATGGTTGTGGCAAATCCACTTTTATGAAAATTTTGGCTGGTGAGCTAGAGCCAACCAGTGGCAATATTTCTTTAGATTCCAATGAACGCATGGCGTTTTTGCGTCAAGATCAGTTTGCTTATGAAGATAAGCGTGTATTAGATGTGGTGATGATGGGTCATGAACAAATGTGGGCAGCCATGACCGAACGTGACGCGATCTATGCAAATTTAGAGGCGACTGAAGATGATTATATGAAAGCTGCTGAGCTGGAGGGTGTATTTGCCGAGTATGACGGTTATACAGCTGAAGCGCGTGCTGGCGAACTATTACTTGGTGTTGGCATTCCCATCGAACAACATAATGGCCCAATGAGCGAAGTGGCACCTGGCTGGAAGTTGCGTGTGTTATTAGTACAAGCTTTGTTTGCTAATCCAGATGTGTTGCTACTAGATGAGCCAACCAATAACTTGGACATTAATACTATTCGTTGGCTAGAAGATGTGGTGAATAATCGTGACTGTACCATGGTCATTATTTCGCATGATCGTCACTTTTTAAACCAAGTGTGTACACACACATGTGATATGGATTACGGCAAGATTACTTCTTATCCTGGCAACTATGATGATTATATGGAAGCGAGCATTGCGGCGCGTAACCAACAAGCAAAAGACAATGCCAAAGCCAAACAGCAAATTGCTGATTTACAAGACTTTGTGCGTCGTTTTTCAGCGAATGCATCAAAAGCAAAACAAGCAACCAGTCGCGCCAAACAGATTGATAAAATTAAGGTAGAGGAATTTAAACCTTCTAGCCGTCAGTATCCATTTATTCGTTTTGAATATGATGCAAAAGAAAAGCTGCATCGTAATGCCGTTGAACTCAAAAAACTAGGCCATGGCTTTGACGACAAAGACTTATTTAAAGACTTTGAAGTGATTTTTGAAGCAGGTGAAAAAGTGGCTATTATTGGTGAAAACGGTATTGGAAAAACCACACTATTACGCTGCCTAGCCAATGATTTAGAACCAAAATATGGTGCAGTCAAATGGGCAGAAAAAGCCAATATTGGTTATTTTGCACAAGATCATGAATACGAATTCAATAAGGGTGAAGACTTATTTGAGTGGATGTCACAATGGCGCAAACCAGGTGATGATGACAACGTTGTGCGTAGTATGCTGGGCCGATTGTTGTTTGGTAGCGAAGCAACTAAAAAATCGGTAAAAGTGCTATCCGGTGGCGAAAAAGGCCGTTTGTTATACGGTAAACTCATGCTAGAGCGAACCAACGTATTGCTAATGGACGAGCCAACTAATCACATGGATATGGAATCGATTGAGGCTTTAAATACCGCTTTAGATAAATACAACGGCACCCTTTTCTTTGTCAGTCATGACCGTGAGTTTGTAAGCTCGATTGCAACCCGAATTTTAGAAATCAAACCCGATGGCATTGTCGATTTTACAGGCAACTATGAAGATTACCTTGCTAGCCAAGGCCTAGAATAACTTGGCAATTAAAGCCACCATATTTAAGGCAAGCCTGCAAATTGCAGATATGGATAGGCATTATTATGCTGAACATGCCTTAACGCTCTCGCGTCAAGCGTCAGAAACCGATGAACGCATGATGGTGCGCTTATTAAGCTTTGCGCTAAATGCGAGTGAATATTTGGCATTTGGCGAAGGGATGACGGATGATGAATCGGCAGATTTATGGCAAAAAGACTTAACTGGCGCGATTGAGTTATGGATTGATGTTGGCTTGCCTGATGAAAGGCTAATTCGCAAGGCTTGTGGTAGAGCCAAGCAAGTGATTGTCTACTGTTATGGTGGCAATGCGGCCAATATGTGGTTTGAACAGAATGCAAAACAATTACTGCGCTCAAAGAATCTAACCATTATTAACTTATCTCAACATTGCACGCAAGCGATTGCTCAACTTGCAGAACGTACTATGCAGTTACAATGCAATATTCAAGATGGACAAGTATGGCTAATGAATCATCAAGATAGCGTGCTCATCGAGCAACATATTTTGAAAGGCGATTAGCCTGTTACCGATCACTAAAAAAGCCAAGTTTTTTTTGAATTGGCTTTTTTAAGGTAACTCACGATTCGTTATTGAATAGTGGCTTGCTGTTTTTTTGAAAGTAAATACCCTATCAATAATGCTATGAGCATAGCGGGCAAACCTTCGTAAACCATGTGGTGTAAGTTGGCATAACGCCATAACAAGGCCACCAAAACACCGATCGCCATCACAACAATGGCGATACTTTCCACCATCTGACGATTCAGCGCAAATAAAATTAATATGGGACCAAAGGCAGCCGCCATCACAGACCATGACATGATGACCAAATCAAACACGTTACTGCTCGCATAGAGTGCAATCATCAATGCCAATCCAGTAACCGCCCCTGTTACTAATTTAATCGTCATTTGCCGCTCTGCGCTCTGTGGTAATAAGTCATGCGTGATGACGGCAGAGCAACTCAATACCAACGAATCAGCCGTTGACATCGTTGCAGCAAAAATCCCAGCCAACACGACGCCAACTAATGCTGGTGGCAATAATTGTACTGCCATGGTTGGTAGTGCCAATTCAGGATCCAGCTGATTAAGTGCTGGCAGATGTAGACGCGCTAACATGCCTGCCATTGTTGCTAAAGCATAAAAAAGAATAAAAAAACCATAATAATAAATACGTGCAACATTGATACTGTTAGCGTCATTCAACGCCATAAACCTGACCATAATATGTGGTTGTCCAATCACGCTTAATCCAGCAACCAACCATCCAAGTGAAAATAAAACGATGCCCATTAAGCCAGGGAGCGCTAGACTTTGCGGCGCCAAATCGAAATAGCCAGGGATTGCCTGCCATGCATGAATAACGCTAGCAACACCACCAAACGCCATCACGCCAGACAATACCAAGACCACCATAGCTGCTAGCATCACAACACTTTGCGCTACATCTGTCCATATTGACGCCCGTATACCACCTGCCACACTATAAGAAAGCACCATTAACGCAACCATCCAGGCTCCAATTGTTTTGTTCCAGCCTAAAACCCCTTCCAAAGCTTTGCTGCCAGCGGAAATTTGGGCTGCTGCATAAGCACCTAAGAAAATCAAGATTAACAAGGCTGCAATACGCCGCCACATCAACATATTGCCACCAGTCCATCTTGCTAACACACCAGTATATGAAGCCTCGCCCGTTCTAACTGTTGCTCTATGCAATTGCTGATGGATGAAAAGAGAAGCTAAAAAATCACCCATAATCCAGCCTATCATTAACCAGATGGCCGCTAGTCCTACGGTGTAGGTATAACCGATTACGCCAATAAACATATAACCACTATTATTGGTAGCCACAGCAGAAAGCCCACTCATTAGTGGACTTATTGATTGATCGGCCAAATAATAATCGCTTTTTGTTCCTTTACTTTTGGCAACAGAAGCAAGACCAATAATAAAAAAGATGCCGAGAAAAACAATAAAACTGGCGACCGTTACCATCATGAATATGAGTTGTGGTTATTGCTATACTGAGTGCGTATTGATATTACACACGTGACAGATAGCCACCTTGCGGATTTATCGGCGTTGGCGTGCGGCAAGCAACAAAATCAGGTCTTGGCGCTTGATTACCATAAGGCTGCACCAAACGATTAGACATGGCGTTATAAACAAAAAAAGTATTTGAACGCGGCATCGGTGTGATATTACTATTAGAGCCATGCATCATATTACAATCGAAAATCAAGACAGAGCCAGGTGGCCCTGTTGGACTGACTATACCAAAATCACGTACCATTTTTTCTAAATTCGCTTGGTCTGGCACACCAAACTCTTGCTTCTTCAGCGATGACTGATAGTGATTATCGGGCGTTTCTCCAATACAAGATAAAAACAAACGATGAGAACCAGGTACCAACATCAATGATCCGTTATACGGTGTATTTTCTGTCAGCAATACAGAGATGGATAAGGCGCGCATCCGCGGCATGCCATCTTCAACATGCCATGTTTCAAAATCTGAATGCCAATAAAACGCCTCCCCAACAAAACTAGGTTTATAATTCAAGCGCGATTGATGGATATACACTCGATCATCAAGCAATAAAGCAGCCACTTCAGCCAAACGTTGATCTGAAGCGAGACGGCCCATCAACTGTGACTGTAGGTGAATATCAAATATCGACCTTACCTCATGACTGTCAAGCTCGGTAATGACTGTTTCTTGACGCAATGCAGATGCATTCAATAGAGCTTGCTTTGCTTCAGCTTGCAAATGCACAACCTCATCTGCTGTAAAGAGATTCTCAAGAAGCAGATATCCATTTTGATTGAAGTGGTCTAACTGCACTTTTGTTAAGGGCGATGAAGACTGCCATTTGCCATAACATACGGGGTCTAGGCGCTCAATTAAAGTTGCTTTTGGAGTCTGTCTGCTTGGGTAATTATCGTTTGTGTAATGAATATTTAGCAACCTTTTTACTCAGTTAATCACTATCTGCTGGATATGAACCATTATCATCATGTACTTCTCGACCAGATACTGGTGGATTAAAGACACAAGCACAGACTATTTCTTGCTCAATTCTTAATACATGATGATCGTGGGCATTGAGCGCATACATCGTACCAGGCGACAATTGATGTATATCGCCACTGGCTAAATCCTCAATGCTTCCTTTACCTTGCAAAATAAAAACAGACTCAAGGTGATTGAGGTATTGCATTTGAATTTCTGCACCAGCATACAAAGTTGTAATATGAAATGAAAAGCCCATTCCATCTTGCTTTAGTAGCATACGTGCGCTTTCCCAATCTTTAGCCTTTACATTACGCTCACTATGACGAATATCGTTTAGATGACGCAAAATCATGCAATCTTCTCCTGACTACGCTGCCGCGCTAACTTGTTGTGAACAAGCATGGCGAATACTTTGATCTAAAATATCAAGACCTTTTGCCATTTCCGCTTCGGTGATAGTCAGTGGCGCCAACACTTTAACAACCTCATCAAAAGCCCCACTGGTTTCAATAATTAGTCCTTTATCAAATGCATCCGATGTCACTTTGGAAGCCATCTCGCCAGAAGCAACATCAATACCACGCATCATGCCTTTTCCGCGCGTGCTAAAGCCATATTTGTCTGCCATCTTTTCTAGTCGCGCATGTAGATACTGCGCTCTTTGCTGCACTTCAGTAATAAACCGATTGTCAGACCAAAAGTGTTTTAGCGTTGCGGTGGCAGTCACAAAAGCATGATTATTACCTCGGAAAGTACCATTATGTTCACCAGGCGACCAAATATCTAAATTAGGATTGAATAATGCAACCGCAAAAGGTAAACCCATCCCCGATAATGATTTTGACATAGTGACAATATCTGGTGTGAATCCCATGCCTTCAAAGCTAAAGAATCCATTGGTACGCCCACAACCAGCTTGAATGTCATCAACAATCAACAAGGCACCATGCCGTTTCGCAATATCAGCAATTTTGCATAGCCATGGCGTAGATGCGGCATTTAAACCACCTTCCCCTTGTACCGTTTCTAGCAAAATCGCAGCCGGCTTATCCAAGCCACTTGAAGGATCGGACAATCGCTTATCTAACATATCGGCAGTATCAACATTGTCACCAAAATAACCATCAAAAGGCTCATGCACGACATGATTAAGTGGCACCCCCGCCCCATTGCGTTTTTCAGCATTGCCAGTACAGGCTAGTGCACCGAGTGTCATACCATGATAACCATTGGTGAACGAAACGATTAACTCACGTTGCGTGACTTTACGCGCCAACTTAATCGCAGCCTCCACCGCATTCGTCCCAGTAGGCCCTGTGAACATCACGCGATAGTCTAATTGTCTTGGCTTTAAAATAAGTGTTTCAAATGCATTTAAAAAATCAGCTTTTGCTTGTGTATGCAAATCCAATCCTTGCGCAATCCCATCATTGGCAATATATTGCATCAATGCCTCTTTAAGCACAGGATGATTGTGTCCATAATTAAGGGAAGCACAACCAGACAAAAAATCAAGATAATGTCCTTCATTACTATCATGCATCCAAGCCCCCTGTGCTTTGATAAACTTTCTAGGCATTGCGCGTGCATAGCTTCTTACATTTGATTCTCTGCGTTCAAAAATGGCAGTATTGGTTTGATTCTTTTGACTAGGATGAGGTATTTTTGACATGGTAAACTCCTTAATTGCTTAAAATCTTTTGAATATCGAATGGGCCAATTTTGACCAAAAACTCCGTTTCATGACTACCATGAAAGTGGTGTTCTTTTTCAAAATAGGGCTTGTTACTGATCGATAATTGATGCGATCTTGCAAAACCTTCAAACAACGCCCACGATGCTTGATTGTCTTGCGTAATCGTTGTGGTGAGATAACTTACATTGGCTAAAGCGTTACGTCTGAGCAATGCCATTAACAAATGTCTTGCTAAACCTTTTCCTCTTGCTTCTGCAGCAACCGCTACTTGCCATATAAAAATATGGTCATGTTGATCAGGCGGTATATAGGCAGACAACCAACCTACAATACGATGATTAGCTTCTGCCAGCACACAGGTTGATGCAAAATGCGTACACTGCAATAAATTACAATAGGATGCGTTATTATCTAGCGGTGGTGCATTTTTTATTAGCGCTGTAACGGCATGACCATCAAGCGCATTTGGCGGACGGAATTTGACTGAAGGTATGGCATCAAATTCATGATAATTGGTGTGTGTTTCTTGGTGGTTTTGAACATTTGTTAATGTCAAAACTTCTCCTTAATTCATCGGTTAATTGTGTTAAAAAATAACTCGTTATAAATGGTTTATATAATTTATCATTAAAAATCAGGTGCTTATAATAGCATAAAATGCTACCCCTAACAAGGACGTGATTTTAATCATTACCGATAGGCAAAAAAAAGCCACCTCATGGGTGGCTTTTTAATATCTTAACTGAGTGATTATATTAATCTTTTGATGCTCTCTTACGTTCGTGCTCTAGCAAGAAACGTTTGCGAATACGGATAGTTTTTGGCGTAATTTCCACCAACTCATCATCATCAATAAACTCAACAGCACTTTCTAATGTAATAGCAATTGGCGTGATTAAGCGCACCGCTTCATCGGTGCCTGAAGAACGCACATTGGTTAATTGTTTACCTTTAATTGGATTGACGACCAAATCATTATCGCGGCTGTGAATACCAATAATCATTCCTTCGTAGAGTTTGTCGCCTGGACTAGCAAACATTTTGCCACGATCCTGTAATTTCCATAACGCGTAAGCAACGGCCTCGCCTTTTTCTGAAGAAATTAACACCCCATTACGACGGCCTGGCATATCTGGTTTTACTGGTGCATATTCATCAAAAATATGGGCCATCAAACCAGTACCGCGTGTTAAGGTTAAAAATTCACCTTGGAAACCAATCAAACCGCGTGCTGGAATTTTATACTCTAACCGTGTACGTCCATTGCCATCTGACTCCATATTCTGCATTTCACCTTTGCGACGACCTAGCTCTTCCATGACAGGCCCTTGGTTATCATCTTCCACGTCAACGGTTAAAATTTCATATGGCTCACATTTCTCACCATTAATTTCACGGAAGACCACTTTTGGTTTACCAACTGCAATTTCGAAACCTTCACGACGCATATTTTCTAACAGAATGGTTAAATGCAACTCACCACGACCAGACACACGGAAAATATCAGCATCTTCGGTATCTTCAACGCGCAATGCAACATTGACTAGCAACTCTTTTGTTAAACGGTCACGAATTTGACGTGAGGTAATAAATTTACCTTCTGTACCTGCTAGTGGCGATGTATTGACCATAAAATCCATCGTAAGCGTAGGTTCATCCACACCTAAATGTGGCAAGCCAACTGGTTTATCACGATCACAAATTGTGTAACCAATACCAATTTGGTCTAAACCAGCAATAATAATAATGTCGCCCGCTTCTGCTTCTGGAATTTCAACACGCTCTAAACCCTCAAACCCAAGCACTTGGCTAATTTTACCCGTACCAATTTGCTCATCACCATGCATAATAGCAACCGCTTGACCTGTTTTAACGCGACCATTTAATACGCGTCCAACCCCTAAACGGCCTGTGTACGTTGAATAATCTAACGCCGATACTTGCATTTGCAATGGCGCATTAGCATCCCCCTTAGGCGGCTCAACATGTTTAAGAATCGTTTCAAAAACAGCGCGCATATTGTCTGTTGTTTCACTCATATCTAGCATAGCAAAACCATTTAATGCAGACGCATACACAATTGGAAAGTCTAATTGATCGTCAGTAGCGCCTAAGTTGGCAAACAAATCAAATGTTTGATCAATCACCCAGTCAGTGCGCGCACTTGGACGATCAACCTTGTTAATGACTACAATTGGTTTTAAACCAAGTGCTAGGGCTTTTTTGGTCACAAAGCGAGTTTGTGGCATGGGCCCATCAACCGCGTCAACCAAAAGCAGCACACCATCTACCATACCCAACACACGCTCCACTTCGCCGCCAAAGTCAGCATGGCCCGGCGTATCCACGATATTAATACGTGTGCCTTCGTAAGTTAGCGCCGTGTTTTTGGCTAAAATGGTAATGCCACGTTCTTTTTCAAGATCATTGCTATCCATCGCCCGTTCTGTAACGGCTTGATGTGAAGCAAACGTACCTGATTGCTGGAGTAGTTTATCAACCATGGTTGTTTTTCCATGGTCAACGTGGGCGATAATTGCGATATTTCTTAAATTGCGAGACATTTAGTTAAGCTGCCAATAGGTTCAGAAGGGCGCGATTCTAACACAATAACTTGACTTTATTATTTGACATTACAAAATAAATGGTTATACTGCGCCCAAGTTAAAACTTAATCTTAAGTAATTTAAGCAGTTTTAGATTCATCGCCCTGACCTTTCGTAACGCGTGAAATAGTGACGTTACTTCTTATTTTATCGGTTAGTGGCTATGCCAGCGCGCCGGTAAAAGAAGCTTCTATCTACATTATTGTCTTCTTGCGTTTGTGTTCATCATCTAATAGATGTCTATGCATCTATACAAATGACATATTTCGTTATTGCTTGCGCCCTTTTTTGTTATTTTTGAAAGGGACACTACATTGTCTTCAGTTACATTTGAATCATTAAATTTACATCCATCTATCCTTAAAGCAGTTGCAGAAGCGGGTTATGTCATCCCTACGCCTATTCAAGCGCAAGCTATCCCAGCTGTTTTAGACGGTAGAGATATATTAGCCTCAGCCCAAACAGGCACAGGAAAAACAGCTGGCTTTACACTCCCAGCACTCAACTTATTAGCTACGCCACACGCATCAAATAGCCGTGGCCCACGTATTTTGGTATTAGTACCGACACGAGAATTAGCGGCACAAGTCAATGACTCAGCTCGCAAATATGGTAAATACATTCGCGCACGTACCGTGAGTATCGTCGGCGGCATGCCTTATCCATTACAAAACAAATTATTATCACAACCGTTAGATATCTTAGTCGCAACACCAGGTCGCTTTATTGACCATATGGAGCGCGGTCGAGTTGATTTAAGCCGTTTGCAAATGTTGATATTAGATGAAGCTGATCGCATGTTAGACATGGGCTTTATGCCAGATGTACAACGCATTTGCGATGCATTACCTAAAGAGCGTCAAACTTTATTATTCTCGGCAACATTAGATGGCAATATCGGTCGTATTGCGCAAGATATTTTAAATAATCCTGTGACCATTCAAGTTGCTGCGCAAAAAGAAAAACATGAAAACATTGAGCAACGTTTACACCATGTTGATGATATGAATCATAAAAACAAACTGCTTGAGCATCTGCTTATTGAGCCAGATGTTGAACAAGCAATTATTTTCACGAGCACCAAACGCCATGCAGATTTATTAGCAGAAGATTTATATGCTGCTGGTCATAAAACAGCTGCATTACACGGCGATATGACACAAGGTGCACGCAACAGAACCTTAACAAAACTGCGTCATGGCGATGTTAAAGTATTAGTTGCAACCGATGTGGCAGCGCGTGGTATTGATGTCAAAGGGATTAGTCATGTGATTAACTATGATTTGCCTAAATTTGCTGAAGATTATGTGCATCGTATTGGCCGTACTGGTCGTGCTGGTCAAAAAGGGATTGCAATTGCATTTGCAACCAATATGGATAGACACGTATTACGCAAAATTGAAGAGTATACCGGCCAACGTCTTGAAGCCTCAGTGATTGAAGGATTTGAACCTAAACGTCCAATTAACATGAACGCCCCAGAAGGCAAACGCAAAGCTCGTGGCGGCCGCAGTAATGATTCACGCGCTGGTGGTGGCTTTAAAGGCCGTTCTAGCAACGATTCACGTGGTAATTCACGTGATAATGGCGGCCAAAAGGGTCGCAGCTTTGGTGATCGTGCCGCAGCCGATCGTCCATCAAGAGGTAAACCAAATGAATCGCGCTTCAGTGAAAGACCAGCAAAAAGTCGTCCAGCTCGTAGCAATGATGCCCAAGTTGGTCAGTCGTCTGAAGTCAATGGCAATAGCGTACATTACACAAAAGATACCAATTTACAGTTTGCAAAAGAAGTAGCACGTGGCGTTGGCAATGGTCGCCACCAAACTAGCCGACATCATGTTGCAAATACAGGCGCTAATACGGGAACAAATAGAGGCTCGGCGAAGATATCGAATGAAAAATTTGGTAAGCCACGCCCACAACGTAGTGGCATACCTGCAGGCAATCAGTCCCCACGCCGTTCTGATAACGATGGCGCTAGACGTTCACGCAACTTCGCTTAATTTTGCTTATGACAGATAAAAACGAAACGAAACAAACAGAAATAACCGTAGCCACCTCATCAGAAGTGATTAACTTCCAATCACTTGGGCTTGCAGCGCCATTGCTGCAAGCAGTGGCTGATACGGGCTATACAACACCTACGCCTATTCAAGCACAGGCCATTCCACTCGCTTTGACCGGTGCTGACTTGATGGCTGGTGCGCAAACTGGTACAGGTAAAACAGCTGCATTTACCTTACCTATTTTGCATAAGCTATTGCCTTTGGCGAGCGCTAGCACTTCGCCAGCAAAACATCCTGTTCGTGCATTAGTATTAGCACCAACGCGTGAGCTGGCAATTCAAGTAGAAGAAAGTGTCAAAACCTACGCTAAGAATACCGATTTACGCAGTTTGGTTGTGTTTGGCGGTGTTGATATTAAAAAACAATTGCCACCGCTAAAGGCAGGTGTTGAAATTTTAGTCGCCACGCCAGGCCGCTTATTGGATCATATTGAACAAAAATCGATACAACTGAATCAAGTACAAATTTTAGTGCTAGATGAGGCTGACCGTATGTTAGATATGGGCTTTATGCCTGATTTAAAACGTATTTTGGCCTTACTGCCTAAAAACCGGCAAACCTTGATGTTCTCAGCAACCTTCTCTACAGAGATTAAAAAGTTATCGGATGAATTTCTTAATAATCCCACATTAATTGAAGTTGCTCGGAGTAATGCCACGTCTGAAAATGTACAGCAAAAAGCTTATGCAACAGCGCAGAGTGATAAACAAGCTGTGTTAATCGAATTACTTAAAAAAGAAGGTGAAAATCAAGTGATTGTTTTCACCAAAACAAAAGTAACAGCGAGTAGATTAAGTCGAGCGTTAGAACGTGAAGGTTTTAAAGCTGATGCCATTCATGGTGATAAAACACAGAAAGAACGTATTGCTGCTTTAGATGCGTTTAAAGATGGCAAGATTACGGCATTAGTAGCAACTGACGTTGCTGCACGTGGTTTGGATATTAGTGATTTGCCAATGGTGATTAATTATGAAATCCCTTCTGCTCCAGAAGACTATGTGCATCGGATTGGTCGTACTGGCCGCGCAGGCGCTAGTGGTATTGCAATTTCATTAGTTTCTGAAGATGAAGAAAAGTATTTTGTAGAAATAGAAAAACTCATCAAAAAGGGTATTCCGCGTGAAACAATAGTGGTATCAGCGCAAAGAAGCTCTCGGTTACCATCATCAAAAATGGCTAGCCTACCACGCAATACTGCTGTTAAGAAACAACATAAAAACCAAGATCCTTGGTTTGACCAACCTTATGTGCCGAGCAAAACAAATGGCGAACATGTCAATCAAAGCAAACGCGTATTATCAAAAAATCGTAAAGCGCCCCTTGCCGCTTTGCTTGGTGGCCTGAAGTAGCGATAAATGGCTATTGATTACGCATAAAGTCTGCGACGCCATAGAGTTGCGTCGCTAACTTTGTTAATACTGGCTCTTCAATCCCTATTTTATGCATAGCGGCAATCATACAATACATCCATTGATCTCTCTCCGTTTCGCCGATACTAAACGGCATGTGCCGTGCGCGTAAACGGGGATGTCCATATCGCTCAATATAGAGTTGAGGGCCGCCTGTCCAGCCACATAGAAACATGAATAATTTTTCCCGAGCTTCAGTCAAATCAGCTTGATGTATCGCGCGCAACTGCTTTACTTTAGGATCACTATCCATGATGTCATAAAAAGTCTCCACCAGTAACCTTATGGTTTCGATACCGGAATTATCGCCGCCTAATAATGCATAAAAAGTCGATTTATCTGCACCGACTTCTTCAATTTTATCGATCATACATGCACTTTAGTTTTCACTAAGCTAGCAACTTTTTGCGCATTCGCTCTGGCTTCAGTTGTGTCAGATGCTGTCGCCAATGCCACCCCCATACGACGATGCACAAAGGCAGTTGGTTTACCAAATAAACGGATATCGCTATTCGGGATGGCTAACGCTGCTTCTAAACCTGAATAAGTGAGATTATCACTATCAACACCACCATAAATCACGGCACTTGCACCAGGTTGAGTAAGCGCAACATCTACTGGCAAACCTAAAATAGCTCGCGCATGTAATTCAAATTCATTAAGACGTTGACTACACATCGTCACCATACCCGTGTCATGCGGCCGCGGGCTTACTTCAGAAAACCAAACTTGATCACCTTTAACAAATAACTCTACCCCAAACACACCTAAGCCTCCTAAAGCATCGGTAATGGATTTAGCGACTGCTTGCGCCGCTTTAAGCGCTGCTGCTGACATCGCTTGAGGCTGCCAGCTTTCCACATAGTCGCCTCGTTCTTGCCGGTGTCCAATTGGTTCGCAATAGTAAGTTTGAATTGCTCCATCTATATTTTTTGCCCGGACTGTGAGTAAGGTAATTTCAAAATCAAAATCAATTTGCCCTTCCACAATCACAACCCCTTGATTAACACGACCACCACTTGCCGCATAATCCCAAGCTGCTTTCACCTCACTCGCGTTGGTAATTCGAGACTGTCCCTTACCTGATGAAGACATGGTCGGTTTAATAAAACATGGATAACCAATGCCTCTATTAATACTTGCCAGTAGCGCTTCTTCACTTCTCGCAAAGGCATATGGCGACGTCGGCAATTGTAGCGTTTCAGCTGCAAGACGCCGAATACCTTCGCGATTCATGGTGAGTTGTACTGCTTTTACAGTTGGAATAACCTGACAAGTACCTGATAGTTCAATATCTGCCAAAGCATTGGTATTGAGCGCTTCGATTTCAGGCACAATTAGATCTGGAGACTCTTTTGCAACCAATGCTTTTAAAGCTTCGCCATCGGTCATATCCATGGTGTAAGCCCGGTGTGCAACTTGGTGACCAGGGGCATTTTCATATCGATCGACTGCAATTACTTCAACACCAAGGCGTTGCAATGCAATAATCACTTCTTTACCCAGTTCACCACTGCCAAGCAGCATAACTTTAGTGGCAGAAGAGGATAAAGGGGTCCCTAGTCTAACAGCATCACTCATGTAAAAACTCCGTTTTTTAATGAGTGAAATCATACCACGATGAGGTTGGAAGCTAAATATTGATGCCGTGTTTTTCCATACGATAACGCATTTTCATACGTGTAATGCCAAGATAACGGGCTGCCTGAGATACGTTGTTATGGGATGCTTCTAATGCCGCGATCAACATGCGTCTTTCTGTGGCATCTAATGTAGGACTTGGCGTGTCACCAGCGGTCTGTAGAGTTAACTTATCTATGGCATCATCAGGCAAACCGATATCACCTGCAAAAATATTACTTTGGTGGCTTAATAAAACTGCTCGACTAATAAGGTGTTTTAATTCACGCACATTACCTGGCCATCGATACGCTTGAATGGCTTCTATTGCACTGATAGTTAATGTGTGTGCATTTAGGCCATATCGGTCTTCAGTTTGTTGCATAAAATATTTCGCCAGTCTCACAGCATCCCCTTCGCGCTCTCGCAGCGGCGGCATTGCCAGACTAATGACATTTAATCTGAAGTATAAGTCTGATCGAAAACGCCCAGCATTTGACATTTCATGCAAGTCTCTATTGGTGGCTGCAATAATTCTTGCAGGCACATGGTATTCTTTTGTGGAACCTAAGCGCCGCACTTTACGTCTTTCAAGCACATTTAATAATTTGGCTTGTAATGGTAACGGAATCTCACCAATTTCATCTAGAAACAAAGTACCATCCTCAGCCGCCTCTATTAAGCCAGGGCGGCTAGTTGTTGCGTTGGTAAACGCACCTTTTTCGTGGCCAAATAACTCGCTTTCGATTAATTCTGTAGGTAATGAAGCACAATCAACATGCACAAAAGGTTTTTCTTTTTGCGCACATGACAAATGCAATATGCGCGCCGCAACATCTTTACCCGTTCCCGTTTCGCCTGTGATGAGTACGGTAGGCGGGATAGCCTCAACCAAACGTCCCAATTGCGCAATACGCTCAATTTGCATGCGAATGCTTTGCATAGCTGGGCTATCTCCCAACAATGAAACGCCTTCGCTATCATGTGCATTGCGTTGCTTAGCATTATCTAAACTGGATTGTAGCTCAATCGCTTTTTCATTTTTTTGAATAACCAATAACAGCTCATCCAAATCGATTGGCTTTTTAAGATAATCAGCAGCGCCCAACTTAATTGCTTGCACAGCATCTGCAACTTCACCATAAGCTGTCATCACAATCACCTTAATATTGTTATCAATCAGCTCAGCAATTAAGTCTAATCCATTACCATCAGGTAATCGCATATCCAACAAAACCAGATCTGGTAAAAATTGTTTAAGTAGTGCACGCGCATCTTTTAAATTGGCCACATACTCACAATCGAAATCTGCTTTTTTAAGATGTTTGACGACTGCACGCGCAAACAGAGTCTCATCCTCTACAATGAGTATTTTACTTTGTTGATTATCGTGAATACGCTGGGTATTTATTTGCGATTGCGTGGTCAATCATTACTCCCTTGATTACTAAATTGATAATGCATTGTCATTTAACCCGCTGAGTATAGGCGTCTATTATTGTTAACGCTTCATCATCTTTGAAACATTAAAAGCAAAATACATTCCAATATTGATTAGCAGCCAAAAATCGTTATTAATCAACACCGAATAAGTCAACTGCTCAATGAACCAATCATATTATACAAAATCGGCTGAAATTAACCACCTACAATGGTTTATATCAGCCATTTTTGATAAATGTGTGCGTGACCTTAATGTGTAGCAGGTTCCCAACGAACAATTAATCCAGCTTCGTGACTTTGTGCTTCCATTTCTGCATCGCATCCGATATTGGGAATAATCACTAAGGTTTCATCCATAAAAATAAGTGGTAATTGTGCGCGTTGCCAAGGGGGAATTTGACTTGTTTGCATCACGGTTTTTAAGTGGCGTCTGGGTCGGCCTAATGTGGGTTTGAAATACTCGCCACCTTCCCTGTTTTTAATACGCAACTTGATATCGCTACCGCCGCGCTGATAGGCAAAGCCTTTGCCCTTTTGAACGGTAAAATACAGGCGCGACAAATTGGGTAACATGACAATCTCTTCACCCTGCCATAACAAATTAATCGGTGCTAAAGCATTTTGCTCGATGACCAAATATGCCAAGCCTTGATAACGCATTACATATAATTTTTCTGCTACTTTTATCTTAATTGCAGCATCTGCTTTTTCAGTGGTTAGCTGTTGTAATATTTGCCCTAACAAGCTTGCATTGGGTAATTCGACATTATTTTGATTCAGCCAAAAACGGATTACATTATTTTTTCTCGCCTGACTCAGTTTAATCAATGACGCAATACGAACCGTTTTGTATTGTTTATCCAGCACAGTTGAAGCATCAAGTAATGCCAATTCATCTAACAGTTGATTTGCTTCTGCCATATGCGATGCCGAGCGTGCTAGTGTTTTTGTGATACTTGTGTAGCGTTTACTGAAAATTGGCAATAGCTCATGCCTGATAAAATTACGATTAAAGGAAGTATCCGCATTGCTTTCATCATCAATCCACTGCAATTGATGCGCTTTTGCATATAAAGCTAACGCGTGACGGCTAGCATGCAATAAAGGCCTGACTAAACGGCGCTTCTCGTCAATTTGCGCCATACCAGCCAACCCCTTGACACCCGACCCTCTAGCCAATTGCAGTAGCAATGTTTCAGCTTGATCATCTTGATGGTGTGCTAGACAAATAAAATCAGCATTGGTCGTTTGCAGCGCTTGGTAGCGGGCATTTCTCGCCGCTGCCTCTAGCCCTAAACCGCTGTCTTGATCAATGCGCACTTGGCACTGTTGTAATGGAATGCCTAAGTGGTTGCAATTTTTCTCACAAAAATTCGCCCAATCATCAGCATTGAAACTTAAACCATGATGGACATGCATAGCGGTTAAAGCAAAAGTCAGTTCACTTTGCAGTTGATGCATGGCGTGCAATAGCACTGTAGAATCTAATCCACCACTATAAGCAACCAATAAAGTTGGGTGGACGAGTTGATGTTGCTTAAAAAAACTGGTTAAGAAAAGCTTAAGTTGACTCAGCAGTGTGCAAGATTCATTATCCTGCACATTATTTGCTGGCAGTTTCTTTGAACTTACCATAACTCATTAGGCGAGTGTATCTTGTTTCTAAGAGCTTTTCTGTTGGCATTTTTTGCAAAGCGGCTAAATTACTTTTAAGGGCCTTTTTCAAAGTAGCCATCATCGCTTCTTGATCTCGATGCGCACCGCCTATGGGCTCAGGAATGATTTGATCAACCAACCCCAATGCTTTCAATCTTACCGCAGTAATCCCTAATGTTTCAGCAGCTTCTGGTGCCTTGCTTGCGCTCTTCCACAAAATTGAAGCACAACCTTCTGGCGATATCACTGAATAAGTGGCGTGTTGTAACATTAATAGCTGATCAACCACGCCCAATGCAAGCGCACCACCCGACCCCCCTTCGCCAATCACCACCCCTATTATTGGGGTTTTCAATTCCGCCATCACGTATAAGTTTCTCGCAATCGCCTCTGATTGACCACGTTCTTCTGCACCGATCCCAGGATAAGCACCTGGGGTATCGATTAATGTAACAATCGGCAATTTAAACTTTTCAGCAAGCCTGAATAAACGTAATGCTTTACGATAGCCTTCTGGTCGCGGCATACCAAAGTTGCGGTATTGCCGTGCTTTTACATCACGGCCTTTTTGCTGACCAATAACCATTACTGGCACATCATCTAAACGTGCCATGCCGCCAACAATTGCTGGATCATCCGCATATGCACGATCACCGTGCAATTCTTCAAAGCCTGTGAATATGTGTCTAATGTAGTCTAAGGTATAAGGACGTTGCGGGTGACGCGCCACTTGGGACACTTGCCATGCATCTAAATTTTTATAGGTATCTGCCAATAATTGCGCATTTTTCTTCTCTAGCTGAGCTACTTCTTTCGCCACGTCTAGATCTTCATGTTCATCGTGTGCTGCTTGTAGAGATTCAATACGCTTTTCTAGTTCAGCAATCGGCTGCTCAAATTCTAAATAAGTCAATTTCATCTCTGTTGCTCTTTTATCACCCATGTTTTTTCACTCATCTTAGTTATTCAATCAATTTTAGCGAAACTATCAGTCCTAATTATAAAGGATTTTTACATTTTCTTTTGATAACCAAGCCTCTAAACGATGAAGTAAATCATCTTCTAACGTAACGCGCCACGCATTGCCAAGCATTAAACCCACTTGGCTGGTAGCATTGTGATATTCAATTTTTACTGGGCATCGCTTTTTTTCAGCCTCTTCACCTTTGCAATAAGGCTGCAAGATAGCGATAAGCTTAGCCGCATCAGACTGGCCATTGCAGGCAATTTTGAGCATACTTGCATATGCACTTCTGGCTGATGGCAAATCAAATATTTTGTTTGCACTGACCCGATTGCCGCCTGAAAAATCATCATGACTAATCCGACCTTCTATCACCAAAATCTGGTCTTCTTTGATCAAATGGGCAGCTTCAGTCAACAAATCACCCGCAACCACTACATCTACACGAGCCACTGCATCGTCTAAGGTTACAATGGCCATCTTGCCTCGTTGTGTCATGCGAACACGCACACCCATCACTACGCCTGCAATTAATTTAGGCGTTTTTTGCGGTGCAATATCGGCTAATGTTCCATGCACAAATTGTGCGATTTCAGCCTTACTTTCTGAATAAGGGTGTCCACTTATGTAAAATCCTAGCGCCGCCTTTTCTTCTTGTAATTGTTGTTCTGGACGCCATGCTTCAACAGCGGGCAGTTGATGCTGAACACCCATTTCTTCACCAAATAAACTGTCTTGTCCGGCATGATTATTAGCATGCTCCGCCGCACCTATCGCCATACTGACCCCTGCCAATAGTGCGGCCCGATTACCATCTAGTTGATCAAACGCACCTGCTCTGATCAATGATTCAATCACGCGCCGATTCACTTTACGTAGATCTAATCGACGACAAAAATCAAATAGATCTGTAAATGGGCCGGCTTCACGTGCGGCTAAAATCAGTTCAATTGCTGCTGCGCCTGTCCCTTTTATCGCACCCAAACCATACAGTACTTGCTTATCGTTCAATGACTGAAAACGGTAACGACTCTGATTAATATCAGGGGGTAATATTTCTATTTCGTTTGGCGCGCAATCATCAAATAAAATACGGACATTGTCGGTATTATTCATATCTGCAGACATGGTTGCGGCGGCAAAAGCTGCTGGATAATGGGCTTTTAAATAGGCAGTTTGATAAGAAACCAAGGCGTAAGCCGCTGCATGTGATTTATTAAAGCCATAGCCTGCAAATTTTTCGAGCAAATCAAACAAATCATTCGATTGTTGCAAAGTTAAGCCATTTTTCTGCGCACCTTCATTAAAAATCTCACGCTGCTTAACCATTTCTTCGGGTTTTTTCTTACCCATCGCGCGCCGTAATAAATCAGCAGCACCTAGGCTATAGCCTGCTACCACTTGTGCAATCTGCATCACCTGCTCTTGGTAAACAGCAATGCCATAGGTTTCTTTTAAAATCACTTCTGTCGACTGGTGAGGATACTCTACACGTTGTAGTCCATGCTTACGGCGACAATAATCTGGAATTAAGTCCATCGGACCAGGGCGATATAACGCAACTAAAGCAATAATATCTTCAAAACAATCAGGTTTTGCTTGCTTGAGCATATCTTTCATACCGCTAGACTCAAGCTGAAAAACAGCGGTGGTATTAGCACGTTTAAGCAGGTTGAATGTGGCTTTATCATCCAACGGTAACTGCTCTAAAACCAATGGCGGCTCACCCATCATTGCTCGTTGTGCATTGGCATTTTCAACTGCCATTTCGAGTATGGTTAAGGTGCGCAATCCTAAAAAGTCAAACTTAACCAAACCAACCGCTTCAACATCATCCTTATCAAACTGGCTGACCAAACTATCGCCATTAGCTTGACAGTAAATGGGCGAATAATCAGAAATCTTGCCTGGTGCAATCAGTACACCCCCTGCGTGCATACCAACGTTACGCACCAATCCTTCTAGGCGAAGCGCCAACTCTAATAATTGGGCAACTTCTTCTTCGTTTTCTCGTCGTTCTTGTAATTGCGGTTCTTTTTCTAATGCACTTTGTAAAGTAATGCCCAGCTCTAGCGGAATTAGTTTAGCCACACTATCCACAAAATTAAATGGCAAATCCAGCACGCGGCCAACATCTCGAATCACTGCTTTTGCCGCCATGGTACCAAAGGTGGCAATTTGTGAAACAGAATCTAAACCATATTTTTGCTTAACATAATCAATTACACGATCACGGCCTTCTTGGCAAAAATCAATATCAAAGTCAGGCATAGAAACCCGCTCTGGATTTAAGAATCGTTCGAATAGCAAATTGTAGGCTAACGGATCCAAATCAGTAATCCCTAAGCTATAGGCAACCAACGAACCTGCGCCAGAACCACGACCAGGACCGACAGGAACGCCATTCTTTTTTGCCCAATTAATAAAATCCGCCACGATTAAGAAATAGCCTGGAAAACCCATTTGATTGATAATATTACATTCAAAATCTAGCCGTTTTTTATACTGATCAAACTTTTCGGCTCTGACCATTTCATCGGGATATAACTGCAGCAAGCGCGTATGCAACCCTTTTAACGACTCTTGCGCCAAGTAAGTTGGTAGGTCTTGTTGGTCTGGGGTAGGAAAGTCGGGCAAGTAATTCTCACCTAAGGTGAGCGTTAAATTACAACGCTTTGCAATTTCAACTGTATTGGCTAATGCTTCTGGCAAATCGGCAAATAACTGAGCCATCTGCACCTGCGTTTTAAAATATTGTTGATCACTAAATTTTTTAGGCCGTCGGCTATCAGCCAACATATAGCCTTCAGCAATACAAGTCCGCGCCTCATGAGCAGTAAAATCATCTTGTTTAATAAACTGAATTGGTTGCGTCGCAACAACGGGCAAGCTTAATGAACTGGCAATCGACAATAGTTGTTGTAGCAATGCCTCATGTCGTGCAGTTTGTGCATCATCAGCCGCACGCTGCACTTCTAGATAAAAACGATTAGGAAAAAGTTCAGACCATCTTTTTGCTAGCTTACTTGCTAAAACAACATTGTTTTGCCCTAATGCTAACCCAATATCACTGTCTTGATTGCCTGACAGCATTAACAGACCTTCACTGCCAGCCTGGAACCACTCTGGCTTTAACTCTGGCCGCCCTCTTGTTTGATTATCTAAATAGGCTTTACTTAATAGCTCACACAATAAGGTGTAGCCTGATGCATTTTGCACCAATAATAAAGCACGTGTTGGCTGTTCAGGCTTTTTGCTATTTTCTAACCATACATCGGCGCCAATGATGGCTTTAATGCCTTGCTTTCTAGCCGCCTTATAAAATTTAATAGCACCAAACAAATTACTTAAATCAGTCAGCGCCAGCGCGGGCATTGCATCGTTTTTTGCGGCATTGACATAATCGTTAATTCTTACTATGCCATCAACAATAGAATACTCGCTATGACAACGCAGGTGAACAAAAGTAGGAGACTGACTGAAATCTTGCATCTGGATATTTTACCCTTGATGGCAAAAAAATGATGTTAAATAATCAAATGTCAGTAAAAATTTGTCTTTAGATTCGTCAAAACCAAGATCGCTATCACGCCTTGTTTGATCAATTATTTGGCAATGATTGTTTGTTTTTGTTTACAGGATTAAGTAATGTTTTGATAGTAGCAAGCAGCTCTCCATCTTGAACAGGTTTACCAAAAAATGCATCAACGCCAATTTCATTGGCCAATGTTTTATGTTTTTCCGCTGTCCGTGAGCTAATCATGATTAATGGCGTATTCACTGTGCGGGCATCATCACGAATATTGCGCGCCAAACCAAAACCATCTAATCGTGGCATCTCAATATCGGTCAAAATAATATCAGGCGTCACCAATTTGAGTAACTCCAAGGCGTCCATACCATCTTTAGCCACTTGCACATCATAACCTTCACGTTCCAACAAACGAGCAAGCACTTTGCGCATCGTTAATGAATCATCAACAACCAATACACGCGACTTCACAGATTGATTAGGGATATGTTTAACCGTCAAAGCACCAAGAGCCAACTGATGACGGTTTGAAATAACCACGGGGTTAATGATCAAAATAATATCACCATCACCTGACACCGTCGCACCAACAATGCCAGGCACTCGCGCCAACTGCGTACCAATCTCTTTCATCACAACTTCTTGATGACCAATCACCTCGTCAACATGCAGTGCTATCGTGTGTAATCCGTTACGCAATAACAGTACTGCAGCATAAGGTTGCTCTTCGATTTGAAATGCTGCTAAGTTTAATAGTTGCGCAAGAATCAGTAGACTCAACAGCCAGCTTAAACAATCTCTCTAATCAATCGCCATTAGAAACGGCTAATTTAGTGTTGGTGTTTGGCTCCATTAAAAGATTTAATGAGAATAAATTGCAAAGCGTTCTTAATTTGCGCTACCCAACTGCACAGATTGTGGGTTGCACAACGTCTGGAGAAATCAGCGCTAATGACGTGTATGACGACAGCATTCAAATTACTGCTATTCAATGGGAAAAAGTCATCCAACGTGTTGTGCAAAGCAAATCTTCTAAGATGCAAGATTCTTTCGAAACAGGCGCCAATTTAGCAACACAATTAAAGGCGATTACATTACGTAGCGTAGTGCTTATTTCTGATGGCCTACATGTAAACGGCTCCGAATTAATCAATGGTTTCCAATCTATTTTAGGCTAGACTCCCATTATTGGCGGCTTGGCTGGGGATGGTGGTGCATTTTCAAAAACATTACAGTTATTTAACGACTCCATTTCAGATAGTATGGTGATTGCCATTGGCTTATATGGCGATGCATTGCTGATGTCGAGTGGCGCACTTGGTGGCTGGAAACCATATGGACCTCCAAGAAAAGTGACAAAATCAATCAAAAATGTTGTCTATGAATTGGATGGAAAGCCTGCACTTCCTTTATATAAAATGTATATTGGTACCGCTTTTTCTAAAGGATTACCAGGTAGTGGACTGAAATTTCCTTTGGCCATTATTGAAGAAGGTAAACGAGATGTCGAGAAAATACGCACGCTTTTAGCGATTGATGAACGTGATAACAGCTTGACCTTTGCAGGCAATATTGATGAAGGCGAAACGATTCGCTTGTGTCAAACCAATCATGACAAATTAGTGGAAGGTGCTGGCGTTGCTGCCAACCTTGTACTTGATGGATTAAGTAATCAAAAAACCAACCAAACTGGTTTGGCGCTTTGCGTTAGCTGTGTTGGACGCAAAGGCGTGATGGCAGAACAAGTGGCGGATGAGATCAAGCTGGTTCAACAAATACTTGGCAAACAAACCTATATTGCTGGCTTCTTTTCCTATGGCGAAATTGCACCAAGACCCAATACAAATGATAGCGTGCTACATAATCAAATGATGGCTATTGGTTATTTAAGCGAAATCATTTAATTTATTTTTTTGAAAAACACCTGCACTATTTAAGTGTGTTTTGTTTTATGATGACATATCAATATTAATAAAACCTATTTTTAAGGAGGCGATTATGTCAAGTTCAGTAATGCTTAAAGGAAATCCTGTTGATGTTGCAGGTAACCTACCCCCAATCGGTAGCACTGCCCCCAACTTCACTTTAGTAAACGAAGCACTGCAAGATGTAACGTTAGATACCTATGCAGGCAAGCGTAAGGTACTTAATTTATTTCCTAGTATCGACACGCCAACTTGTGCAAGCTCAGTACGTGCGTTTAATGAACGAGCAAGCAGCATGGAGAATACAGTAGTCATTAATATTTCTGCCGATTTACCGTTTGCACAAAAAAGGTTTTGTGCCGCGGAGGGTATTGAAAATGTTGTCAATTTATCAACTATGCGTGGCCGCGATTTTTTGATGAACTACGGCGTGCTTTTATTTAGTAGCAAACTGGCTGGTTTAGCTGCTCGTGCTGTCATTATTCTCGACGAGAATGACATTATTAAATACATTGAATTAGTGCCTGAGATTACACAAGAACCTAATTATGATGCAGCTGTTGCCGCATTGTAAGTAGCTTGTATGAAACCAATAAGCCCAGCTATGCTGGGCTTATTATATTGTAGTGTTCTAAAGCATTTTTAGCGTTAGGCTTTCACAAACAAACCTTGCTCAGCATTAGCAAGCAAAGACATTAAATCTACACGCTTTAAAGCAATTGCATAGCCCAATACGCCACTACCGATGACGACTTTTTCATAGTTGACAATGGCCTGATCGACTAACACCTTTAGACCACTAGGCAATGCAATTGGAGGCACGGCCCCCACCACATAACCTGTCACTTCTGGTACTTCATCAACATCAGCCATTCGCAATTGTCGCTCATTGAGTTGCTTGCGTAAAATACCCCAATCCGCTCGTCCACCACCAGCAACAGCTAGCATATAAAACTGTTCAGAACCACCACGAAATAAAATACTACGCACCACCGATTCTGATGCTAACCCGCTTGCAACAAGTAGCTCTTCCAAACTGCGCACTGGTTTTTGGTCTTCAGTCAATGGGATTTCTATCAGATCAAAAGCGATGTTATGGTGTTTTAATAAATCGACTACAGCTGACTGCATGATAGATTCCATGGTTTACTCCGTTGTTTGATTGAACGCATATTCCGTGTATTTTGCATGACTACCTTTGACTTTATCGACAGGATATTTTTTTGCATTCAGATCAATTTTTTTATTGGCAGCCTCAATTAAATCAATACCGCACACTTCTGCAATCCGCAATAAATAGATAAACGTATCTGACAGCTCTTGCCCAACTTGCGCTTTCTTTTGCACATCTAATTGGCCACTTTCTGCCTCGGTCATCCATTGAAAATGCTCAACCACTTCACCGGCTTCCACTATCATGGCCATTGCAAGATTCTTGGGTGAATGAAATTGTGACCAATCGCGTTCTGCTACAAATTGATTCACGCGCTTCCTTAGTTGATCAATAGAGTCAGTCATAACGGTTTGACGTCCTTATAGGTTAATTTTCGATTAACACCTGCTATTGGCTGTTCATCAATAGATGGTGTTTTATCTGCTTGCTTGTCTTTACGGTTACTACCAGCCACCATTTTAATTTCAAATAAACGACACGCTAATGGTCCATTAAACAATGGTGTTTTTTTGCTAGGCGATAAACGCATGAGTTTTGGCATACGCAAATCATTGGTCAAAAAATAAGCATTCCAGCCTGCAAATTTTCGCTTCAATGCTTCACCCAATTTAGGATAAAGCACCGCCAAATCTTCATCTTCGCCAATACGTACACCGTAAGGCGGATTGGCGACTAATACGCCATGATCAGCTGCTGGCGGCACTTCGGTCACATCAAATTGTGATAACTGCACGGCTTCTAAAAAACCTGCTTCTTCTAAATTACGTTTGGCGATACGCACGGCACGTAAATCAATGTCACTGCCATATATTTTTTGAAAAGTCACTGGCTTCACCATTTTTTGTGCGGCATTTTTCACTTTTTTCCAAGTGTCAGATTCAAAGTTTTTTAAGCGCTCAAAACCAAAACTTCTATTCAAGCCTGGCGCAATATTCAACGCCAGCATCACCGCCTCTAATAAAAACGTTCCGCTACCACACATCGGATCTAACAATGGCTGTCCAGCTTGCCAGCCCGTGAGTTGCAATACGCCCGCAGCCAAATTTTCACGCAATGGCGCTTCTATACTCGCTTTACGATTGCCGCGTTGATATAGTGCATCTCCAGAAGTATCAATATACAAAATATAATCTTGCTCGGTTAAATAAGCATGAATACGCACTGCCGGCTTTTTGGTATCAATATACGGCCTGCTACCAACAAGCAGTCTAAACTTATCGCAAATGGCATCTTTAATTTTCAGCGTTGCAAACTCCAAGCTTTTTAACGGGCATTTCACGCCTGTCACTTTCACCATAAAATCATGCTTTACATCAAACCAATGAGGCCAATTCACTTTGTAAGCCGCTTGGAATAAATCCTCTTCCGTTTCATATTTGCCTCTCGTCACTTGCCACAACACACGTGTGGCAATACGTGAGTGCAAGTTAATGTAATAACACAACCCTACATCGCCTAAAAACGAAACGCCGCCATCGGTTTGTTTAATATTATTTGCACCACTACTTTGTAACTCGTTGACTAACAACGCCTCTAAGCCACGCGGGCAAGTTGCGAAAAATGTTTGGTTCATACTGATTCCAATATTGAATACAATTTTTGGTAGCCATTTTGCTCATGCAATTTGTCCAAAAACTCCGTGAAGTCGATTAGGTGATCTTGTTTTAACTTCAACGCCCGCTCTCTTAGTTTTTTTTCAGTCAGTTTAAGCGGATCTTTAAAACCAAATACAATAATGTTGCCAGGTTTGCCAGTTGGTAAAACCAGTACTCTATTAGAAAATGTCTGTTCAATGCGCTGTAAATAAATATCAAAGTTCTTGTCCGAACCCCATAAATTAATGACAAACAAGCCATTGTCTTTGAGCACATTAAAACATTGATCGAAAAAATCTGGCGTACAAAAGCCTTCTGGAATGCCATCCGCATCAAACCCATCAATAATCAAACAGTCATGAGAATATGGATTTTCTGCCATATACCAAATACCATCCGCTTGAATGACCTCTAGCCGCTCATCGTTATCTGGCAAAAAGAAATGACTACGCGCGACTGTAATCACTTGCGGATTGATTTCAACTACTTTTTGGGTTATTTCAGGACAATAAGCATGAATATACTTAGTCACAGAAGCCCCACCCAAGCCTACTGTAAGTACACTTTTAACTTGCTCAGAGAATAGTAAAAAATACATAATGGCGCGTGAATAATTAAACACCAACACTAATGGCGATTTGACCAACATACCGCTTTGTACGGTTTTTGAGCCTAAATGCATTTGGCGAATGCCATCCACCTCGGTGACTTCCACTACATGGTCATTTGCTACGCTTTTATGAATTTTACGATTAAATAGCCGCACTACTCGCTCTCCACTTCATCAACAACCGCTTCCTTTTCTAAATCTGCTTCTACTTCTGCAACCACATGTTTAAACTTACTATTTAATTCCATCAATAAAGTATCAATATGCTTAATTTCTAAAGCAACTTTAGTCCCTATTTTTAGCTCAGGCAAGCTGGGCACTTTGGCAATAAAAAACAATCCATCAATGCGTACTAAATTCTCGCGCCAAACAGTCGCGGTCACTTCGGTTAATTGCTCTTGAATCAAATATTGCAAACACCAATAACGTTCCATGCGTGTTTGAAAATCACTATACGATTGATAGGTCTGATCAAAGTCTCGTATGATGACTTTTAACGCATCACCGTCCTTGGGATAAGGTGCCTCTTCTGCATTTATCAATGCCATAATTTGACGCTGATTAACCAAATCGACCGCACGGCGCAATGGCGAAGTACACCATGCATATTGCGCCACACCCATGCCTTGGTGTGGCATCGCTTCTGTCGTCATAAACACTTTACCGCCCGTTTGCGCGCGATAAATACCTACACGCTCACCCTCTTTTAATAAAGCGCCCCAAGTGCTATTGGCATAAATCATCAACTCTGCCACTAGCTTATCCATTGGCGATCCGCGCTCGCGTGCCACTATGCTGACAATGCCATCATTAACATAAAAATTGTAATCAATTTGCGGTGCTCGATTAGGGTCATATTTGCCACGCGCCTTTTCTAACGACTCGGCAAAGTCATGCAAAAACTTCAAATCCGCCCATAATGGATGACCACTTTCTTTTTCCAATGTCTCACTATTAAAAAAAGGCTCTAAACTATCATGCCGTAAATTTTGCTTAACCTTAATACGCTCTAATTTAGTTTTATTTGCAACCACGGTCAAATCAGGCGCTACTTCGCAATACAAACTGAGTGCAGGTTTAATTTCACCTTCATCTAAACTAAATGGCCGCACAATAGCTTCTGGCAACATGGTAATTTTATTACCAGGCATATAAACGGTAGATAACCTATCCAATACAACCGCATCCAAATCACTGCCGTGCAAGACTGCAAGCGCAGGCGCAGCAATATGAATGCCGACACGCTTATTTCCATTTGGCAAATCAACCACACTAAACGCATCATCAATCTCATTGGTGGCTGCATCATCAATACTAAACGCTTCAGCTTCACTCATTGGCAAATCAGCGACCATTGCATTTAACTGAGCAGTCACATCAGCAAAGGCAGGAAAATCTGTACCATTAGCAAACATCTCACGTAAAAAAGCCCCTAAGTGATAATCGTGCGCACTAGCAATCAAACCAGCATCTGCCATAACAGTTAATGTCAATCGACCTGAGCTGGCAGCAGCTTGCTCAATGGCTTTCCATTCCAAGCTATTTTTGTCAGGCTGATAAATTAAATGATCCGCTTTATCAATAAATCCTGCAGGCAACTGTTGATTATTTAATTGCTCAACCCACTCCGCCATTTGCACCGCTTGTAAGCGTTTTTTCTCTACGGCTGCCAATGCTAACTTTAACGTTTCTTGTGGCGCGGCTTTATAGCGTCCTTTTCCTTTGCGATAAAAATACACAGGCGCCGCGTGCACCTTAATTGCCGTCGCCGCTAGCTGTATATTACTGGGCTTGTCGCCATAATAGGCTTTGGCTAACTCTTCAAACCCAAACTCATTTTCTTCACTGCATTCCCACAAAAAATCCGTGTCGAGAGTATCTGCTTCAGCCTGCGCTAACGCCATAAAATCATCCAAAGCATCATCAAAATTGAGCAACACATTGGCAGTTTTAATTTTAGTGCGCTTACCTGATGCGGTTTCCACTTGCAGGCTACCAGGGTTTTCCATCTTGATGGTCGCGGTTTTAAAACTACCGCCTTCTTCATAAAATACGTTCATACTTCTTTCATTCTTGTTTGCAAAGTGGGATAGTCGCAATGATACATGAGTGGCACCCTAAATACTTTATGCAAGGCTAGATTCAATACAGAAATTGCAACTTATCAGTAAAAATCCGTCTACAATATCATCATGCGAACATTACACTTTGATAACCGATTTACTACCGAACTTCCGCAAGACCCGATTAAAGCAACCTACCAAAGGCGCGTGAGTAATGCCTTATGGTCGAGCGCACAACCCACGCCGATCAACAATCCACAAATACTGGCTTATAGCCCAGAAGTGATGTCCATGCTCGGGCTCACCACTGCCGATATGCAAGATCCAGCGCTCATTCAAACCTTAGGTGGCAATAGCGCACTGGCTGGCATGGTGACCTATGCAACACGTTACGGCGGCTATCAGTTTGGCCATTGGGCGGGTCAATTAGGTGATGGGCGTGCTATTTTACTAGGCGAATTGATGCATGAAGGTAAGCGCTTTGAGCTACAACTCAAGGGCGCAGGCGAAACGCCTTATTCACGTAGTGCGGATGGTCGCGCTGTATTACGTTCTAGCTTACGCGAGTTTTTGTGTTCTGAAGCGATGCATTATTTAGGCGTACCAACTACGCGTGCATTGAGCCTCGTTTCAACCGGCGATTTAGTGAGACGGGATATGTTTTATGATGGCAACCCACAAATGGAACCCGGCGCGATTGTTTGTCGCGTTGCCCCATCATTTACGCGACCTGGCCACTTTGAGTTACTAGCAAGCAATGGCGAGCTAGATTTACTCAAACGCTTTATTGGTTTTACTATTGATAGAGATTTTGCTGATTGGTTACCATCAACTGTCCTAAGCTTAGATAAAGAAAATCCATCGCCAGAGCTGATTGAAGCGTGGTTTGAAGAAATCTGCGAACGTACCGCCCTATTAATCGCGCATTGGATGCGTGTGGGTTTTGTGCATGGCGTCATGAATACCGATAATCTTTCGATTATCGGCCTCACCATTGATTACGGCCCTTATGGTTGGATAGATAACTTCGACCCTGGCTGGACGCCCAATACAACCGATGCACAAGGTAAACGCTATTGTTATGGCCGCCAGCCTGATATTGCACGCTGGAATATGGAACGTCTAGCCGATGCGCTCAGCACTATCCTACCGAATACCGAAGGCTTGGCGGATGCCATAACCCATTACGATAATACTTATTTAAAAGCATTAACGTCATCTCTCGCAGGAAAATTTGGTTTAGATACTTGGCAAGATAGCGATGGCAAGTTGGTTAATCGTATCTTTGAACTCATGACGCGTGCTGAGATGGATATGACACTATTTTTTACCAAACTAGCCGATCTAGACATCACAACACCAACGATAAACAGCATCAAAGATGCGTTTTATACCGAGCAAGGTGTTAAACAATTTGGTGATGATGTGCAGCAATGGCTCAACACTTATGCAAAACGTGTCCAGCAAAGCAAGCTATCTCCTGCAGAGCGCCTAACAAAAATGCAATCGCATAATCCTCGCTATGTACTGCGTAATTATATGGCACAGGAAGCGATTGATTTACTGACAGAAAAAGGCGATAACCAACGCTTGCTCACCTTGCTTACGTTATTAAAAAATCCTTATACCAAACAAGCTGGCATGGAACAGTTTGAACAAAAACGACCTGATTGGGCAAGACAGAAAGCAGGTTGTTCTATGCTATCTTGTAGTTCATAATGCATCATGAAAAACGTTGAAAAACTCATCATAGAGGCAGGATTACGACCAACCAAAGCCAGAGTTGCGGTGTTGGCAACCATCTCTCACGCGACTGCAGCTCTCAGTCATGCCGAGATACTGAATCTGTTAGAAGGCAACAAAGAGTTTGATCGCGTCACGATTTATCGTGTACTGGATTGGTTACACCAACACAAGCTGATACATAAAATTTTAACAGACAACCGATCATGGAAATTTCAATCCAATACAGATTTACACCAACAACAATACAAACCCACGTCGCTCAAAAAAATGTTTGACAACGGTCACGCCCATGCACATTTGCAGTGTGAGCGTTGTGGTTCGGTTGTTTGTATCCACGAATTTGAAGCCAATCTACCTGAAAAGCTGATCAAGCAATACCATGTCTCAACCATAGAAGTAAGCCTTAAAGGCATTTGTGCAACATGTCTGAATGCGTAACTACCTGCATCTCTAGCCTTAGCTAACAAAAACCAAACAAAACACAGACCACTATTTGCAACATTGTTGCATTAATAACCCGTCTTCTTTATAATGCGATTAAATTAAATTGCAATCATGTTGCATTATTAAGATGGAAAAATTGTGAATTCAAAACTACCTGTAACAGTACTATCTGGATTTTTAGGTGCTGGCAAAACTACCCTGCTTAACCATATTTTAAATAACCGCGAAGGTAAGCGCGTCGCTGTCATTGTCAACGATATATCTGAAGTGAATATCGATGCCCAATTGGTACGCGAAGGTGGCGCCGCGCTCTCGCGTCAAGAAGAAAAATTAGTTGAAATGAGCAATGGTTGCGTCTGCTGCACTTTACGTGAAGATTTGTTGGTCGAAATAACACGCCTAGCCAAAGAAAATCGCTTTGATTACTTATTAATTGAGACCACTGGCATTTCTGAACCACTACCGATTGCCGAAACGTTTACCTTTGCCGATGATGACGGCATCTCATTGGGCGATGTTGCACAACTCGACACTATGGTGACAGTGGTTGACGGCTACAATTTTTTAAAAGATTACAGCTCACAAGACATGCTTGCCGCGCGGGGTGAATCGCTTGGCGAAGAGGATGAGCGCACCGTAGTGGATTTATTGGTGGATCAAATCGAATTTTGTGATGTGTTGATATTGAATAAAACAGACTTAATGCAAGCAAGTGAAGTTGCGCAACTAGAGGCCATTCTTAAGACCTTCAATCCACGCGCACAAATCATCCAAAGCCAATTTGGCAAAGTGCCTCTAGACCGCATAATGAACACAGGTTTGTTTGATTTTGAACAAGCAGAAGAAGCGCCAGGCTGGTTACAAGAGTTACGCGGTGCGCATATTCCAGAGACAGAAGAATACGGCATTGCTAGCTTTGTTTATCGCGCACGCAAGCCTTTCCACCCAGAGCGTTTATGGCAATGGTTTAATACCGAATGGCCAGGCGTCATTCGCTCTAAAGGTCGCTATTGGATCGCTTCACGACCTGAATTTTGTGGCAGCTGGTCGCAAGCTGGTGCTGTTACACGCACAGAATTAGCTGGTATGTGGTGGGTTGCGACAGCGAACGAACATTGGCCAGAAGATGAAGAAGCGTTTGCTCATATCAAATCACGCTGGGAAGAACCCTATGGTGATAGACAGCAAGAAATTGTCATCATCGGCATGCAAATGAACCAAGCTGAAATCATTGCACAGTTTGATGATTGCTTATTAAACGATGTGGAAATTGCACAGGGCATGGAAGCTTGGCGACAATTTGCTGACCCATTTCCGCAATGGCTGGTCCACCAAGCAGAAGAAACACAAGAAGATAAACTTATATCAACAGGAATCGCGCAATGAAACACACCTACTCCACGCTAAAACCTCTCTTTTTATCGTTACTTTTAGCCTATCCTATATTATCAGCAGCAGAAGAGCAGACTCAATTAGACTCGATCGTTGTCATTGGCTCACAAGATTTTATTAAAGCTACCAGTTTAGCTGGTTCAGTAGATGTTATTACGCGTGACGAACTTGAGTATGAAAGTATCACAGATACTTTAGAATTGTTTACCAAGACACCTGGCGTCGTCTTGTCACGGTATAACCAAGGCATCATTAATACTGACATTTCGATTCGTGGTTTTGCAGGAGATGGCACCACTCCGCATGCAAAATTATTAGTTGATGGTATCCCATCTAATTTGAATAATGGTTATAACGAGATGGATTATCTTTTCCCAACCAATATTCAAAGCATTCAAGTCTATAAAGGGACTAGCGACCCAAGTACGGGCGTTTTTGCGACAGCAGGGAATTACAAAGTTGAAACAAGAAAAGACCAAGGCAAACAATTGCAATTCACAGGTGCTAGTTTTAATACACGAGAATTGCAAGGTTATTATGGTGATAAAGCCAATTCATTTACTCAAAACTATGCTCTAGGCTATCGCGCAGGCAACGGTTATCGCGATAACACTGATATTGAAAAAATAGCACTTTCAGGACGTTGGCAATATGATTTTGAAAAATCCAGCCTAGCGCTGAGCACCAAGTATGGAAAATATAATGCTCTTGAAGCACCAGGTTATTTAAGCAAAGAAGAAGCAAGGCGTAACCCGACAAGTTCCGCTGATTTCGCACGTGATGATGGTGGCGAAAAAGAATTTAAACACATCAGTCTACATTATGACTATTTCATTAATAATGATGTCGATTTAAGTATAAAAGCTTATTGGCAAAATTTTGAACGTCAACGTAGTGTGCGCTTTTCAGCCGCACAAACGCAGATAGAAAACCGTTTTGATGACCAAGATTCGACTGGATTGATTGCAAAACTGAATTGGCAAATGAATCCAAATTGGTTGTTTGAAGCGGGTTACGACATTGAGAAACAAGATGTTTTAGAACAACGCTTTAGAGGCATCCAAACCCGCCGAGATTTTGATTTTGATTTCACAGCACAAGGTGCTTTTGCCAAAATAGAGAATACGCCAACCACATGGCTGCGTTGGAATGCCGCCTTACGCGCTGACCGATTAACCGGTAGTACCAATCGTGCTTTTGTTGTGAATAATGTAGCCAGCAATAGAAGCATGCTTGATATAGATACGATTGTGCAACCAAAGCTAAACGTGTTTGCAAACCTGACAGAAGAGCAACTGATTTTTGCAAACTGGGGTCGGTCATTTCAACATCCATTTGGTGGAGAACTTTTTACAGCTGGCAATACAAATGCACGTGATGTTTCAATCAACGATGGCTGGGAGCTTGGATTAAAAAGCAATTGGGGTAAACTCAATACCCGCGTTTCTTACTGGCAACAAGATGCCGATGATGAGTTTGTAGTGATTGATGGCACGGGGCAAAATGTTGGTCAAACAGAGCGCAAAGGGATTGATGCGAGCTTTGATTTACCCATCAATACGCAATGGATGATTTGGGGTAATTTCTCTAAAGTGTACTCAGATATTGTCCAAACAGCGTCTAACTTACAAGCATTTGAAGGCAATGAATTACGTGGCATCCCAGCCCATACAGCATCTTTAGGCATACAATATAGCCATAGTGATCAATTGGTTGCGCGTCTGCATGTGGATAGACAAGGGGCTTATTATGTCAACGAAGCCAATGTTGGTGGCAAGTTTGGCGCATATACATTGACTAATGCAAATGTTGATTACAACACTAGCTGGGGTAAGGTAAGCCTGCAGGCCAATAACATTTTTGATGAATTTTATGAATATGTGTTTGATTTTGGTAACAGCGGAATTGACACCATACATTCGCCAAGTGCCGGTAGAAATTTTACTTTATCGGCAACATTAGATTTTTAAATGGAAAATATGTCTTTACTAGCAATTAGGCAGTTTTCGTGTGCATTCTCTGATAAGAAAGTATTACAAAACCTCAACCTAACCATCAATAGTGGTCAAGTTATCTCTATTTTAGGAAGCAACGGTGCTGGTAAATCTACATTACTAAAATGCATTCTTGGGCTGGCCGATAAAAATGCGCATCTGGATGGCGATATAAACATCTTAGGTCATAGCATACTCGCTGAAACGCTAATAGCACGCCAACATTTGGCCTATGTGCCCGAACAACCAGCCGTGTATGGTCACTTATCAGCCATTGATAATATCCGCTATTTTTTAAGCTTATCAAATGCGCAGCAAACAACACAGGCTATCGAAGCCTATTTGCGTCAGGTAGGTCTTGAGCAACAGGCATGGCAGCGCCCTTGTAGTGATTACTCAAAAGGGATGAAGCAAAAAGTGATGCTGGCGTTGGCTTTAGCAAAACAATCTAAATTATTGTTATTGGATGAACCCAACTCGGGCTTGGATCCGCAAACCACTGAAGAACTGAATCAGTTGATTCTACAATGCAAAAATAACGGCATGGGAGTCTTGGTAGTCACGCATGATGTATTATCTGCCATGGGCTTTTCTGACCAATTGTTTATGCTGGCAAATGGTAATTTACAACCTATATCCATTGATCAAACAACGCTCACATTGGACAGCCTTAAGCGCCTCTATCAAGGGCAAGCATGACATCATCTCCTGTCTTGATCATTATGCGCAATGAATGGCATCGCCTATGGCATTCACGCATACCCGTTTTATTACTTTTGGTGCTCGTTATACTGTGGTCGCTCGCAACATATGCTGCACACCATCATTGGCAAGACCATGCGCGTAATGTGGCGCAAGTCACACAACGCAGTCAACAAGATTGGCAATCTCAACCCGATCGCCACCCACACCGTGTTTCGCATTATGGTGATTTTGTCGCCAAACCACTGCACCCGCTCACCGTAATTGAACCTGGTATTATCGATCAGTCTGGTCATCTGGTGTATTTAGAAGCCCATCGTTTAAACAGTGCCAACTTCAATCCAGCAACTGAAGCCACCAGTTTAGGACGCTTTCCGCTGATTACCCCTGCCATGATTGTGCAGTGGTGGATGCCCTTGTTTTTAATCATGATCGCCTATGCCACCATCACAGCAGAGAAAGTAACTGGCACACTTGCCTATATGCGCGGCAATGGCACACCTGCCTGGTGTGTTGCAGTTGGCAAATGGCTAGCACTATTTACGCCGATGGCGGTTTTATTGTTGCTACAAGCCATCTTAACTGCCGCGTGGATCTGGGGAAGCGATCAAGCTTTACTCAGGTTTTCTACACTGCTAGCTGCGCAATTTCTCTATATTGCAGGCTGGTGCTTGGTCGTCATTTTGGTCTCATGGCACAGTCGACAATTGCATAGCGCGTTATTAACGCTGTTATTATGCTGGGTCTGTGTATGTATTATTTTTCCTCGCAGTTTAGCCAATATGGCGCAAATATTACACCCGACGCAACCACGCACCGAGGCTGAATATCATGCAGAACATAAACTGAAAGAAATCGGTGATAGTCACAATCCAAACGATCCACATTTTGCGTCTTTCAAAGCCAGCCTACTTAACCAATATGGCGTAACACGCACCGACGATTTACCTGTCAATTACAGTGGGCTGTTGATGCAAGAAGGCGAACGCTTAACCACTCAAGTGTACAGAGAGCAGCAAAGTCTGCATGATGCGCAACTCAACCAACAAAACGCATCAATCCGTAAATGGCTGTGGCTAACACCATCTTTAGCTTTGCAATATGTGCAAATGGCTAGTAGTGGCAATGATTTGGCACATCATCAAGCTTTTTTAGCGCAAGCTGAAAATCGTCGTTATCAATTAATAGAATATCTTAATCAAATACACATCTTGAAAGTGAGTCAGGAAAACGATAAAAATACCCGTGTTTCGGCTGAGTTTTGGAAAAATGCCCCGCGTCCACCTGTGCATTTAGCAGCATTATCCGTCAGCAAATACGCTATTATTGCGGCGTTTTTGGTGTTGCTGGGCTGGGCATTACTGCCTTGTTACCTGCTTTCAAGAATCATACACCGCACATGAAACATGAACTAAGCTTGTTGCTCAAACAGCGGAGCATCGTCTACTTACTCTTGGTTAGCCTAGCGCTAACCTGTTTAAGCCTATTCAACGGCTGGCAAAATATCAGTCACATACGTGAACAAATCAGCCATGCGCAGCAAGAGCAGGCCACTCAACAAGCGCATCAAGTAGCAGAATATAGCCATGGTGGCCTGATAGATGCGGGCGAAGTTGGCTATTATGTATTTCATTATGTTTATCAGCACCCATCTGAATGGAGCTTTATCGCATTAGGCAATCGGCTTGTAACGCCCTATGTCCAACGCATTCGCTTGTTAGGCTTGCAAAGCCAGATTTACGATGGAGAGTCGCACCACCCTGAGTATGTCATGCTTGGCGCATTTGACTTTGCCTTCTGGCTCATGTTCTTTTCTCCCTTACTTTGTATTGCTTTAATGCACGATTTAAAAGCCAGTGAGTTTCAAGCACAGCGATTACAATTCTTGACTAGTTTATCCTCTTGCCCAGTCCAGTTTTGGGCGAAGCGCTTGCTATTACGCTGGCTACTCATTGTGCTAACGTTAATAACGCCTGTTATCGTTTTAGCGTTCATCCAATCGCTACCGCTGACCACACTCATCCAAATCGTTGGCATTACCACTTTATACACATTATTTTGGACAAGCTTATGTGCCATCGTGAGCTTACGTCCAAATGCGCTTAACGCCAGCTTCAATGCGATGGTACTAGCCTCTATTTGGCTATTGTTGTGTGTCATACTGCCAAACTTGTCACAACTTTGGCTACACCAACGTTATCCTGTACAAGAAGGTAGTCAAATAGCGCTACAACACCGCCAACTGGTTCACAACGCTTGGGATTTACCAAAAACAGACACACTTACTCCGTTTTATGACCTTTATCCAGCGTGGCAACACACGCCACCAGTCACGGGTCGATTTCACTGGAAATGGTATTTCGCTTTTCAACATATGGCTGATGTTAATTTAGCAGAACAAATTGAGGAAAGAGTGCGTGCACTAGTCGAGCGTGATCAGGCAACCGCTCAGTTAGGCTATCTAATACCCAGCCTATGGGCGCAACGTCAATTAGAAGCGGCTGGTGAGAGCAATATCACACACCTGCTTGCCCACCGAGCACAAATAACCAACTTTCACACTGAGCTAAGACATTATTTATACCCTTATCTTTTTGAAGATAAACCAATGACACCAGCGGCATTTATGCATTTACCCTCGTTCGGTCAATAGGCCAATCAAATGAAAATAGCGACGATTTGACTCAGCGTTATCAACCATTTTATAAAATAAATACATGACTTTATTCCAAATAATACTGGCTACACTCGTTGGAGGTGTTTTGTCGGTTTTTCTTGCAGCCACTGTTGCCCTTACTTTTTTAGCCAACTTTGCCAATCGCATGGTGGCGTTTGCCGTGGGGGTGTTATTGGGCTTTGCGTTAACTGATTTATTGCCTGAAGCAGTGCATCTTGGTTTAGAGATGACTGAAATTGGTTGGGTATTGATAGTGGGTATTATGGGATTTTTCTTATTGGAAAAACTCGCCTTATGGCGACATGATCATGCAACGTTGTCTGGCCATACGCACGAAAAACCGATTGTTGCCATGATTGTGATTGGCGACTCCATGCATAACTTTGTTGATGGCATTTTACTGGCAGCAGCATTTTTGGCTGATTGGAAATTAGGCTGGGCAGCCGCGATTGCAATTACTGCTCATGAGATACCACAAGAAATTTCAGACTTTATGGTATTGCTCAATGCGGGAGTAACGAAATCAAAAGCCCTTTTGCTTAATGCACTTTCAGGGGTGGCCATGACATTGGGCGGCGTGATTGGTTGGATGAGTCTGACTAATGCGAGCCTAGCTATCCCTTATGTGTTAACCGTTGCAGCAGCCAGTTTTATTTATATAGCCGTTGCCGATTTATTACCAGAGTTACACCATCATCGCACACCACGCGATATGTTTTTTCAACTGAGCTTAATGGGATTGGGGCTGAGCGTCGTTTCAATTGCCAAAGCACTAGAACATTTAGGAGTATAAATTGACCGAAACAATGATACCAGCAACGATTCTGACAGGCTTTTTAGGGTCTGGCAAAACAACCTTATTGAACCGTATTTTAAGCGAACATCACGGCCAGCGTATTGCCGTGATTGAAAATGAATTTGGCGAGGCAGGCGTAGATGGCGGTTTATTATTCCAAGGGGAAGAGCAAATTGTAGAAATGAATAACGGCTGTATTTGCTGCACAGTACGTGGCGATTTGGTGCGTATTTTGGGTGATTTATCCAAGCGCAATGATGCCGGCGAGCTTAAATTTGACCGCGTCATTATTGAAACCACTGGCTTGGCTGACCCCGCACCTGTTGCACAAACTTTTTTTGTAGAAGAAGAGATTCGGGCGCGTTACAACCTTGATGCAATTATTACCGTGGTTGACGCTGTGCATGGTATGCAACAACTTGACGCGCACCATGAAGCATTAGAACAAGTAGGCTTTGCCGATAGAGTGTTACTCTCTAAAACTGATTTAGTCACGCCAGAAGCAGTGCAAGCAATTACCACAAGATTGCGCCAAATGAATCCACGAGCGCCCATTAAGCACGTCCATTTTGGTCAAACAGAGATTAATGATATTTTGGATATTGCAGGGTTTTCACTTGAGGATATATTAAAAATTGAACCTGACTTCTTAGAAGATGTCAGTCATGAGCATGATGATGATATTGCTTCATTTGTGTTTCGATCTGAACGTCCATTTAATATGGAGAAATTAGAAGTCTTTTTAAGCGCGATGTTAGAAATCTATGGCACAGAATTGTTGCGTTACAAAGGTTTACTATATATTGATAAGGATGCACATCGTTGGGCGTTTCAAGGCGTGCATATGTTGATGGGCGGAGAACAAGGCAGCAAATGGAAGCCCGACGAAAAACGTGAATCAGTGATGGTTTTTATTGGTAAAAATTTACCAAAAGATAGGTTTGAACAAGGATTAGCACTATGTTTGATTGATGAGGCTGCGCTAAACTAATCAAGCAGTGAATAAAGTAAAAGTAGTATTATTTTCTAATAGGCTAATGGAAGCGAGGTGTTTTAGTGAAAAAACGATTAGGATTAGAGGCTTTTTTGGTTGGCTATTTCTTCTCATCACAGGCGCTTGCTGTATCGTTAGCCGCTCATCAACATGGCAATGCCACACTCCAAGTTGCGGTAGATGCCAATACGCTCACCATCCATTTTTCTAGCCCTTTAGATAACTTATTGGGTTTTGAGCATAAGCCACGTAATCAGGCGGAAGTTGAACAAGTGCAAAACATGATTAAGCAGTTTTATAAGCCGTCTCTTTTTTTGCCATCCAAAGACGCGCAGTGCAAGTTACAAAGTGTTCAGTTAGATTCTTTAGTGATTAAGAAAAAAAATCAAGCTGAAACGACGACTCAACATGCGCATGACCATGCAGCAGGACATGCTGATTTAGATGCTGAAATGGTTTATCAATGCAATCAAGTCAACCGTTTGCGAGATTTGCAAATCAATGTATTTAAGGCTTTCCCTCTCTTACATCAGTTAACAGCAGAAGTTATTAGTCATCGCGGTCAAACAGCAGCTACAATCACAGCCAACAAACCCCAATTAACTTGGTAATTCAGTATGCAGCAGATTGTCATCAAAGACTTACTATTTCGCTATCCGGGCATGCAGTTAGCCTGCTTGGATATCGAAAACTTTGAAGCCCATGCTGGCGAACGCATTTTTTTATATGGCCCAAGTGGCAGTGGCAAGAGCACATTGCTTGGTTTATTAGGCGGCGTACTAACGGCTGAGCGTGGCACAATCAAACTATTGGGTCATGCGTTTAATCAGTTGTCACAAACCCAGCGCGACCGCGTACGGGCAGATCATATTGGCTACATTTTTCAACAGTTTAATTTGATTCCTTATTTGTCAGTCTTGGAAAACGTTTTGTTGCCTTGTCAATTTTCTCAACTGCGGCGAACAAAAACGCTTGCTAGTGGCAACACACTCAAAGCGGAAGCCGAGCGTTTGCTCACCAAGCTGGATTTGAACCCAACACTTTGGCATCAACCTGTAACCCAACTCAGCGTAGGCCAGCAACAGCGCGTGGCGGCGGCACGCGCACTCATTGGCAAGCCAGAGATGATTATTGCAGATGAGCCAACCTCGGCGCTTGATGCTGATAGACAGATGGCTTTTCTTGAGTTGCTCTTGCATGAATGCGTAGAAGCCAATGCTTTACTGCTGTTTGTGAGTCATGACCGCAGATTAGCCAGTCACTTTCATCGAGAAATTGATTTAATCAGTATGAACAAGGCAATTAATCAAACAACATTGTCAGAAACTGCATGAAACATCTTCTATTGTTAGCCTTAAAAAGCGCTTGGAACCGCCGCTTCACCCTTAGCCTCACGGTAATCGCCATTGCGCTTAGCGTAACCATGCTGCTGGGTGTAGAGCGTTTACGCACACAAACACATGATAGTTTTAGCCACGCCATCTCGGCAACAGATTTAGTCGTTGGTGCCAGAACCAGCAATGTGCAATTAATGCTTTATGCCGTATTTCGCATGGGTGAAGCAACCAACAATATGAGCTGGGCCTCATACCAAGCCATCAGCAATAGTCCAATGATCGCTTGGTCTATTCCCATTGCATTAGGAGATTCACACCACGGTTTTCCTGTCCTTGGGACTAATAGTCATTATTTTAAGTATTTTCAGTATGGCGATACACAACAACTCCGCTTTTCACAAGGCAAACCATTTGATGCTATTTTTGATGTCGTGCTTGGTGCAGAAGTTGCAGCACAACGTGGCTATCAGCTGGGCGACAGCATCACACTCAATCATGGCATGCGTGTCACTGGACCGAAACATGACAATAAGCCATTTACGGTGGTGGGTATTCTTGCACCAACAGGCACGCCAGTCGACCGCACTGTGCATGTCAGTTTAGAAGCGATTAATGCCATTCACTTAGATTGGATAGGCGGCGCCCCCATGCCAGGGTTTTCTATTCCAGCGGAGTATGTTAAAAAATTTGATTTAGCGCCAAAAGAAATCACAGCAACGCTAATTGGTCTCAAGAACCGGGCTGCCGTGTTTAAAGTACAGCGCGAGATCAATACAAATGATAAAGAAGCCTTACTTGCTGTCATGCCAGGCGTAGCGCTTGAGCAGCTTTGGCAAGTGGTGAATGTGGCAGAACAATCATTAAAAGCCGTTTCTGCCATGGTGGTTGTTGTTGGCTTAAGCGGATTAATCGCCGTTGTGCTGGCCGGCTTAAATGAACGTAGACGAGAGCTTGCCATTTTGCGCTCGGTTGGCGCAAGACCACGCGACTTATGGATGTTGCTCACCAGCGAAGGTTTATTCATCTCGCTATCAGGCATTGTGTTGGGTGTTGCATTGTTATCGGTATTAACCTTGATATTGGCGCCCATGGCACAATCGCGCTATGGGATTGTATTTAATGCTCCTGTTATTTCGTTTAGCGAATTACAACTAGTTGGCGCAGTTTTAGTAGTGAGCTTGCTAGCGAGTGTGATCCCAGGCTATCGTGCTTATCGATTATCGTTAATTGATGGTTTAACACCAAGAATTTAATGATACGTAAATCAATATTTGCAGCCCATAATAAGTGGCTACTTTATATTCTCAGCACTTTAGCTATCTTAAGCTGCGATCAATCAACACATCCAACAGAAAATGTAAGCTTGCCAATAACAGGCTCGGTAGATTATCCCTTATTAGACTGGCGTGCACTCACGCCAAACAATTGGGATGCAATGGCACTATTAAAAGACATTGATTTAGATACTATGGAAGATGACGATCCACGTGCATTCGAACTATTAAAAAATGTGCGAGAACAATGGAATAATGCGCCAGTGGTTAGTCATTTAGACAGCAAAGCTGTGACGATTAATGGCTATATGGTGCCATTAGATGGCGATGTTAATTTGACCAAAACCTTTTTATTAGTGCCTTACTTTGGCGCGTGTATTCACTCGCCGCCACCCCCAAGCAATCAAGTGATTTATGTACAGGTCGCGGGGAAAGGATTACCATTGAATGAGTTGGAAACATTTGTTGCAGTGAGCGGCAAGCTTCAGGTAACACAAACAACATCGGCACTGGGTGTAGCTGGCTACCAAATGCAAGCTGATATTGTTCAGCCTGCTGTCGAAACGGCCTTATAACACATGGAGCATACATTGACTTTTTCTCTTCGACTCGTCGCCATTTGTATCGTCACACTGAGTGTATGTAATTTACATGCGGCCGAAAAATCGCCATATAAAGTGGGTGAATCACTACAAAAGGAAAATCCAGCAACAGTAGCGCCTAATATCGCATACAAAAACTTGAACTGGGATGAGCTTTCTCCAGCAGACTGGGATCCGCTAGCAGCGCTCAAAGGATTAGAGTTAGATAAGCTAGAAGACAGCGATCCACGTGCAAGAGATGCGCTTATTGCTGTAGGCGAAGCGTGGAAAAGTGCGCCCATCATTCCAGCATTAAACGGACAACGCGTCAGAATTGCGGGTTTTGTTGTCCCTTTGGATATTGATAAAAATAAGGTGAAAGAATTTCTATTAGTACCTTATTTTGGCGCCTGCATTCATGTGCCGCCTCCGCCAAGCAACCAGGCTATTCATGCCATCAATGCAACAAACAATCATCCACAACAAAATAAAATATTAAAAGATGCCGCGCTGATTCAAGGGCCGGTCACCATCATCGGCAAGATGCGAACTATGCTCACAAATACCAGCTTAGGATCTGCGGGTTACAAAATTCAGATTGAATCCATCGAAGCGTATAAAGAAGTGGTTAACAATTAATCAAATATAGGTTGAATCTGCAGAAAATATTTGGCTTTTTAATCTTAAATAACCACGCCACATACATTGCAAGCCTGTCTCTACCTTGTTTTTAATACTTGCTTGTTAACCAAAATAGGTATATTTTTGACTACACTGATTTCTGACATTAATTATCTTAAGTTGAGGGAGCATTATCATGAACAAACCTTGCGAACAACATGCCAACCACAGCCACCAACATGGCGAAGATTGTGGCCATGTAGCCATTAAACACCAAGACCATGTCGATTATTTGCACGACGGTCATTTACACCATATGCATGGCGATCACGTGGATGAGCATACGATAGAAATCAGCACCCAAAATCCAGACACCTGCACGCCAGCACACCAATGCGCTGGTCATGACGCCGCGCATATCCATGGGCCTGATTGCGGACACCCTGCAGTACCGCATGGTGATCACATTGATTATTTAGTTGATGGTCATCTGCATCACCCGCATGGCGATCACTGCGATGACCATGGGAAAATAGATATTGTGTAATCAGTGGCATTAAGGCGAAGCAACCAAATTGGTCATGTAGTGAAGTTTTATTAAGCAAACTAAAATTTACAGTCCGATAATTTTCAGTCCGGCATTAACGAATACCAATATCAATTGTTGCTTCACCTTTACGAATCGGTGGTGTGTCTTTTTGCATCAAAACAGTCCCCGTAACAGCCGAATACAATGTCGCGATGCGATGACCAAAATAATCGCTTATCCAACCGACTTCCTGCCCTGCCATAACTTGATCGCCAACCTTTACCATTGAATTGAAAATGCCTGTATGAGGGCTTTTAATACTCACTAATTTGCGATAAAGCACTGGATTAGACTGGGTTTTTGAAACAAGCTCCAACATGTTTAAATGATGAATTGCATGCATACAAGCTTGGTATATCGATTCAATATCTGCTTGCTTTCTTTGCCCAAGCTGCCCTACTTCTAACGTCAATCCAGGCTTACCTCTGGTTTGCGCCGTATTGGGATATGAAATGGAATGCGCTGGGTCGTTAGGTCGCTCGTCATATAAAACAATATGCGGTATGCCCAATGCTTTAGCAAAATCTAAGGTTTTCTTATCAAGTGTGGCATTGTTCAGCACAGGGGAATACACATGTGGCAACAGCGTTTGGTTCCAGCTACCTGAATGAATATCAATCAAATAATCGGTTTTAGTAATAATTTCCCGTGTCAAAAAATCAGCAATTTGCTCGGTCAAGGTGCCGTTGGCATGCCCTGGAAAAACACGATTTAAGTTTTTCTCATCAACAGGGCTTAACGCCACTCTTCTGCCATGAAAGCCTTCAAGATTAGCGAGATGCACAATAATCAACGTACCATGTAATGCGTCTGGTTTAATCGTTTGGCGTAATTGCTGTAGCGCAAAAATAGCAGGAAACTCATCCCCATGAATACCAGCCGTTAGTGTCAATACTGGGCCCGGATATCGACCGTGAATCACAGTAATGGGTAGCGCAGTACTAGCAACTGTTTGCATCCATGAGACCGATTTTCCAGATTCAACTTCTTGATCAGCTAGTAAAAACGTACTGCCTGCGTAAGCAAAATGAAAACAACCCAAACATAAAATGGTGCATATAAAGCGCATAATCAATAACTAGTTTACGATGTAATGCAACATTGTTGCGCAAATAAGCAAAACAGACAATTACTTATTAATGATTAAATGATTACTTTTGCCTCATGCTTACTATATTCAACATTACGTAAAATCATTAGCCGTTTTTACGTGACTCGCTCAGGCCAATCATGCAACAAGCCTGTATTATAATATTCATAGAAACACATCAGCAATGATGAATGTTTGAAATAAACAAACTTAACGACTTAATACATGGAGAAATATTATGTGGACAACACCAGCAGCTACAGAAATGCGTTTTGGCTTTGAAGTAACAATGTACGTAATGAACAAATAAGCTTAAACGCTTAAAACAAAACCCAGCTTAGGCTGGGTTTTTTGTTGCCTGTTAAATCGCATAAACGCAATCAACTTTAAAAATGATAATTCACTGTTAGCCGCGCACTAATCGGTTCAACAGGATGAAAATGCTTATCGTCCACACCGCCAGCCGCTTCGCCATTCAGTCTAGAGCTATAAAAATAATCAATATCACTTTGTTTGCGGTTAAATAAATTAAACACATCCAATGTTATTTTAGTTTGAGGATTCACTTGATACCCTACTCGCGCGTAAGCCACCGTTGTGGAATTTGAGCGCACACTATTATCTTCTAACAATGGCCTTGGCCCAAAATGGCGCAACTGAAATGCACCTGACCATTGATGGATGTTATTAAAGCTAGCACCAAAAGAAATGACTCTGCCAAGTGAGCCAAGGATATGTCGGCCTGAACCGTCATCGTTTCGATAACGTGCTTGCGATAGCGCCACATCAAAATCCAATAGCAGCCAATCGTTAGCAATGTAATGATTACTCCATTCAAACCCTTTGCGTTTACTTGCCCTGGTAGGCTCGGTCTCGCCTGCATCCCCAATATAAAGCAGCTCAGAATCTAAATCTAATTGCCAAATAGCCAGCGAGCTTTGTAGATTGGGAATAATCTCGGTACGCAACCCAATTTCACTGCCTTTTGATGCGGCAAGTGGCGTCACTGGCGAAGCTGGGTCGCCATTGGGCAACTCAGTTTGCGTAGTACCTCGTGCATCATTGCTATGAAAACCTTCACCGTAATTAACAAAAAATTCTGTTTGTGCCCAAGGCCCAAAGATCAGTGAAAGTTTGGGTGAAACTATGTGGTCTTGCTCCCTACCTGAATTGTTTTGAATGCTACTATCCACATCAAAATAATAATGGTCATACCGCAATCCCAAAACTGACCTAAACTGATCATGCCATTGCGTACTATTCTCAATAAACAAGCCATTAGATAGCTCTTTCACCTCATCAGAGCGAATCAATGTCGTGCGATTAGTGGCAACTGTGTTGTATAGCGCTACTGGTGATAAATCATCATAACGTGTTTGCAACCCAACTTTGTTTTGTGTTGGCAAATCAAACATATCAGCGAACCATGTTTTAGCCACATTAAAACCGACTGCAGTGCGGCGCTCATTTTGGTTAAATTGGTCACCATCAATTGGATTATTCAAAAAATAGGTAAAGTTGCTGTAAAGATTTAACTTTGAATGAAGCGCATAGGCATTAAAATCAAATGCACCATCATTATCACGCAGATAACGTGCAACGCTTAAGCTATAACGTGATGACTCACCACCATTGGTCTCATCAATCGTATCAAAACGGTCAATGGTTTTAGCTTGCAACGCACGTAAAGGAATTTGGTCAGTAGCATCCCATTGGTTATGATACGCCATTGCCGTGATATTAAATCCATCAAGATAAGTACCGCTTGAATAACGCAAAACAGCATTGATCTTTTTAAGATTTTCTTCACTTTCCCAAGGGCCGTTATTGCGGTTCATCTCTAGCGCATAGAGTAAATCACCATCCGCAACTGCCAGAGAATTGGCTAACAGATACCGTTGATAGCCATATGTACCAAAAGTAACCGATGCCAAACCGCTTGGCATTCGGTTAAGCAGTTGCATATGTGCAGAACCTGCCGAAGCAAAGTCGCCTTCCTCGGCAAAATAAGGTCCTTTTTTATAATCAATCCGGTTAACCAGCTCAGGAATCAAAAAGTTTAAATCGGTATAACCTTGCCCATGTGCATGCGTCCTCATATTCACTGGCACACCATCAACAAACGTTGCAAAATCAGTGCCGTGATCTAAATTAAAACCACGTAAATAATACTGATTAGCCTTACCGTTGCCACTATGTTGAGAAACAATTAAGTTAGGTACAAACTCCAGCAATTCACCCGTGCGAAGTGCTGGCCTAGATTCAATTAAATTACGCGTTACCACCCCTTGGCTGGCAGCATCAGAAGTACCCAATCCATTATCGTAATTACCTATCACATCAACGTTATCTAGATGTATTACCTCTTCTGCATACCCATTTTCAACAACCATCAAAAAACTAATTATTAATAATGGCTTAACTGTTTTTGCATAAAAATTTAGCTTTAAAAATACGCTCATAAACCAAACCATAAAGAAAAATAAATAATCCAAAAATACGCAATTTTACTTATTGATAAAGCCTTCATTTTGGCTATTTCACCATTTATTTAAATAGTGATTACGTAAAATCATTAGGCGTGATTACGTGACACACGCAGGCGGGTAATGAAACATGTCTATATTATCGAAGTCATACAAACAGATCAGCAATGATGAATGTTTGATTAGATAACCAAAGGAGAAATATTATGTGGACAACACCAGCAGCTACAGAAATGCGTTTTGGCTTTGAAGTAACAATGTACGTAATGAACAAATAAGCTTAAACGCTTAAAACAAAACCCAGCCTAGGCTGGGTTTTTTATTGGCTAATCCTTAGTTAGATTGACTCGTACCAAGCACTATTTTCACCTAATATTTCACCTAATATTTCACCTAATATTTCACCTAATATTTCACCTAATATTTCACCTAAAACTACTCGTACCAAGCGTCTACCAACTGGCCGACTTCAATATCTTTCAATGCTTTATTCGATTTAAGCCAATCTTCAACGGCTTTTTTGTCATCCTCAGTAGCAGAACCATTTTTCCACTTCGTCACAAAACCGCCATCAATCCAACCGCCTAAAGCCAATTTGCGCGGCTGAATCACGTCATCTAACAAGCCAATCACCAATTGCTCCTGCGCCTCCATCTCCAGCTCTTTTGTAAAATCTGCCGAAAATGCAAATCCATACTCTTTAAATTCACCTAATTTAAGTTTTTTTAATAATCGTGGTGAGCGTCTTTTGCTCATAATAAATGCTCCTATGTGGGTTTTGGCAGCATTATATACGTACTATGCTTTTTATTGGTTATTACTCGCGCAGAGCGCAGTGTGTTGAATGTATCATTACGAAGGTGAAGACCACATACGGCGGGTTATAACCCGCCCTAGGCTAGCTACAAATAATCATCCTCCCGCTGATGCCGCACGGCTAATATCGTCACAATCGCATTTTCTTCTATTTCAAATAAAGCGACATAACCATTATGTCCAAAACTAATCACTAGCTCACGTAAAAAGGGGTTATCTGCTTGCGCTTTTCTGCAGGTGAAGGGAAAGGTGTTGAGCAATTGTATGGCTTGCTCTATGGTGGTTAATGCGTGCTCGGCGGCGGTTTTGTCTTGCGTTAACAAAAACGCATAAAGCCTTTTTATATCTTCTCGTGCAGCTTTGGTAAATCTGACTTGATAAGCCAACGTTAGGCTTTCTTTAGCATGTCTTTTAGTTCATTGATAACGCTATCTGCGGCGTAATATTCTTGCGTTGTTTTGGCTTCATCGCGAGAAATAATGCCACGTGCGATAAAGCTTTGTTGATGCATGCGGCGCTCTATATTGGCTTTGAGTGATTCTTCTACAAAGCTTGACAGTGTTTCGCCTTCGGCTAATGCATTTTCTGCGGACTCTCTTAGCTTTGGTTCGACTCTTAGTGCGGGAATTGTTGCTGTTTTCATTTCAACTCCTTTCATAACAAATGCTAATGTAATTCATTTGCATTACATTAACACATTGTATAATAGTTTTGTTATCAATTATTTTACGCTTATTACCCATGGATCACCGCATACCCGTCACCCTACTCACTGGCTTTTTAGGCTCAGGCAAAACCACCCTACTCAATAAGCTACTTTCCCACGAAGGTATGAAAGATACCGCCGTCATCATCAATGAACTGGGTGAAGAAGGTTTAGATCATATCCTCGCACAGAATGTGGATAGTAGTTATGTGGCTGATAATGCGGTACTTTTACAGAATGGTTGTTTGTGTTGCACCCTGAGCAATGAGCTGGCCGATACCATGCGCGATTTGTATTTTAAGCGTTCAATGGAGGCGATTCCGCAATTTAGCCGTTTGGTGATTGAAACGACTGGCATGGCTGACCCTGGGCCGATTATGGCGAATTTGATGAATGAGCCGGTGATTGAGTCGGTTTATCGTTTGGATGCGGTGATTGTGACGATTGATGCGATGTATGGTTTGCAACAATTAAACGAGCATGGCGAGGCACGCAAACAAGCGGCAGTGGCAGATGTATTGCTGATGACCAAAACGGATATTGCCAACGCCGAACAAACCAGCGCGTTAAAAGAAAAGCTGATTAGCATTAACCCTGGAGCGACACAACATAAAGTGTTAAACGGTGAAATTGAGCCTGATTTTATTATTGATGTGGGCTTATTTGACCCCACTGGTAAAATTGCCGAACCTGATCGGTGGTTACGTGCGCCGCTTAAACCTGCCAGTATGATGCGCGGTAAATTACCGACTAGCCCAGTGCAACATCAAGATGAAATTAGCAGCTTTACCGTGACGCTGCCAACCGGCATTAGTTGGAAAAACTTTAAACCAGTGCTGCTTAAACTCTGCCATACGCATGGCGAGCAATTGCTGCGTTTAAAAGGGATTTTGCATGTAGAAGACCAGCCGCATCCCATCGCGATTCATGCTGTGCATTTTACGCCGTACCCAGCTACTTTATTAATCGACTGGAAAGAAGCATCGCCTAATAGCCGTGTAGTGTGCATTGGCAAAGGGTTGGATGAAGAGGCGATTAGAAAAATGCTGACGCAACTATAGAACAATTTTCAATGCTTATTGTCAGTTAATGATGTTGAATCCATTTATTAATCGACTTTTAATCGCGTTTTTAGCGGTGAGCACGTTGGTATTAACTGCTTGCTCGGCCATTCGATCCGCGCCAGCTAAGAATCTCCAAGCTGAAGATATTGAGGTTGTTTATCGCTGTGAGCGCGGCTCTATTCTGACTGTCACCTTTGCGGAACAAGGCTACACTACGATTCATGGTGGAAAGCATTACAAAAAGCGATATCATGAAAAACCATCTGTAGCTATTGTGCAGTTTGGTGATAATCAAACGCTGACTTTAACGCAGGAAGTATCAGGCTCTGGCTTTTTCTATAGCAACGGCCAATACGCATTGCGTGGCAAAGGCAACGAAGCGATTTGGACAATTGGCAAAATGGCGGATGAACACTGCGTTGCAGATTAAACGATTGATCAATGCGTCAATCTCAACGACTAGATTAAATCACTCCAAACTTTATCAAGCCGCTTAACCGATATGGGGAACGGCGTTTTAAGCTCTTGCGCAAATAAAGACACCCGCAGCTCTTCTATCAACCAACGAAAATCAGCCAACGCGGGTGAAATATCGCCTAACTTGCTTTGCTTTTCCATCTCCGCTTGCCATCTATCCCAATAAACACCAATACTGGCCGCATGTTTACCATCTCTATCGGGGTTACTCGGTTGCTTTTCAATGCGCAAACGTAAGGCTTTTAGATAACGTGGCAGATGTTGCAATTGATCCCACGGCGTTTGGCTAAAGCAACCTTTATAAAGCAAACTTTGCATTTGCGTTTCGACATCTTTTGTTAGGCGATTGGCTTTAGCTGGCATTTTGGATTGCGCATCAGCTAGTGCAAAATACTCTGTGCCAATCTGAGTAATGATACGGAAAAGCGCATCTTTCACCGCTGGCAAGCGTGTTTTAGCACGTTGTTTCAGTGCCATAAAGGCATCGTTGGTGCGCGGCAAATCATCTTCACCCACAAAAGCACGGTCGGCTAATGTGGTGACCAAATCCTCTTTTAAATCATCTGGCGTAATCACATTCCGCAGTTGTAACGCGTATTGATTAAAATTGGGCAACGCTTTTTGCAACTGCTTCATTTGCTCTTTTAACTCAAACCGCATTAATCGACAAACGCCTGCGCGATGCGCATTGTAAGCCGCTTGTTCGGTATCAAATAGTTTAATAGCCACACTATCAATTTGATCTTCTAGTGCAGGATAACCAGTGAGCTGATGACCTTCTTTGCTAAAGGTTAACGTGGCTGGCAAATCGCCAAAATCCCATTGTAGAATGCCTGATTTTTCGATGTGATTGGCGGTGCTATTTCTAAACGTCAGTTGTGCGGCATTGCCCAATTGATTTTTTAAAGCATGCCAATCACGACTCATGCCTAGCTCGCGCTGCTTTTCATCAATCACACTAAAATTCATGAAAAAATGCACTGGCAATTTATCAATCATGAAGTCGTCAACACCCAGTTTTAAGCTGGTTTGTTGCTGAATATAATTGACCAATGCAATCAAAATAGGCTGCGTGCCTACTTTGGCTTGGCTTAAAAAGGCTGTCACAAAATCTGGAACAGGCACACAAACGCGACGGAATGTCTTTGGCAAAATCTTGATTAACGCTGTCACTTTTTCGCGTAACATCCCTGGCACCAGCCATTCGGCACGTGTTGCATCTAGTTGATTCAGTAAAGCCAAAGGAATGGTCGCGGTAACGCCATCTAACACATGACCCGGTTCAAAACGGTATTTTAAATGAATCCTAACACCATCCATTTCGATGGTTTCTGGAAACTGGGTTTCGGTCACACTTTCTGCTTCGTGACGCATTAAATCATCTTTAGTCAGAAATAATAGTCTAGGATTTTGCTTTTCTGCCTCTTTGCGCCAGGCCTCAAATCCGATGCCATTCACAATTTCTTGCGGCACAATCTTATCGTAGAACGCAAATAAAGCATGCTCATCAACCAACACATCTTGACGTCTAGCTTTATGTTCTAATTCTTCAATTTCGGCGATAATGCGCTTATTTTCGGTTAAAAATGGCGCTTTTATCTCCAACTCCATATTAGCCAATGCCTCACGAATAAAGATTTCATGTGAAACTTCGACATTAATCGGCCCATAGTGCACACGGCGTTTTGGCACAACCGTTAAGCCATACAAACTCACCCGTTCCCATGCGGTGACTTGCGCTAGCTTTTTATCCCAACGGGGGTCGGTATAAGTACTATTGGTTAAATGACGCGCGAGCGGCTCTATCCAATCGGGTTCAATTTTTGCGACACAACGCGCATACAGTTTTGAGGTATCTACCAGCTCAGCTGCCATGACCCATTTTGGTCGCGATTTTTTTAAGCATGAGCCAGGCGCGACATAAAAACGAATGCTACGCGCACCTGAATAAGCGTCATTATCGCCATCTTTAAAGCCGATATTGCCTAATAAACCCGCTAATAACGCCTTATGGATTTGCTCGTAATTGGCTGCTTTTGTATTGAGCTTAAACTCCATTTCTTCTGCAATTTCTTTTAATTGAAGATAGAGCTCGCGCCATTCTTTTAAGCGCAGAAATGACAGGAAGTTTGCATGACACTGATTCAATAAATCTTTGTTAGATTGTTTGTTTTTAAACGCATGCTCATACCAATCCCAAATTTTAAGAAAGCTGATAAAATCAGAACCTTCACCATCAAATTTGGCATGGGCATTGGCTGCCGCTTCACGTTTATCCATTGGACGTTCGCGCGGATCTTGCATACTCAGCACACTGGCAATAATCAACACTTCTTGCAAGCACGCTTCTTTTTTCGCAGCCAAAATCATACGGCCAATGCGCGGATCGAGTGGTAGCCTAGCCAATTGCAAACCAATATCGGTGATTTGCCGCTTGGCATCCACCGCGCCTAACTCTTGCAATTGCAGATAGCCGTCGGAAATTAATCGAGAGCTGGGGGCTTCAATAAATGGAAACTGCTCAACATCACCTAATCGCAATGCACCCATGCGCAAAATGACGCTAGCGAGTGAACTGCGGATAATTTCAGGGTCAGTAAACGCTGGTCGATTGTTAAAATCTTCTTCAGCATACAGCCGTACACAAATACCATTCGACACACGTCCACAACGCCCCGCTCTTTGCTTGGCGGCGGCTTGTGAAATTTTTTCGATTTGCAATTGCTCCACTTTGGCACGTGCACTATAACGATTAATGCGCGCCAAACCAGCGTCAATCACGTATTTAATACCGGGCACAGTCAGTGATGTTTCGGCAACGTTGGTTGCCAACACAATACGGCGTTGCCCATGTGGTTTAAAGATTTTTTGCTGATCAGCAATGCTTAATCTGGCAAATAATGGCAACACTTCGATATGTTTTAACTTAGGTGAGCGACCTTGGTATTTGCGCAAATGGTCGGCGGTATCACGTATTTCACGCTCGCCTGGTAAAAACACCAAAATATCGCCATCGCCTTGGCGTAATAAATCATCTGCCGCATCTAAAATCGCCTCTTCGATGGCTTCTTCTTCATCATCTTCAGCTAACCAGCGTGCTTCAGTTTTTCCTTTGCGCTGTATGCCATGCACGTTGGTCGTAGCTGTGTCGTCATCATCAAAATCATCATCTTGCACAACTTCGTGCGAGATAAATCCAGCTTTACCCAATGGTCGATAACGCACTTCAACTGGATAAGTTCTGCCACTGACTTCAATAATGGGCGCATTCACCAGCTCTCCAGCTACATTTTTTGCAGCAAAGTGTTTGCCAAACCGTTCCGCATCAATGGTTGCTGATGTCACAATCACTTTTAAATCGGGTCGTTTTGGTAATAGCTGTTTGAGATATCCCAGCAAAAAATCAATATTCAAACTACGCTCGTGCGCTTCATCAATAATGATGGTGTCATAAGCATTTAAAAATCGGTCACCTTGCGTTTCTGCTAGCAAAATACCATCGGTCATCAGCTTGATATAGCTGGCTTCAGATGACTTTTCATTAAAGCGCACTTTATAACCAACAATCTCGCCCAACGCAGAATCTAGCTCTTGTGCGATGCGCGTTGCAACGGAACGTGCGGCAATACGGCGTGGCTGCGTATGGCCAATTAAACCCGCAACGCCGCGACCGAGTTCTAGACAGATTTTAGGCAATTGCGTGGTTTTACCTGAGCCTGTCTCGCCACACACAATCACCACTTGATTTTCTGTAATCGCTTTAGCAATTTCATCGCGTCTGGATGAAACAGGTAACTCTAACGGATATTCTGGTTTAGGTAATTTTGCTAGCCGTTGCGTATAACGTTGTGATGAACTTTGCACTTTGCGCACAATATCAGCTAGTGATTGTTCAACTGGCTTATGGAGTTTAATGAGGTCTTTGGCTTGCCGTAACCGTCTTTGTAGCTGAAAGCGATCAGCCAACATACAATTTGATAATTGCTGTTCTAAATTGCTAATGAGTTTTTGCGCGTCTTGCATAAGCGCGTGATTTTACCACGCTACAGCGCAAGCGCCTGCGCAGGCTATTCTTTTCTGACTCGCAAAAAACGGGCAAACCTTGGTTTACCTGCTTTTGTTTTATGCTGATACATAAAAGTGACCGTGCTACCAATTGCGGGTGGATATTCACGTTGTGCATCGGTAAAGCCTGTGCCTAATTTAAACTGAGTACCGTCTGGCAATTCAACTAACAAAGCGCCCATTTTGCCGGCATATTTACCTTTGCCTGGCAAGTGTGCTATGACCACCGCCTCCGCATCGAGTGACGGTTTTAGCTTTAACAACACATCGCTGCGCCCCGTTGCATATAGCGCATTGGCGCGATGGAGCATTAAGCCCTCGCCGCCCGCTTTTACGATGGCTGCCAATGTTTGTTTTAAGTGTTTTTTATCGCGCACTTTAAATTGTTTAACTGGCTTTAAGTGCTTAACATTCGCATGTTGTATCATTCGGCTAAGCGTTTGATAACGTGTGGAAAAATCACCATTACCATTGGGTAGCTCAAAAATTAAATAGGAGACTTGATGCCAATCGTTATCAATTGGTGTTTGCTTTCTAACGATGCCAGATACGATATCAAACGCGCCACGTTTAATCCATAATTCGCCATCTAAGCGCGCCTTGGGAAAGTGAGCGGTAAACCAAACAGGCGTAGCAATCAGATTACCTTGCCTAGTCATCAGCTGTTTGCCATCCCAAATTGCGCGAACGCCATCAAATTTTTCACTAATGAGATACTGCGTCACATCAATATCGTCGTTATAGATGTCTGCCAACAATACAGCGGGATTACTATCGGTAGCATAGCCATATTGTGGAATAACAAAGGTCAGTATTATGACAAAAGCAGGAACCAGCTTCTTGATGCAGTTATGCAATAGGTTTTTCATTTTTATTCTTTTTATTGATTGAGATGAGTACTTATTTTACGCCATTCACCTACTTTAAAGCGACGCACCTACTAATCGCCATCACTAGCGGGTTATTGCTAAAAAACCTCAGCATGAAAACGTTGTTGCAGCTCTGTCAAATTCAACTCTTGCAAAATCTGATTGAGTCGTTCACGGGCATTTTTACGTTTCTGCCCTGTATATTTAGCAATAATCAGCTCATTTTTCATTGAGTGTTCCCAGCCAACCAACTCCGTCACAGTCACGTTATAACCTGCTGATTCTAATTGCAAACAACGCAATACATTGGTGATGTGGCTACCAAATTCACGGGTGTGAATCGGGTGACGCCAGATTTCAGCCAGCGCTGTTTGACTCAAACTTTGCGCTTTGTTTTTACGCATCTCCTCTGCCACCTCCGCTTGGCAACAAGGTACCAACACCATATATTGCGCCTGCTTTTTCAACCCAAATTGAATCGCATCATCAGTCGCGGTATTACAAGCATGTAAGGCGGTGACAATATCGACTTTATCTGGAATATTGGCGCAACCCACTGATTCAGCCACACTTAAATGCTCAAATTGCATTCGATCAAAACCGCAACTGTGCGCCAACTCTGTTGATTTTTGCACTAATTCCGCGCGTGTTTCTATACCAATCACTTGGCCTTGTGATAATTGCTTAAGTAGCAAATCATACAAAATAAAGCCTAGATAGGATTTACCTGCGCCATGATCCACCAATGTCGGATTTTCTTGTTTAGTGAGGACGTCCTTCAGCAAAGGCGCAATAAAGTTAACCAAGTGATAAACCTGCTTTAACTTACGGCGACTATCTTGATTGAGTTTGCCATCACGCGTGAGAATATGGAGCGCCTTCAGCAAAGGCACGGATTGATTGGGTTGTATTTCTGGCGGCAAAGACATAACCGCTATTTTAATATGTCAGCTAGTCAAACATAACAATTAATTACCTCTCACTGCAATACAAGGCGCATATCATATGATAAAGGCAGGACCAATTGCCCTACAAAAGCATAATTAACGCTGAATTATCCTGCTTGTTTGTGCGATGGCTAAAATGTTGACTGTTATATGATTGCTATCAATATCAAAAGCCAAGATACAATTGAATGGTGCAATCAAACATTACATTTGCTAATCTACACACAACACAAAGTGGTTTAACTTTGGTTGAGATGATGATTGTGGTTGCCATTATTGGTGTATTGACTGCAATTGCCACTCCTGCATATGAAGAATACACCGAAAAAGCACGCGTAGCAGGCGCTGTTACCGACATCATCGCCATCTCAACTAAGATAGAAGCATATTGGAATGATGCAAGAAAATACCCAGATAGTCTGGCCGATGTGGGTGCGGCTGATATGTTAGACCCGTGGGATAACCCGTATCAATACCTCAACTTATTCAACAAAAAAGGCAAAGGCGGCAATCGCAAAGATAGAAAGCTAAACCCTTTAAATTCTGACTTTGATTTATATAGCATGGGTAAAGATGGTGAGTCGCAAACACAAATTACAAATAAAACGAGTTTGGATGATGTCATTCGCGCTAATGATGGTAAATTTATTGATTTAGCTAAAAACTATTAAATGCGCATATCAGGCACATTTTTAAAAAGCAAAGTAAGTCAACGTATTGCATTGCTACTGTTCATTGCCGCAGTGATTCCAGCAATGCTGATGACATTGCTATCCAATCAAAAACTCAACCAACTGATTATCAACTATGAACACCAAGCGTTGTCAGAAAAAAGTCGTACTTACGCTTTATCCGCTTTTTCTAATTTAATCTTTGCCCGCAATCGATTCGAAGATGAAATCAACGCAGGCAACAAGTTGTACGAGGCAAATACTTTGTCGCTCAACTTTGGGCAAAAGAATGTTGCTATGTTTGACGCAATCACAGAGATTTTGCCAGATGGCAGCATACTGAGTAGTCAGCAGATTGATATTCCCGCATCATTTTTACAACGATTAAATACGATCAAACCAAATGTTATTCATTTAACAACATGGCCAAACAAGCCATCAACGGCTAACTATTCTGTTAATCTTGTATTACGACAAGTTGATCGCAACATTGCTACTGTCTATATTGCCACGATAAACCCGCGCTACATGTGAGGAGAGAGTACAGACTATCCTTCAAACTTGCGCATCTGTGCTTATCAGTTTAACAACACAGTAAAAACCAAATTATTTTGCTCTAGCGATCATCCGCAGCAAACCCAACCAAGCCCAATTAATCAGGGGGTCTGGACACTTTTTCTAGCAGGAGAGTTTCACAACAACCCTTGGCTGTTTGAAACAACGAGGCTAGATCCAATCACACCAACCGATCTCAAAGATTTAGTCGGTAGCAAGGCTTATATTAGCATTGCAGTACTCAGTTTGTTGGTGATTGGCCTATTGAGTTTGATTCAAATTAGAAAAACCATGGTGCCACTTGAACAATTAATCAAGGGGACTAAACAAATTGCTGAAGGGGATTTTGTCACCGTAAAAGTGGATGGAGATTCAGAATTTTCTGCGCTTGCTGCTGCTTTTAATACCATGTCTACACATATCAAAAAGCAATTGAATACACTGCAGTCATTTTCTAAAATTGATAGAGAAATTATCTCTAAAATTGATATTGAGCAGATTACTGAACTCGTTATCAATAGGATGCAAACATTAAAACCTGACGCTATCATCCTCATTGCAAATGTAGAGAATCAATCAGTCAATCAGCTGCAATGTAACTGCACTGTGGCAAAGAATCGTATATTCAATACCTTACGCTTGTCTCTCACACCAGGTGAGGTAAACGATATTAGCCTTCATCAGCAAGGTCAAATCACAAGAAGTAGCCACACGAGTTCGCTTGCCCACTCAAGACTATTGGCTGAAATGGGAGCCGATCATCTGTGGGTTTATCCTGTTTTTTGGCAAGGTAGCATATGTGCATTTGTGGCTATTGGTAGTCAAACTTGGTTAACAGAAGATGATCCGAATTGGTCTGAGTTTCGCGATTTAGCTAGCCGTGTTGGCATTGCGATTGCAACGCACGAGCGTGAGCAAAAACTATTATTAGAAGCGCAGTATGATGGACTGACAGGGTTACCTAATCGCATTTTATTGCAAGATCGATTAAAACTGGCAATGGAGCATAGCGCTTACACAGGCAAAGCCATGTGGGTTGTATTCATTGACCTAGATCGCTTTAAAGTGGTTAACGATAGTATGGGCCATAGCGTGGGCGATGAGTTACTCAAAGAAATTGGTCGTCGTTTAATGGAAGAAACCAGAGATAGTGATACCGTGGCCCGTTTTGGTGGTGATGAGTTTGTCATTGTGCTATCAGGAGATGCAGGTGAAAACATTCAATTAAGTGTGCTCAATCTGATTATGCAGACAGTAGCTGAGCCCGCCTATATTCATCACCATGAACTGATTAGCAGTTGCAGTATTGGGATTGCTGTATATCCGAGTGATGGCAACAATGCAGAAACACTCATCAAAAATGCCGACATCGCTATGTATCGTGCTAAAGAGCTAGGCAGAAACAACTATCAATTCTTCACGCAAGATTTGAACGATAAAGCGGCGGAGCGGATGCAAATGATTTCTTTGTTGCGCAAAGCCATAGAACATGATGAATTTACATTGCATTATCAACCTAAAGTTGACCTGCATACACATCAGATTGTTGGTTTAGAAGCCTTGCTCCGTTGGCAAAACACAGCGTTAGGCAACGTGACGCCAGACAAATTTATCCCTGTTGCTGAAGAAGCTGGCTTAATTATTCCCATTGGTGAATGGGTGTTGCAAACCGCTTGTAAACAAATGATGTCATGGCAACAAATTGGCATTAAACCCTTACTGATGTCGGTCAATGTTTCTGCTCGACAATTTCAAGAAGAAACCTTTGTTGAGAAAACAACAAATATCCTTTCCGAAACAGGATTAGCGGCTAAATATTTAGAGCTAGAGCTAACAGAAAATATTTTAATGGATGGTTTAGACGCAACAATCAATACATTAAACACAATAAAATCACTCGGCATCACACTCTCTATTGATGATTTTGGCACTGGCTACTCTAATCTTTCATATTTAAACAAGCTGCCTATTGATATTTTAAAAATTGATAAAGCCTTCATTGATGCGGTAACCTCCACCAAACAAAAAGCACCGATTGTGGATACTATTATTCAATTTGCGCAAAACCTAAACCTCAAAGTAGTCGCTGAAGGCGTAGAAACGGCAGCGCAAGTGCGTTATCTTAAAAAACAACAGTGTGACCAAATACAAGGTTACTTCTTCAGCAAGCCATTGCCAGCAAAGGCGGCAACCACATTATTAACCTCTGGCAAACAACTATCTCTTGTCAGTTCACGGGCGCAAAACAAGCCTAGCAAGCCGCAATAAATCGGTAAGCAAGCCAAGCTAATGATAAAATACGCAATCTGATTGTATGCATCAAGGTTAGTCGCAGCTCACAATAAAAGCAGCTGACCCAATGCAAACAATATTTATGTGTATTACAACGGAGTAAGCATGGCAATTCAGTGGTATCCGGGTCACATGACCTCTGCGCGCAAAAAAGCGGCAGAAACCATGGAGTTTATCGATGTAGTCATTGAAGTGCTTGATGCGCGTTTGCCGGCTGCTAGCCATAATCCAATGATTGATGAGATGCGCTTGTTTCGTCAACGTCCGAATTTAAAGATACTCAACAAAGCCGACTTAGCCGACCCACAAGCAACACAAGCTTGGCTCAATCATTTTAATGCGCAACCCAACACCAAAGCGGTTGCCCTTTCGTGCAAAAAGCCAGGCGATGCAAAGAAGATTCCGGGTCTTTGTAAAGCATTAGCGCCACATCGCGGCACGCATATTAAACCGCTGCGTATGATGATTATGGGCATTCCTAACGTTGGAAAATCCACCTTAATGAATGCGCTGCTTAATCGCAGAGTAGCAAAAGTAGGCGATGAACCTGCCGTGACCAAGAGTCAACAGCGATTTGACTTAGATGCCACCATGAATATTACCGACACACCAGGCATGATGTGGCCAAAGATAGCACACGATAGTGATGGTTTTATGCTAGCCGCAAGCCATGCCATTGGACGCAATGCAGTCATTGATGAAGATGTGGCTGTATTTTTAGGCAATAACTTACTCGCCAGCTATCCTGACTTATTAAACGCACGTTATAAGCTAGACGCAATGAAACTGAATGTGCAAGCAATGGACGGCGTTGATTTACTCGAAGCAATTGCCAAGCGCCGCGCTTATAAACGCCGCGATGGTGTGTGGGATTTAGAAAGAACAGCCATGGTTTTTTTAACCGATTATCGCCACGGTAGCATTGGCCGTATCAGTTTAGAAACGCCCTCCAGCAGGCAAGCTTTGATGGAAAACGCAGCTCCCCAAACAGAAAGCGTATCAGAAGCACTGTCAGAACCAAGCAGCGATTCAGAAATATAATTCATGTTAAACACTCTCAATGCGCCACAGCGTGAAGCGGTGAAATATGTCGATGGCCCTTTGCTCGTATTAGCAGGTGCGGGGAGTGGTAAAACGCGTGTCATTACGCAAAAAATTGCCCATTTAATTGATGAAGTTGGCTATGCGCCAAAAGAAATTGCAGCGATTACGTTTACCAATAAAGCCGCACTTGAAATGCAAGAACGCGTAGCAAAGTTGATGGTGGGCAAAAAAACCAAAGGCTTAACTATCGCCACATTTCATTCACTGGGTTTACAAATTCTGCGCAAAGAGGCCAGTTTGCTCGGCTATAAGCCGCAATTCTCAATTTTAGACGCATCGGATAGTTTTAAAATTCTGTCCGATATTCTTGCTACGACCGATAAGCAATTACTACGCAAAACCCAATGGCAAATTTCTGGCTGGAAAAATGCATTGATTAGCCCAGACCAAGCCAAAGCAACAGCGGATGAAGACCTAACGCACGCCGCTGCAAAAGTATATCAACTGTATCAACAATCGTTAAAAGCCTATCAAGCGGTTGATTTTGATGACTTAATTAAATTGCCTGTTGAGCTATTTGAACATAATGCCGAGACCTTGCAGCAATGGCAAATGAAGCTGAAATATTTGTTAATTGACGAATATCAAGATACCAATGCCTGCCAATATAAACTGGTTAAATTACTCACTGGTTTCTCGAAACAGTTTACCGCTGTGGGCGATGATGACCAGGCCATTTATGGTTGGCGCGGTGCAGATGTTGAAAACCTCAATCAATTAACCAAAGATTTTAGTAATCTAAAAGTCATTAAACTAGAGCAAAATTATCGCTCTACCGTACGTATTTTAAGGGCCGCCAATCAAGTGATTGCTAATAATCCCAAGCTATTTGAAAAGAAATTATGGAGCGATTTAGGTACAGGTGATTTGCTGCAAGTGAGTGCGGCGCGTGATGAAAATCATGAGGCTGAAAACGTGGTTACCAAGTTGATGGCGCACAAGTTCGAAAATAGAACACACTATAAAGACTATGCCATTTTGTATCGAGGCAATCATCAATCGCGTATTTTGGAACAGCAATTACGCAATAATAAAATCCCTTACACTATTTCTGGCGGTCAGTCGTTTTTTGATAAAGCAGAGATTAAGGATATTGTCAGCTATTTACGTTTAATTGCGAATGAAGATGATGATCCTGCATTTATCCGTGCAGCAACCACGCCAAAAAAAGGAATTGGTAGCACAACATTAGAACGATTAGGAGAATATGCAAGTGAACATCATTTATCTTTATTTGCGGCTGCGTTTGAAGGTGGATTTCAAAGCACCATTGGGCAAAAACAGTTAGATGATTTGCTTATTTTTACGCAATATATCAATCAATTACAAACACGTGCATTAAAAGATCCTGCCGAAGAAATTTTAAGCGACTTACTCAAAGCCATTCAATATGAGGCGTATTTATACGATCACGAAGAGCAGCGGGCCGCCGAAAATAGATGGAATAATGTGTTGGAATTTGTGGCTTGGCTGACCAATAAGAGCAAAGGCAGCACAGAATTTGGCAACGAATCTAACGATAAAACCTTGTTAGAACTGACGCAAATGGTCGCGCTAATTAGCATTTTAGAAGGCCGGGAAGAAGGCGAACCCGACGCAGTCAAGCTCAGTACTTTACATGCGGCAAAGGGCTTAGAGTTTGGCCATGTGTTTTTAATCGGTGTTGAAGAAGGCATTATGCCGCACCGAGAATCGATTGATAATGATAAGATAGAAGAAGAACGAAGATTGATGTATGTCGGCATTACCCGTGCCCAAAAATCACTGAATATCTCGTGGTGTAAAAAGCGCAAACGTGCCGGCGAAATGGAAATGTGTGAACCTAGCCGATTTATTGCAGAATTACCCAAAGACGATGTACGTCACTTTGGCAATCCCTTTAATGACCCTGAGATTAGCAAAAATTTTGGCAAAGAAAAAATGGCGAACATTCGCGCCATGTTAGCCAAAAATAAAACCAGCTCAATTTAAAAACCTTAATATAAAACAACATAAAGTTAAAATAAATCAATGCCTTACATCACTCTAGAACATGCCTCACTTGCTTTTGGTCATCACGCGCTATTAGATAAAGCTGCGTTTCAGCTTGATGCAGGAGAGCGTGTCGGCTTAATTGGTCGCAATGGCGCTGGCAAATCCAGCATGTTAAAAGCGCTGGCTGGTGAAATTAAATTGGACGATGGTAAAGTGTGGACAGCACAATCAGCACGCACCGTCTATGTCCCACAAGAACCTGAATTAAACCCAAGCCATACCATTTATGAAGCGGTTGCTGAAGGCTTAGGTGCCGTGCAAAAAACCTTAGTTGCTTATCATGATGTGACGCATAAAATGGGTGAACCCGATGCTGATTATGAAGCGCTAATGAAGGAAATGGAAACATTACAACATGATCTCGATACGCAAAATGCATGGGAGATGCAATCCAAAATAGAAACCGTTTTAACGCGATTAAGTTTAGATGCCGATGTCTTGATTTCTACCCTTTCTGGCGGCTGGCGCAAGCGCGTTGCCTTGGGTCGCGCGCTGGTTGCAGAGCCTGAGGTATTGCTACTAGATGAGCCGACCAACCACTTGGATTTGGAAGCCATTTTATGGTTAGAAGAGTTGCTATTAAGTTTTAAAGGTGCCGTTTTATTTATCACGCATGATAGACGATTTTTGAATCGTCTTGCTACGCGCATTACCGAGCTTGACCGTGGCAAACTCACCGATTTTGTTGGCACCTATCAAAACTATTTGGTTAAAAAAGAAGAGTTACTTGCCATTGAAGCAACCCACGCCGCTAAGTTTGACAAAGTATTAGCGCAAGAAGAAGCCTGGATACGCCAAGGCATTAAAGCGCGCCGCACCCGTAACGAGGGTCGCGTGCGTCAATTAGAACGATTACGCTTAGAGCGCGCCGCGCGCCGCGATCGTCAAGGCAATGTCAAACTGAATATTGATGCCGGTGAACGTTCAGGCAAATTGGTTGCCGAGTTGGAAAACGTCAAAAAATCGTATGGTGATAGAACACTCATTAATGATTTTAGCACGCGTATTTTACGCGGCGACCGCATTGGTTTATTAGGGCCTAACGGGATCGGTAAAAGTACGCTGCTGAAACTTATTTTGGGTGAGATTGAGCCAGATAGCGGGACGATAGAGCGCGGTACCAATTTAAATATTGCTTATTTTGATCAAATGCGCGAACAGCTTGATGAGGAGGCGACACTCGCTGATACCATTAGTCCAGGTTCCGATTTTGTGGAAATCGGCACTGAAAGAAAGCATGTTATAAGCTATTTAGAAGACTTTTTATTTCCGCCGCAGCGTTCACGTTCACCTGTTAAATCGCTGTCTGGTGGCGAACGAAATCGTCTGCTGTTAGCACGGTTATTTGCGCGTCCCACCAATGTATTGGTATTGGATGAACCAACCAACGATTTAGATATCGATACCTTAGAATTATTAGAAAGCTTGTTACAAGCGTATCAAGGCACTTTATTTTTGGTCAGCCATGACCGCGAGTTTTTAGAAAACACCGTTACGCAAGTGATTGCATTTGAAGGCAATGGCGTTTTAGATGAATTTGGCGGCGGTTATGATGATTGGCTACGGTTTAATCAACAAAAAATAACCAAACCTGCTGCACCCGATAAGTCAGTTAAAAGCAAAACTGTTTCGGCAAAACCAACACATCAGTCACAAGCGCTGAGTACCAAAGAAAAAAAAGAGTTAGAAACTTTACCGAACGCTATCGAACAACTAGAAAATCAACTATCCGCAATACACTTAACACTGACTGATGTCGATATTTACAAAAATGATCCTGAGCGAGTCAAGCAATTACAAGCCAATATACAAGTATTAGAAAGTGATATTGCATCCATGCTGGAGCGCTGGGATTATTTAGAAAAACGTGCCAATCAGTAAGCTGTATTTTTAGCTAAATAGAATAAGCATCTCCTGAGTTAATAAACGTAACCACCCCCCCTTCAATTTGGCGGCTACACGATGTCGCTTTGTCTCATCAATCCTGTTCAGTGTTCTCAAATCACAACATCCAATTAACGCAATATGCGTTAATTGGGCATAAAAATAAATCATTAAATTTTAAACTATTTTTTTAATGTCAAGTCTTTTAATTGTTTTTTGTATATTTTTAAGAAAAAATATTAATTTTTAGTCAAAAAAACAACATTTTCATTAAGGAAAGGACCCCCATGGGCCAGCTATTACGAACGTCGCAAGACATCAAAAACAACCAATTAATTAGCATTGTCATCCCCGTTTATAACGAATCTGAAGTCATTGAAATTTTCCACAACACCCTTTCTTCCGTTTTAAAAATCCAGCAATACCATTATGAAATCATTTACATTGATGACGGCAGTAGCGACAAGAGTTACTCCATCCTCAAAAGCATTAAAGCAAATAATCCCAATGTTGTTTTAATTAAATTGAGTAGAAATTTTGGCAAAGAATTAGCGGTGAGTGCTGGTTTGCAAAAAACCACAGGCGACGCAACGATAGTCATGGATTGCGACCTTCAAGATCCACCTCATCATATTCCACTCATGGTAGACGCGTGGTTATCGGGCGTTGATATTGTTAATATGCGGCGTATCGGGCGCGAGGGAGACTCCTTGCTAAAAAAACAAACAGCCAAGTATTTTTATAAATTCATGCGGTTAATTGGCGATGTTGAAATTGAAGAAAATGTGGGTGATTTTAGACTTTTGAGTAGAAAGGCGGTGAATGCAATTAACCGACTGCCTGAGCGAAATCGCTTTATGAAAGGCTTATTTGCATGGATTGGCTTTCAAAAAGTCACGATTGATTATGTGCGCATGCCTCGCCAAGCTGGTAAGACAAAATGGCCATATTGGAAGCTATGGAACTTTGCACTAGACGGCATTACCAACTTTTCAACAGCACCACTTAAAATATCGACTTATATTGGATTTTTATTTGCGGCCGGCTCATTTAGTGTGGCGCTGGTTTACCTTTTTAAAACTTTAATGTTTGGCGATGCTGTTAGAGGGTTCCCTACACTTTTTCTGACCATGTTATTTCTTGGCGGCATCCAATTAATGTCTATCGGCGTCATCGGAGAGTACATGAGTCGCCTGTTTAGCGAAATCAAAGGCAGACCCTTATTCTTAGTTGATGAGTGCTTAAGCAAAACCCATCAAGATGCTGAATCCATTAAACAGCTTGACAATCATTGCCCCAATCAATTTCAACACTATAACTAATATGAACAAACTTAAAATAGTGTTTTGGCTAGCCATGCTGAGCCAATTGATATTAATTGGTCTTTACCCATTAATGGATACAACCGAAGCCAGATATGCCGATATTGCAAGACGTATGTTGGCGCTCAATGATTGGATTACCCCTTGGTTTGATGATAATCAGCCTTTTTGGGGCAAACCACCGTTATCTTTTTGGGTGACCTTATTTGGGTTTAAATTGTTTGGCATTAATGAGTTTGGTGCGCGCTTCTTTTATTGGGTTGTCAGTCTACTGGTGTTGGCAGCAACCTATCTCACAGCAAAAAGCTATTCGAAACAGCTAGCCTTGTTCACTCTGCCCGTATTGCTTAGCTTTACGCTTTTTTATCTTTCATCAGTTGCGGTAATCACTGATATGGTGCTGGTGCTTGGCGGCGCTATCGTGCTCTATAGCCAGTATCAAGTGGTGCAACATCGCGGTAGCGTAGCCAACAATTCAGTCTATCTGGCTATTGGTTTGTCTATCGGCTTGCTCGCCAAAGGGCCGATAGCGCTCATTTTGTTTCTGACGCCACTTGTAGTTTGGATGGTTGCAACTAGGCAGTTAAGCGTTTTGTATAAACGCTATCATCTATTGTTGATTATTAGCGTAACACTCCTGTTAAGTTTGCCGTGGTATTGGTTAGCCGAACAAAAGACCCCTGGGTTTTTAAATTACTTTATATTAGGCGAGCATTGGCAGCGCTTTGTAGTGGCCGGCTGGCAAGGCGATTTGTATGGTTCGGCACATGATTTCCCACGGGGGACAATTTGGCTATTTTTAATCACTGCTACCATCCCTTGGTGCTTTATTATTCCCTATTTGCTTTATCAAAACGGAAAGAAAATGCTAGCAAGCGCTTTCGATTCCACATTGCCAGGGAAGAGTCTATTACTTGCTTGGGCGTTTACCCCTTTGGTATTTTTCACCCTTTCTGGCAATGTATTATGGACATATGTACTGCCAGGGCTACCTGCGTTAGCCATGATTTTCTCGCATATCCTCATGCAGTCTTTTAACCAGCGCTTCATCACAAACCTATTACAAATAGCCATGGCATGCGTGGTGGCAATAAAGCTTGTTTATCTCATTATATTAACTACGGGATCTACAGTTGAATTTAAAACGACCAAATATCTCATTCAGACATTTCAATCGATGAATGTTCCATTAGAAGATGTTTACTTTCTGAATCGGGTGCCATTTTCGGCTAAGTTCTACAGTCACGGGCGCGTTAACCTTATTAAAGATGTGGCACACATGCCAAAAAGAGACAACAAAGTACGCTACATTGTCATCAAAAAAGGTCACTTGCCGCAGCACCCATTATTCAATATCAAAAAACAGCCCATTCGAACATACGGTAAATATAACGTGTTCATCTTATGAGACTAATGCAAACCCTAAGCAGTATTTTTGTCAAATACTTCACTTTTATTGTCGTAGGCATCGCAGCATCGCTAACGCATTATGCGGTGGCGATGTTTAGTTACTACTGGTGGGACAATATTGCTGCGACAAACAGTAACTGGCTGGGATTTTTAGCCGCATTTCCAGTTAGTTACGTTGGACACCGTCTTTGGACATTTCAAGGAACTACCACTAAGCACCAGCAAGCAATCTTTAAATTTTTTATTGTGGCGCTATTCAGCTTTCTAGGGAATCAAAGTTTATTATGGTTAGGATTGCAAACGACACCGCTTCCATTTTGGTTGCTATTGGGAATCGTCATGCTGTTGATTGCTTTGATTACCTATGTGTTAAGCAAACATTGGGTTTTTGACCAATAAATAGTGGCCATTTTAACCAAAACTGCAACCATTGAAGCCACCATTGGACATGTGAATCAGTCACTTTTACAGAATACTGGCATACTATTCGCTAGTGATATTCCATTATATTCTGTAGTATCAAACCACTATGAAAATATCTGCTGAAGAATACGCTAATAATCAAGCTTATGATGAGTTATTTGATCATCAACTGTTACCACGCGATGTTGCCAAACCCTTATTAGATTACTTAGCCTCTATGGACGAGGCAGAGTTGGCGGCAAGAAAGCAAGCGGTTGATTCTGCCATTTTAGCAATGGGCGTTACTTTTACCATTTATTCTGACGCTGGCAATATCGATAGAGCTTGGCCATTTGACATTGTGCCAAGAATTATTGATAGCAAAGAATGGGATACAGTACAAAAAGGGCTTAAACAAAGACTCACTGCCCTTAATATGTTTATCAATGATTTATACAATGAGCAACGCATTGTTAAAGACGGCATTTTTCCAATTGAAGTCCTTAGTGGCTCAAAAAACTTCCGTCAACAATGTATAGGCATAACGCCCCGTTTTGGTGCATGGGCGCATATCTGTGGCACTGATTTGGTTAGAGATGCGGATGGTACCATGTATGTATTAGAAGACAATTTACGTGTGCCTTCTGGTGTTTCTTATATGTTAGAAAACCGCCAAATCATGAAGCGCGTGTTTCCTGAATTATTCCAGACTACCAACATTAAGCCAATCGACAACTACCCAACACTACTTTATAAAACACTGACAGCCTTATCACCACGAAAAATAAAATCACCAGTGATTGTAGTATTAACACCTGGTATATATAACTCGGCTTACTTTGAGCACAGTTATTTGGCCGAGCAAATGAGTGCTAATTTGGCAGAAGGCTCTGATTTGGTTGTGGACGATAAAGATATTGTTTATATGAAAACCATCACAGGCTTAGAACGTGTGGATGTGATTTACCGCCGTGTAGATGATGATTTTCTTGATCCTGAAGTGTTTAATCCAGAATCTGTGCTTGGGGTAAAAGGCCTCATGCGTGCCTGGCGTAAAGGTAATGTTGCTATTGCAAATGCGCCGGGTGCAGGCGTTGCAGATGACAAAATTGTTTATACGTTTGTGCCTCAAATCATTCAATATTATTTAGGCGAAGAGCCGATTATCAAGAATGTACCCAGTTATTTGTGCATGTATGAAGATCAACGTGAATATGTATTAAATAATTTAGACAAACTAGTTGTTAAACCAGCCAATGAATCAGGTGGCTATGGCATGTTGATTGGGCCACGCTCTACTAAAAAAGAGCGTGATGAATTTACTAAACTCATCACTGAAAATCCGCGTAATTACATGGCACAACCCACACTCAACATTTCAACAGGGCCTACGATTATTAATGGTCAACTTGCACCACGCCATCTAGATTTGCGACCATTCGTGCTGCAATCCGAACAATTACATGTCACGATGGGAGGGTTGACCCGTGTTGCTATGCGACAAGGTTCGCTAGTGGTTAACTCATCACAAGGTGGCGGCAGCAAAGATACTTGGATAGTTGAAGGAGGTCACTAGCCATGATGCTTGCCCGTGATGCTGAAAATCTCTATTGGATGGCACGCTATCTAGAACGTGCAGAAAACACCGCACGTCTGATTATTAAGATTACTGATACCCTATTAGACATGCCAACCGATGCTTCTATTGGCTGGAAAACACTGCTCGAAATTGTAGGCGTTGACCACCTCTATAACAAATATCACAAAACTGCTAAAGAAAATGACATTATTCATTTTTTAATTGCTGATGAACGCAATCCTAGCTCGATCTTTGCTTGCATTAAATATGCGCGTGAAAATACCCGCACCCTAAGAGAGCTATTGCCTGAAGAGCTTTGGGAGCGCGTGAACGGTCTTTATTTGTATATCTTAAGCAATATTGAAGATACCTCTAATAAAAGACGAAAAAAATATATTTTCTTGCAAGAGGTCATTTACCAACGACAAGCCATTATTGGCTTAATCTTTGGTGCTATGGAGCGCAACCTACCCTATCATTTCATGAAAATCGGTAGAAACTTAGAACGTGCAGATATGACGACCCGAATTATGGATGTCAACTATGCTATTTCTTTGCCAGAAGATCACCCGCTCTATGAGGTTGCAAAAGAAACCTTGTGGGCGAGTATTCTGAAATCGCTGTCAGCTTACCAAACCTATCGTCGCACAAAACATTTTCATATCAATATGCCAGATGTCGTTGATTTTTTATTCAACGAAAAACGCTTTCCGCGCAGCATATTGCATTGCATAGGCGAATTAGAAGCTTGTCTTATTGAGATGCCTAATAGCAAAGAAGTCATCAAAACAGTGAGACTGGCACAAAAATCGTTAGCCAAAAAAGATGAACAGTCGATGAGTGAAGAGAAATTGCATGAGCATATCGATTTATCACAACAATTTATTGGTGATATTAACGATGCGATAACCAAACAATACTTTGATATTCAGTAAGTTAATCGGCGTGTCATATTGTTTATCGATTAACACCCATGAAGGTTTGGTTTTGTGTGCAGCTTCATTTAGCGCCACCTATACAGATAAAGAGCGGCTCAGTTCAAATATGCAGCGATTTATCTGGCCAGGCAATCGAATGATTACAATATTAAGTTCGGGTAATCAGCTGACGATTGATGGTGTTTTAAAACAAATTCAACAAGATTTAAGGCAACATGCCACCCGCAATTTATTAACCGCCAATAGTCTTAACGAAGTATCAGATTACATCGCTAGCATCAGCGTTCAACAACAAAATGCACATATGCAAAGCGCAGATAAACACACATCAAGCGCTGCTAACTTTATTGTTGCTGGACAGATAGGTAATACACAAATGGAAACCTTACTGATTTATGCAGAAGGTAACTTTATACATGAGTCGCATGACTCGCCTTTTTTGCAAATAGGTGATATGAAATTTGGCAAACCTATTTTAGATCGTATTATTAAGCGAAATATAAGTTTAAACACTGCGGCACATGCCGCTTTGGTGTCTGTTGACTCTACCATACGCGGCAACCCTACAGTAACCATGCAAGCCGAATTACTGCTTTACAAGAATAATAGCTTAGCAACAAGCCACTACTTATTATTGAATGAAAATAGTCAATTTTTCAATCAAATGTCGAGCGCTTGGAGCAAAGGCGTTACTAGAGCGCTTGACAGCTTACCTCGTTTTTCTTGGGAAAATGAAAAGTCCAAACCAAACGATATTTAATTGATTAATTGTCTTTTAGATTGTATGGCTTATAGAATACAATTGAGCTTGGCTAAAAATAAATATAAAAATGTAACAATAATAGTGCTTAATTCTGCACTTCCGGGACTGCTTAACAATGACTTATTGCCTTGCCATTAACACTCATGAAGGACTTGTATTGTGCTCAGATTCGCGCACCAATGCTGGTTTTGACAATGTATCAACCTACAATAAAATGCATACATTTTCATGGCTTAACAATCGATTTATTACCATCATGTCCTCGGGTAATTTGGCAACTACGCAGCAGGTGTTAAAGAAATTACAAAATGATCTCGATAAAGCAGTGTTGCCAAATCTGTTAAGTGTTAGCAGCATGCATGAAGCAATCGATTACATCGCTAGCACCAGCACAAAAATACAAAACGTACATGTTGTGCGAGATGCGGGCAATACAAGCTTTCAGGCAACATTTATTGTGGCAGGCCAAATTGGATCTGATCACCCAGAAATTTCACTCATTTACCCGCAAGGTAACTTTATTAGTGAATCAGATGAACATCCTTATCTGCAAATTGGTGAAACAAAATATGGGAAACCAATATTAGACCGCATTATCAAACGTGATACATCGCTTAATCGCGCTGCACGTTGTGCATTGGTTTCTATGAACTCAACCATTCGTAGTAATCTGACGGTAGGCCCGCCAATTGACCTCATGCTTTACCAAGCAGGCAGCTTAACTGAGGGTAGAAAAATGCATTTAACTGAAGATGATGCATTTGCCAAAGAGCTTGCCGAAAAATGGAATAACGGCTTAGTAAATGCCTTAATGAGCTTACCTAAATTTGAATGGGAAGAAGAGCTAGTAAGCTCAGAAACCAGCCATCAGCATTTAAGTTAATTTGCATACATCGCAATTTAAGTCATGCCCAAAGGATTCTACCGTTTTAAAAAACAAAAAGTGTTTGATGTATTTAACTACTTGTTTGCCACCTTAAATCCAATGTCATTGGAAACCTAGGATTGCGTTCCTCTAGCGTTATTTTTAATTGACCCGGCTTGTGTCCATGATTCCAGAAACGGGCAAAACGACGTGCCTCCGCCTCATTTGCGTTCACTGGAAAAGTATCATAGTTTCTACCTCCAGGATGTGACACGTGGTAAGTACAACCGCCTATCGCTTTATTGCTCCAGGTATCCACTAAATCAAAAATTAATGGCGCTTGCACACCTATGGTTGGGTGTAATGCTGACCATGGGTTCCAAGCACAAAAACGAACACCAGCAACATATTCGCCTGTATTGCCTGTTGGCTGTAATGGCAATGGCCTACCATTACACGTAACGATATGTCGCCCATCTGTTAAACCCCTAACGCGCAGTTGCATCCGCTCTACTGATGAATCAACGTAGCGTGCTGTTCCGCCCCCGCTCATTTCTTCGCCTAGCACATTCCATGGTTCAATCGCTTGCCGTAATTCAAGCTCTATCCCTTCATAAGCCACCGTTCCATAGCGCGGGAAGCGAAATTCCACAAAAGGATCAAACCAGTGCTGTTCGAAAGAATAACCAAAGCGTCGCAAATCTTTAACAACATCGGCGATATCTTGCGCCACAAAATACGGCAACATCCAGCGGTCATGTAACTCTGTGCCCCAATGAATCAGCTTGCCTTGATATGGCGCTTTCCAAAACCTTGCCACCAATGCTCTTAAAAGCAAACTTTGCACTAAACTCATTCTGGCATGTGGAGGCATTTCAAAAGCGCGAAACTCCACTAAGCCTAAACGGCCAGTTGGGCCGTCTGGTGAATACAACTTATCAATAGAAAATTCTGATCGGTGTGTATTACCTGTTAAATCCACTAATAAGTTACGCAATAACCTATCTACCAACCAAGGCCGTTCACTTTCTTTGGTGTCAGGCAATGCTTGCTCCATTTGCTGAAATGCAATCGCCAACTCATATAAATTATCATCGCGTGCTTCATCTACCCGCGGCGCTTGACTGGTTGGCCCAATAAATGTGCCAGAAAACAAATAGGAAAGTGCAGGGTGATTTTGCCAATAGGTTATCAAGCTTTTTAATAAGTCAGGTCGTCTTAACATGGGGCTATCAGCTGCTGTTGCACCGCCCAGCGTAGCATGATTGCCACCGCCAGTGCCCGTATGACGTCCATCTAACATAAACTTCTCAGTGCCCAGCCGCGTCAATCTTGCCTCTGCGTAGAGTATCGTCATGTTATTGACCAACTCTGCCCAAGATGCCGCAGGATGAATATTGACTTCTATCACACCCGGATCAGGCGTCACACTTAACATTTTAATTCGCGCATCGCGTGGTGGCGTATAACCCTCAATCGACAACTTCAAGCCTGATACTGCCGCGGTATTTTCTATTACATGCAGTAAAGCCAAATAATCCTCCAACCGATTTGTTGGCGGCATAAACACAAATAATCGTCCTTCTCGCACCTGCACACATAATGCGGTATGAATCACCTCACGCGCTTTTGGTTTTATGGTTTGTTTTTTTACGTTGACCTTGTTCGCAGCATCGTCAAGCGCTACTGTTTGTTCAAAAGGATCAACAGGAAACTCAGGGTCCATCTCTTGTGGCAACACCCAAGGCAAAGTGGCAAGCGGCAAACGCAAACCCATCGGCGAGTCGCCGCTCAATAAATATAAATGCTCACGTTTGATAGGCCATTTACTCGTTAACCATTCAACATTTGATTTTTCTTTGCTTTTCTTTTTGGTCTCAACTGCTTTAATTGGCATCACATAACCAACCACATCTCCCAAGCCAGTCTCTAGCAAACGTGCTAATCGGCGCCGCTCTTCACTGTCGTTTAAGTCCACTTTTAATGGATCTATATTTTCTGGCAAGCACGCTTCTAAATGCGCAAGTGAAACAACATCTTCATATGCTGGAATTAAGCAGGCTTCTGGAAAATCAAGCTGTTTCGCCAATGTTTTGGCAAATTGTGCAGCATGCTTAGCGGTATACTTATCGTTAACATGCTCATCCGAAAATAATTGTTCATCATGCCAGATTGGCTTGCCATCAACGCGCCAGAATAAGCTAATCGCCCATCTTGGCAAAGGCTCACCCGGATACCATTTACCTTGCCCATAATGCAACAGACTGCCTTTAGTGAAATGCTGTTTAAGTTTTAGCGCCAGCTCACCAGCTAATTGACGTTTTTGTTCGCCATGCGCTTCCGTATTCCACTCAGCACCTTCCATATCATCAATTGAAACAAAAGTTGGTTCGCCTCCTTGGGTAAGTCGAACATCTTGCTTCTTTAAATCTGCGTCTACTTTTTCCCCAAGCTGATCAATCTTAAGCCAATCCTCCTCAGAGTAGGGTTTAGTCACACGCGGATCTTCATGGATACGGGTAATCGTCATTTTATGATGAAAAGTCACCTCTGCTATATCAGCCAGACCCGTCACAGGCGCAGCCGAAGAGGGTAAAGCTGTGCAGGCTAATGGAATATGCCCTTCTCCCGCCATCAAACCTGAAGTTGGATCTAAGCCTATCCAACCAGCACCCGGAATAAACACTTCTGTCCAAGCATGTAAATCAGTAAAATCAACCATCGTACCACTTGGACCATCTAAAGCTTGTATATCTGCCGTCAGTTGAATTAAATAACCTGAAACAAACCGAGCAGCCAAACCTAAATGACGAAAAATTTGCACCAACAACCAAGCACTATCACGGCAAGAGCCAGTTAACTTAGTTAAGGTTTCTTCTGGTGTTTGTATACCAGGCGCCATACGAACCAAATAGCCTATCTCTTTTTGCAACTGCTGATTAACCGCAACCAAAAAATTAGCGGTACTTAAATGTTTCTTAACAATTTCTTTTTTTACCTTATTGACCCAAGCTTTGAGCAAATCACCCATCGGATCTGGTTTTAAATAAGCGCTTAATTCAAATGTTTGCTGATCGGTATATTGAAAAGGAAAATGTTCTGCATATTGTTCTACAAAAAAATCAAACGGATTAATCACCGTCATGTCTGCCACTAAATCGACCGTAAACGTTAATGTTTGCATCTTTTCGGGGAATACGAACCGCGCAATATAATTGCCGTAAGGATCTTGCTGCCAATGAATAAAATGATCGTTAGGTGTAGCAGTTAAGGAATAAGACAAAATTGGCGTGCGCGCATGCGCAGCAGGCTTTAACCGCACTTCATGTGGCGACAAACTGACTAAGCGATCAAACTGATAACTGGTTTGATGATGTAATGCAACGCGAATTGCCATGCGATTCCTTTTGATTTAATTGCCAAGTCATATTAGAACCAACTATCGATATCAACAACATTAAAACATGCACATTTTATGCCATTGTTTCTGTGAGCGCGCGTTTGTCATTCGCTGATAGCTGTTTAATCACCCACTCCGCTTTAGATGCCTCGGAACGATTGGCAAATTCAAATACTTTAAGCAAACGCTTGGGTGGATGAGAACGGGTATATTTCGCACCTTTACCAGCCGAATGTAGCGCATAACGCTTATCAACATCAACGGTAATTCCGGTGTAAATGCTACCATCTTCGCACTCTATTAAGTACAAAAACCAAGGCTTAGTGTTTGCTAACATTCTCAATCTTAATGATTATATTGACACCTTATTGGTGCCCCTGACACGAATCGAACGTGTGACCCTCCCCTTAGGAGGGGGATGCTCTATCCACTGAGCTACAGGGGCGGAGATTGACATTTATATGCTGAATTGATTACTTTTAATGGATAATAAACCACATGATTTTAACATAGCTATGCTTAACTAATATTAGATGCATGCGTGGATTTTGCTGAAAAGACAGTGTTATTGTTCAAAGTTTGATAGTTTATTACTGAGCCACGCACATGATATTTTTACTTTTTTGCGCCGATCGGATGTAGATTGTTTGTTGGTAAATTTTGTTGAATACAGAGTGCTTCGAGTGCCTCCGAGGTTACAGGTCGTGAAAAATAGTAACCTTGCCCATAGTCGCAGCCAACTGCAATTAATAAATCTTGTTGCTCTGCAGTTTCTATTCCTTCAGCAACCACTTTTAAGCCTAGCTTGTGCGGCATTTACTGTATTCTCACTCATTGGCCTATCACTGGCCCTCAATCCAGGAAATAGATATTTAAGGTGTCCAGTATGATTTTTTAATTCTTTTAATATCTCTAATGCTTGGCTTGCAAGAGGAACAATATGAAGAGTCTTCATCTTCATCTTCATCTTCATCTTATGCCCTGGAATTCTCCATTCATCATCATCCAAATTAAACTCAGACCATTAAGCTTGCCTCAATTCGCCAGGTCGTACAAATAACAATGGTGCAAGCTTCAAAGCACATTTAGTCACGAATAAACCATCGTAATTATCAATATCTCTTAAAAGAAATCCTATTTTTTTTTGGGTCTTGAATACTTGCGTGATGCTTTTCGACTATTGGAGTTAGAGAACCTCTAAGAACAAAGCTAATATCTGTGGATGCCCTATCAGTAGCCATCGCATAACGGAATACTTGGCCACAATTCATCATGGCGCGATGTGCAGTTTGAATATTTCCACGCTGTTCAATTAGCTTTATTGTCTGCAATAGGTCGGATGGTTTTATATCTGCTATTGGTATTTTTCCAATATGAGGGAAGATTGCTCGCTCGAACAGACTGAGGGTTCTGACGGTATTTTTAGCTGACCATTTGACGGTATTTTTTTGATGCCACTCACGTGCGACCAACTCAAATGTAATAGAGGAGTTGCGAATAGCTTCCTTGCGAGCAGTAACTTTTGATTCTGAGGGGTCTATATTGTTAGCAAGAGACTTACGAGCCTCGCTTCTTCGCTCTCGTGCATCAGCAAGACTAATAGTTGGATATACCCCAATTGCAAGAGTTTTACGCTTCGTTAGAAAGCGATAATGAAAACGCCAATACTTACCAGTAGCCGTAACAAGAAGGTACATACCGTCACCATCGGTTAACTCATATGGCTTGTCTTTGGGCTTAACGGTTCTAACTACAATGTCAGTTAATGCCATGACGGTATCTCCAAACGACCAAATATCAGATACCGTCTAAAATACCGTCAATTATGACGGTATGTCAAGATGTGATATGCGACCATCTGATTCAACAGATTGTGCATAACCAATTGAAATTTATTGATTTTGATGCGATTTGATACATCAATAAACTATTAATTGGTGCCCGGGGCCGGAATCGAACCGGCACGACCGCAAAGTCGAGGGATTTTAAGTCCCTTGTGTCTACCAATTTCACCACCCGGGCGGGTGATTAGTCCTTGCGGACTTGAAGTTGAACGCTGTCTTGATTAGCGCGGAGGGTATTCTAGCACCTTACAGATTATTTTATAAGCCAAAATTTAGGTTTTTTAACACTGTTCATCAAAAAATAATAGCTTGATGATAGGCAAATAGACAAGGAGACTAAAGTCCCCTTTTCTATTTTTATTGTTAAACTAGTTCACATCGCAGCGTTAACATCATTAAACTTTAATCAGTCACCACATTTTATATGGTGGTATTAAGTTTAATTTTATGATTAGCATTAATAATGTCGCTTTATTCTGGCGATTGCCGGCAAGCTTATTATTCAGTCCTGATCTGCGTTTTCGATAATACTAACCAAACTAACACCACAAAACAACATGGTATTAACAATAAATGACAATCAAGAATGTAGGAACAGGTACACGGAGGTCAGGTGCACATCGGATAATGATTAAACTATTTTTGCGGGAAGTTATTAATGCATTTGATAATTTAATGGAGGCGCGAGCCGGAGTCGAACCGGCCTAAATGGCTTTGCAGGCCACGGCATAACCGCTTTGCTATCGCGCCTTTGAAACAGGCATTTACTACTATTAAAACTAAAACGGGGATATCAGCGTTAGCTAAAAATCCCCGTTTTCTTAATACTGGAGCGGGAAACGAGGCTCGAACTCGCGACCTCAACCTTGGCAAGGTTGCGCTCTACCAGCTGAGCTATTCCCGCGTTAAGAAGGTGCGTATTTTAGCGACTTTAGCATGGTTGTCAAGCCAGAATTTAAGGTTTTTTTAAATGTTCTTAGACTTTTTTCTCTGTGACGTTCTACTTATACGACTCTTTAATAATTGGCCAAGCTGCTTTCAAATAATAAGCCATTGATACTAACGTTAAAAATGCTGCCACATAGATAAGCAACGTACCAAGCAATGCCGTATCAAAGCGACCAATATCATCAAAGTATAGCAATAATAAAATAGCGATCATTTGTGCTACTGTTTTTATTTTACCTATCATAGCAACTGCAACATTGCTTCTTTTACCTATAGATGCCATCCATTCACGCAGTGCACTAATCGCAATTTCTCGACCAATAATAATCAGTGAGACGACTGCACCAACGCGATCAAACTCTACCAATACGATTAATGCTGCAGCCACCATGAGTTTATCAGCCACAGGATCTAAAAAGGCGCCGAATGCACTGGTTTGATTATATTTTCTAGCCCAATAGCCATCTAACCAATCAGTAAGAGCAGCCAATCCAAATACACTTGCAGCAAGCACATTTAGCGCGTGTGTGGGCTGAACATCTAAAGCGAATAGATTATGTGGCAAATAGAAAATGCCAACAAAGACAGGGATAAGGGCAATTCTAAGCAACGTTAAAATATTGGGTATATTCCAAAACATAATCAATCATTCTTCTCATCATATTAATGAAACTGTGCATAAACTTTTTCTGCTAACGCAGGGCTAATGCCATCAACCTGTGTTAGTTCATCTATGCTAGCATTTTTTACACCTTCTAATCCACCAAAGCGCGTTAATAGTGCTTTACGCCGTTTTGCCCCAACACCACCTATATCTTCCAAGCTTGAGGTTATTCTAGCCTTAGCGCGCTTAGCACGGTGTCCAGTGATGGCAAAACGATGGGCTTCATCGCGAATTTGCTGCAACAAATGTAAACCTTGATTATCTTGTTGCAAATTTAACATTTCGCCCGTATCTGAAAAAATCATCGTTTCCAAACCGGGTTTGCGTTCTTCGCCTTTTGCAATGCCTACTAATAAAATATCTGGTAGCCCAACTTCTTGCATCACCTCAACCGCCACCCCAAGCTGACCTTTTCCGCCATCAATGAAAACCAAATCTGGTCGAACACCATCGCCAGCTGCCACTTTTCTATAACGGCGTGTTAATACATCTCGCATTGCGGCATAATCATCGCCTGGTGTAATACCAGTTACGTTATATCGTCGATACTCACTATTTTGCATATCACCTTTGTCAAAAACGACACAGCTACCAACAGTTGCCTCGCCCATCGTGTGACTAATATCAAAACATTCAATACGTTCAACAGTGTCAGACAAGTGCAATGCATCGCGCAAAGCAATCAATTTTGCCGCCTGATTTGCAGAAGTTGCGGCACGTTGTCCAAGTGCCAACTCGGCATTGGTTTGCGCCATTTTTAGCCATACCTTTTTATCACCAATTGCATGCGTGACGATTCTGATTTTTCGACCCGCCTGCTCACTTAATACTGCTTCAAATCCAATAGCATCTATCTCAGCACCACATACCAACAATGGCGGTGTGTTTTGTGCCATATAGTGTTGCGTTAAGAACGCTTCTACGGTTTCACTTAGCTCAGCATCTTGACTATTTTTTGGGAAAAAACTTTTATCACCCAAATGCCTTCCACCACGTATCATGACCAGATTAATACAGTGTTGACTTTGTAAATTGGCGCAGGCAATCACATCAGCATCAGCCACACTAAAATCACTGACAAACTGTTTTGCTTGTACTTGTCGTAATGCCTGCATACGATCTCGAAATGTAGCAGCCAGTTCATATTCTTGATTTAAGGCAGCAGCGTTCATCTTATCACCTAAGTCATCTAAAACTTCGCTTGTTTTTCCTTGCAGAAACATCGCGGCATGATGTACATCGTGGCGATAAGCTTCTTGACTAATATAGCCTACGCATGGGGCAGTACAACGCGCAATTTGGTGCTGCAAACAAGGACGAGAGCGATTAGCAAAAACTGAATTCTCACAAGTACGCAACTTAAAAACTTTTTGTAAAAGCTGAATACTTTCTCTGACTGCAACACTATTTGGAAATGGTCCAAAGTATTGTGTATTTTTTCGTTGCGCCCCGCGATGAAAAGCGAGTCGTGAAAAATCATCGCCTGTCAGTGCTATATATGGATAGGATTTATCATCTCGAAACAACACGTTATAACGTGGCATCATGCTTTTAATTAAGTTATTCTCTAATAACAATGCCTCAGCTTCTGTACGCGTCACTGTCGTTTCAATACCAGCAATTTGGGATACCATCATGCGCGTTCTTGGACTTGACAGATTTTTATTAAAGTAGCTTGAAACACGTTTTTTAATATTTTTAGCTTTACCCACATAAATGACAATGTCATCCGCATTTTTCATGCGATAAACGCCTGGCAAATTGGGCAAAGTTTTTAGAGTTGGTTTTGGATCAAACATCTTTTTATTTTAACAGCTAACCTTAATACTATTGCAGCTTAACCTTGATAATACCTTCAGTGTTAACATATTTTGACACTGGATTACCGTGGCGTTCATGTATGCTGTCATAAAAATGTCACGATAATTTTACTGGCAATCGTTTATATTACGCGGTATAAACATGCTCAGGGGAGATTACATGACTTTAAAAAAAGTAGATTATAAAGCACAAGTTAAAACGCTAGATGAGGCACAAAAAGAGCGTTTGCTATCAAGAATGTCTGGAAAATTGCCAAAACGATTAGCCAAAGATAAGCTGACTGAAGATGAGGCGCTTGCAATTCAATTAGAACTTGAAGATGAACAGTTAGAAGAATGGAAAGCAAAGTTAGCCTCGATACGGGCTAAAGAAGAGAAGGGAAAGAAGAAATAAAAACCTATTTATTTCTTTGCTTAAATCACAACATTGCTTAACTCACAACATTAAGATGCCATCCATTTAACAACTGAGAATAGAAGATGAAAAAATCTTAATAGCAAATCCAATAGGTGGTAGTGGATACACAATGCTTTCTACTAATCTTGCTGGTAACTTCGCTTGCAAAGGCAGGAAAGTATGCCTATTAGACTTGGACAACCTACAGTCATCTAAAACTGGTTAAGTCGGCGCCCAGAAACACTTCCAACAATCATAACTGCAGATAGCTTCTGCGCTATTAATAAAAAGAAAAATGTCGATATTGTGATTATTGACTCATTTGCTGGCAGTAGAGGTGACAGGTTAAGTAATGCAGTGAAAGATGTCGATTGGATTATCGTACCAATGCACACCCTCTTATGATATTGATGCGACTCAAACATTCATTGCGCTTTTAAAACATAAAAAGCCGTATGCCAAGGTCGAACATTTGTTGCTAATCTTGGTATGCGTGTTACTTCACGCACAAAATCGGCAGATAATCTTGCTCAATATATAGCAGCAAGCAGATCCCCTGTCATTGGCAACTTATGCAATGCGCCAATTGATGCACACACCGCTGAGCAGCCGCATGAACCTCTTTGACATGCCTTTGTACAAAACTAAAAAAGATCCAACTGAGTGGATGCCATTACTCGAGTGGATAATAAAAATTGAGCAACATCAATAATTAAACCAACACTAACCAAGCAACTGACCACCAATTGCCCAATCTTCTGTTTCAACTTCTTCAAATACAATATAAGTATAATTGGCAGGCTTGTGCGCATGTTTAACGAGTGTTTCTGTAATTTCTTTTGCAATTTCCTGTTTTTGTTGTTTAGTCACTTTACCAGCAAGCTTTACATTAACAAACGGCATTTTTCTCTCCTTTTAAAGGTTAACTCTGAATCATTTGAATCATTTTTTCACATGAATGATAGCAATCGATAGAAACTTCATCACCATTGTTAAAGACTTATTAATGATGATGGTCATGACTGGCAGAGATTACTTTGCCATTAACAACAAACCAAATATTTTTAATCAAATTAAACACGCCAAACAACAACAATAATGAAATAAATATCGAAAGAATAGGGTCAATTAATAACCAGCCTGTTAGGTAAATTATCAAACCTGCCGCCAAGGCGGCAACAGAACCCAATAAATCACCAATAACATGTAAAAATGCTGCTTGATGATTCAAGCCCTTTTCTCCATCATGATGATGCAATTGGAGTGCAACAATAACATTGATCACCAAACCAATAAAAGCAATACCCATCACATAACCTCCAGTTACTTGGCGCGGATAGCTCATTCGTTCAATTGCCTCAAGCACAATCCAAATAATAACAGCTGAGATTAATATAGTATTAATAATAGAAACGGTGATCTCAACTTTTTGATTACCTCCGCTTGCTTGAGCAACGCGATGGGATGCAAACATAGCCAACCCAAGTGCGAATGCATCAGAAAACATATGCCATGCATCGCCCAGCAATGCCAATGACTGTGTCCATATTCCGCCAAAAAACTCAATAAGCGCAAATATCAAAATGATAATAAAAGGAATAACAAAAGGATTTTTCAATTGAGAAGAAGATGTATTGTTCATACCGACATGCTAACGCATGCTATAAAAAAGACCAATAAAAAAACAGCGCATTCGCACTGTTTTTTTATTATTGAATAGGTTGATATTCCTCTAGTTGTTAGCTTCATCATTAGCCATTTTTCTAGGGTTTTTTCATGTTTTTGTGATATTGCTTCCAATGCCCTTTTGCCGCTTTTTTCATTCCTACCAATAAAACCATCACCATTGAGTCTCAAGGTTTATTTTTTTACATAGGATTCTTACGTTCCGTTTTAAACTCTTCATCACTCACCCTGTCATCATCACTGGCGTCTGCTTTTATCTCATATTGTTCTGGTTCCGTGTGCTGATGGTGGTCAGCATATGAAATAGCTGCACAAAAAGCGAAAGCTATTGAGAGTATATAGCATATATATTTTTTTCATTTAACCATTCTTTTTAATTTTGAGGCTTGACTACATCAATCTAAATAACCTATTACTGTAGATTATGATGACTTATAGTCATTTATAATAACGAATAGCCTGTTTATTTAATAAAGTTAACCTTATGCTCAGTTACCGACACGCCTTTCATGCTGGCAACCATGCCGATATACTGAAACACTATACCTTTAGCTTAGTGCTTGAATATTTCAATCAGAAAGAGAAGCCATATTGTGTAATTGACAGTCACGCAGGCGCAGGCATTTATGCATTGCAAAGTGAATATTCACAAAAAAATAAAGAGTTTCAGTCTGGCATTAATCGATTATTAGCGGAACAGTCCTTGCCAGAAGTGCTGTCAAATTTTATGACAATGGTAAACTCTTTTAATAGAGAAAAATTCTTAACTTTATATCCTGGCTCACCCAAAATTGCTGAATACTACCTCAGACCAAACGACCAATTACGCCTATTTGAATTACATCCCAATGAATTTCAAACACTATTAGCAAACTTTGACAAACCCAAGGTAAAACAAACTAAAATTGAATTATTAGATGGGTTTAAAGGCATTAAGAGTAGCTTACCGCCTTCTACAAAACGCGGCATCATTATCATAGACCCACCCTATGAAAAAAAAGAGGACTATGAACGTGTTGTTAGTTGTTTACAAGATAGTCTAAAACGCTTTGCAACTGGCACCTATATTATCTGGTACCCAATGTTGCAACGACCAGAATCAAGCCAAATGATTACAGCATTAAATCAATTAAATGTAAGCAATTGGCTCAATGTATCAATGCAGGTATCAAAGCCAGCAAATAGTGGCTTAGGCATGTTTGGCAGTGGCTTATATATCATCAATCCTCCATGGACCTTACCAAAATCGATGGAGAAAACGTTGCCTTATTTATCCCAATTGTTAGCGCAAGATGAAACAGTAACTACGCAGCTGGATTTTTCAATTGCCTAAACAGCTGAAACTTTTATTTTTCATGACAAAAAATTAATTGATTGCTTTCTCTGCCAAAGCGTAATGGATGAAATGAGCGATCACTCGATAACACAGTATTTTTATAACTAAAAGCCAATGTATCATCCTGCTTTCCGAAGACTAATGGCTGATCTCTATTTCCCCGTTTTAACGATAAATCTGGCTGACCACGTTCAAGTTGTTTAGTCTCTTTTCCGAATACAAGTTTACTATCCAACACACCTTGTTTTAGGACTGCCTCTGACTCACCTCTCGTTAGTTCAGAATCGACTTCACCGCGAACTAAAATATCAGTTGGCTTTCCCATTACAAGAAAGTGGCCATCCTTGCCTTTTTGTAGGATTGGATCCGTCTTGCCATGCTTCAAAGGTTGATTACAGAACGAGGAACAAGCAGCTTGGACAGTTTCCGCATATACATTCAAACCAAATAAATAAAAAATCAATAAAAGAACATCACGCATATTATATTTCTATGAAAAGGTTAATTGACTATAACGATATCAATCAATAAACACAACTTCTCTTGGTAATTATTTTATATCACAAACAATGTTTACATAAAATAAAAAAGCCTCACTAGATAGTGAGGCTTTTTTTAAATAAGAGCTTGGCGGTGACCTACTTTCGCATGCGAAGAGCATACTATCATTGGCGCAGGTTCGTTTCACGGCCCTGTTCGAGATGGGAAGGGGTGGGTCCAAACCGCTATTGCCACCAAGCATAAACGGTAATGTAACGCTGTTATAAACATCAGTTTATCTAACAGCCTTTAACAAATTGGAAGAAGTAAAGATGCTTTATATAATCTGTTACAGATTTTATATAAAGTAATGGGCTTTGATTGTTTATTTCGTTTTTTGGTCACTTTAGAACCAACCTCTTCCTAAAAGATATTCACTATCTTCAAGTCTTAAGGTTATAGGATCAAGCCTCACGAGCAATTAGTATCAGTTAGCTTCACGCCTTACAGCGCTTCCACACCTGACCTATCAACGTCCTGGTCTCGAACGACTCTTTAGGGGTTAAACCCCCAGGAAATCTCATCTTAAGGCGAGTTTCACGCTTAGATGCTTTCAGCGTTTATCTCTTCCGCATTTAGCTACCCGGCGATACCACTGGCGTGATAACCGGTCCACCAGAGATGCGTCCACTCCGGTCCTCTCGTACTAGGAGCAGGTCCCTTCAAATTTCCAGCGCCCACGGCAGATAGGGACCAAACTGTCTCACGACGTTTTAAACCCAGCTCACGTACCACTTTAAATGGCGAACAGCCATACCCTTGGGACCGGCTACAGCCCCAGGATGTGATGAGCCGACATCGAGGTGCCAAACTCCCCGTCGATATGAACTCTTGGGAGGAATCAGCCTGTTATCCCCAGAGTACCTTTTATCCGTTGAGCGATGGCCCTTCCATACAGAACCACCGGATCACTATGACCTGCTTTCGCACCTGCTCGACCTGTCCGTCTCGCAGTCAAGCAACCTTATGCCATTGCACTATCAGTACGATTTCCGACCGTACCTAGGTTACCTTCGCACTCCTCCGTTACTCTTTGGGAGGAGACCGCCCCAGTCAAACTGCCCACCATACACGGTCCCCGATCCAGATTATGGACCTAGGTTAGAACCTCAACAACATCAGGGTGGTATTTCAAGGATGACTCCATAAGAACTAGCGTCCCTATCTCAACGTCTCCCACCTATCCTACACAAATCTTGTCAAAGTCCAATGTAAAGCTACAGTAAAGGTTCATGGGGTCTTTCCGTCTAGCCGCGGGTAGATTGCATCTTCACAACCACTTCAACTTCGCTGAGTCCCTAGAGGAGACAGTGTGGCCATCGTTACGCCATTCGTGCGGGTCGGAACTTACCCGACAAGGAATTTCGCTACCTTAGGACCGTTATAGTTACGGCCGCCGTTTACTGGGACTTCAATCAAGAGCTTGCACCCCATCATTTAATCTTCCAGCACCGGGCAGGCGTCACACCGTATACGTCCACTTTCGTGTTAGCACAGTGCTATGTTTTTATTAAACAGTCGCAGCCACCTTTTCACTGCAACCCCATCGTGCTTCACGAGTAAATCGCTACACACTACCGGGGCACACCTTCTCCCGAAGTTACGGTGTTATTTTGCCGAGTTCCTTCTCTAGAGTTCTCTCAAGCGCCTTAGAATTCTCATCCTGCCCACCTGTGTCGGTTTGCGGTACGGTCTTATACAACTGAAGCTTAGTGGCTTTTCTTGGAAGCATGGTATCAATCACTTCATGTACAAAGTACACTCGTTATCACGTCTCGGTCTTAGCTCTCCGGATTTGCCTAAAGAACCAACCTACTCGCTTGAACCGGGACATCCAACACCCGGCTGACCTAACCTTCTCCGTCCCCACATCGCATTGTATAGAGGTACAGGAATATTAACCTGTTTCCCATCAGCTACGCATCTCTGCCTCACCTTAGGGGCCGACTCACCCTGCGCCGATGAACGTTGCGCAGGAAACCTTGGGCTTTCGGCGAGGGGCTTTTCACCCCCTTTATCGCTACTCATGTCAGCATTCGCACTTCTGATACCTCCAGCATCCCTCACAGAACACCTTCGCAGGCCTACAGAACGCTCTCCTACCATACTAATAAATTAGTATCCGAAGCTTCGGTTACGTGCTTAGCCCCGTTACATCTTCCGCGCAGGACGACTCGACCAGTGAGCTATTACGCTTTCTTTAAAGGATGGCTGCTTCTAAGCCAACCTCCTGGCTGTCTGTGCCTTCCCACTTCGTTTTCCACTTAGCACGTCATTTGGGACCTTAGCTGTCGGTCTGGGTTGTTTCCTCTTGACTACGGACGTTAGCACCCGCAGTCTGTCTCCCGTAATTGCATTTCTCGGTATTCGGAGTTTGCAATGGTTTGGTAAGTACTTATGCACCCCCTAGCCATAACAGTGCTCTACCCCGAGAATGATATACGAGGCACTACCTAAATAGTTTTCGGAGAGAACCAGCTATCTCCAAGTTTGTTTAGCCTTTCACCCCTATCCACAGCTCATCCCCAAATTTTTCAACATTTGTGGGTTCGGACCTCCAGTACCTGTTACGGCACCTTCATCCTGGCCATGGATAGATCACTTGGTTTCGGGTCTACACCCAGCAACTGAACGCCCTATTCGGACTCGCTTTCGCTACGCCTCCCCTATCGGTTAAGCTTGCTACTGAATGTAAGTCGCTGACCCATTATACAAAGGTACGCAGTCACGGAACAAGTCCGCTCCCACTGTTTGTATGCATACGGTTTCAGGATCTATTTCACTCCCCTCCCGGGGTTCTTTTCGCCTTTCCCTCACGGTACTAGTTCACTATCGGTCGATTACGAGTATTTAGCCTTGGAGGATGGTCCCCCATGTTCAGACAAGGTTTCTCGTGCCCCGCCCTACTTGTCGTTATCCTAGTTCCACACACGGGATTTCGTATAAGGGGCTATCACCCTCTATGGCCGGACTTTCCATTCCGTTCTACTATCGCATGTGCTAAAAATAACAGGCTGTTCCGCGTTCGCTCGCCACTACTTACGGAATCTCGGTTGATTTCTTTTCCTCGAGCTACTTAGATGTTTCAGTTCACTCGGTTTGCCACCATCTCCCTATATATTCAGGAGCGGTTACCCTTGCGGGTGGGTTTCCCCATTCGGACATCTCCGGATCAAAGCTTATTTATCAGCTCCCCGAAGCTTTTCGCAGATTATCACGTCCTTCATCGCCTGTAATCGCCAAGGCATCCACCATATGCACTTATTCACTTGACCCTATAACGTTAAAACCTGAACGCCTTCTTCGGAATTACTCCCTCATTCAAATCTTTGTGCATGAGACACAATTATAGGTTTTCTAAAGCAACTTCTTCATTATTCCAAGGTTATTAAAATAATGAATGGTTTGTTATTTCAACTTCATTTGCCTTTAATCAAACTTTACATTCAATTAAACACAACAAAGCAAAATGATTTTCGATTTTGCAATCAATAATATTATCCGACTAAGATAATATTACCCATTTGAATATAAAAGTCATCACAACTTCTATACTCTCTTTACTTCTTCCATTTTGTTAAAGAACACGCTAGCTAAAAGCTAGAAGCAAATATTGTGAACTCAATACCCTCACAAGACTTGCTTCTAGGTTTTACTTATCAAAGATCTTTACACCTTCCATGGCTTTTGGTGGAGGATAACGGGATCGAACCGTTGACCCCCTGCTTGCAAAGCAGGTGCTCTCCCAGCTGAGCTAATCCCCCATGTAAGGCGATATCTGGTGGGTCTGGATGGACTCGAACCATCGACCCCTGCGTTATCAACACAGTGCTCTAACCAGCTGAGCTACAGACCCTAATTAAAGGTTCAATTAGCGTGTCCGCTAATGTTTTGGCCAATCTTTGATATTGCTATATCTGAACGACTGATAAGTGTGAATGCTTGCAACCTAGGCACATTTCTCTAGAAAGGAGGTGATCCAGCCGCACCTTCCGATACGGCTACCTTGTTACGACTTCACCCCAGTCATGAATACTACCGTGGTAAGCGTCCCCCTTGCGGTTAGACTACCTACTTCTGGTAAAACCCACTCCCATGGTGTGACGGGCGGTGTGTACAAGGCCCGGGAACGTATTCACCGCGACATTCTGATCCGCGATTACTAGCGATTCCGACTTCATGCTCTCGAGTTGCAGAGAACAATCCGGACTACGATCGGCTTTCTGGGATTGGCTCCACCTCGCGGCTTGGCAACCCTCTGTACCGACCATTGTATTACGTGTGAAGCCCTGGCCATAAGGGCCATGAGGACTTGACGTCATCCCCACCTTCCTCCGGTTTGTCACCGGCAGTCCCAATAAAGTGCCCAACTAAATGATGGCAATTATTGGCAAGGGTTGCGCTCGTTGCGGGACTTAACCCAACATCTCACGACACGAGCTGACGACAGCCATGCAGCACCTGTGTTACGGTTCCCGAAGGCACCAATCCATCTCTGGAAAGTTCCGTACATGTCAAGGCCAGGTAAGGTTTTTCGCGTTGCATCGAATTAATCCACATAATCCACCGCTTGTGCGGGCCCCCGTCAATTCATTTGAGTTTTAATCTTGCGACCGTACTCCCCAGGCGGTCAACTTCACGCGTTAGCTACGTTACTCATGGATTTTACTCCACCAACAACTAGTTGACATCGTTTAGGGCGTGGACTACCAGGGTATCTAATCCTGTTCGCTCCCCACGCTTTCGTGCATGAGCGTCAATATGATCCCAGGGGGCTGCCTTCGCCATTGGTATTCCTCCACATCTCTACGCATTTCACTGCTACACGTGGAATTCTACCCCCTCTGACCTATTCTAGTCTGGCAGTTTCAAACGCAGTTCCCAAGTTGAGCTCGGGGATTTCACATCTGACTTGCCAAACAGCCTGCGCACGCTTTACGCCCAGTAATTCCGATTAACGCTTGCACCCTACGTATTACCGCGGCTGCTGGCACGTAGTTAGCCGGTGCTTCTTATCAAGGTACCGTCATCAACACAAGCTATTCACTCGCATCTTTTCTTCCCTTGCGAAAGAGCTTTACAACCCGAAGGCCTTCTTCACTCACGCGGAATGGCTGGATCAGGGTTGCCCCCATTGTCCAAAATTCCCCACTGCTGCCTCCCGTAGGAGTCTGGGCCGTGTCTCAGTCCCAGTGTGGCTGGTCGTCCTCTCAGACCAGCTACTGATCGTCGCCTTGGTAGGCCTTTACCCCACCAACTAGCTAATCAGGTATCGGCCGCCCCATTAACGCCAGGTCCGAAGATCCCCAGCTTTCCCCCTCAGGGCGTATGCGGTATTAGCCAACCTTTCGGTTAGTTATCCCCCATTAATGGATACGTTCCGATATATTACTCACCCGTCCGCCACTAATCCCCTTAGCAAGCTAAGGTTCATCGTTCGACTTGCATGTGTAAAGCATTCCGCCAGCGTTCAATCTGAGCCATGATCAAACTCTTCAGTTTAATTCACAACTATTACTTATTCCTCACCCTTTTACAGGCAAGGTGGTATTTCGCTTTTGCTTTTATATCTATAAAGATTACTCTCTATAAAAACTCAAATTCATTTCCAAGGTGTGTCTTGTACCCATCAGTTATTGCTAACCAATGGTCATTACATACTTGTCATAAATTTAAGTGTAAGCATTTGTATCTTGAGTCCATCATATCCGAAAATATAATGGCTATACCTCAGCCACAAACACCCACACTTATCAGTCATTCTGATTGTTAAAGAACAGTGCCTTTCGGCATAAACGTTAATCGCTTTGCGTTAACGAGGTGCGCATTGTACAGGGCTTTTAAACTCAGTCAATGCTTATTTTCGGAAACTTAACCACTTTAATTAAGTTGGTTGCGGGAACAGGATTTGAACCTGTGACCTTCGGGTTATGAGCCCGACGAGCTGCCAGACTGCTCCATCCCGCGTCCGAATCGACATATGTAGCGCCGAGAGATGAGATTATAGCAAGGTTTGAAGCTGATTGTCAATGTAGTTTTGCAATTTTATGTAGGCCATTAATAAGAAGCTGATGCATGAAATTAAAAATCCCTGAGCCATTAAGGACTTAGGGATTAAAACCAATTTAAAATTACTTAGCTACTGCGCCAAATACTTTTTTGAGAATGTTGCTTGCCTGCCCAATGGGGTCTTTGCGAATGGCAGCCTCTTCTTTTGCAATCATTAAATACAGACCATCGAGCGCTTTATTAGTGACATATTGCTTAATGTTTGCATACTCTTGATTGACTACACCGAATTGACTACCCAGCGCAGCATATTGATTATACGTCTGTGCAAGCTGAACTTTAGATGTCGCATTTTTGACAATTGGTAAAAATTTTTCGGCCATCTTGGTAGATGTTGTTCTTTTTAAATATTGCGTTGCAGCATCTTCTGGGCCAGTTAAAATGGCTTTTGCGTCAGCCAAACTCATTTGCTTCACCGAATCAATTAATAACGTTTTTGCTTGCGGCGCGGCATCTTCTGCAGCACGATTCATTTTCAAAATCAAAGCATCCGTCTGATCTCCCATACCAATTAACTTCAACCCTCTCTCAATTTTTTTAAGCGAGTTAGGCAGTGGAATTTTGACATCTGGGTTACCAAAAAAGCCATTGGCAACACCTAGACTACTCACCACCTTCTCTACGCCCTGATTTAATGCTGTTTTTAACCCGCTGTTCATTTCGGTGTTTGTTAGTGAGTTTATGTTGGCATTATTACTGACTTTATTCGGGTTACTTTTTACTGTCTCTGTTGCAATAGATGCAAAGTCTTTCAAACTCCAGGCATTGGCTTGGCAGCCCATTGATGCCAAGACTAGAAATAAAATCACTCTTTTCATCTAGCACTCCTCAAAGGTTATATACAATGCATTATTAACGCAGTTTACTGTTTATTATTTTAGCTCATAGAGCAATGGATCAGATTTTAAAGGATTTTACATTCCATATGTTCTCGGCATATTCACCAATCGTTCTATCGCTAGAAAACTTAGCCACGCGCGCCACATTTAATACAGCACGACGAGACCACTCCTCTTGATCTTTATAAACATCTGATACTTCATCTTGTTTAGCAATATAGCTTGCATAATCAGCTAGTAGCAAATAGTGATCACCATTTTTCATTAAATTATCAAAGATGCCTTGATAGCGACTGGGCTCTTCTACCGAAAAATAGCCACTCGCAATCATGTCTAACACCTCTTTTAAGTCTGGGTTAGCATGATAGTAATCCCATGGATTGTATCCATTGGCTTTGGTAGCGGCCACTTCAGGTGTTGTTAGCCCAAATATAAAGATATTGTCGTCACCAACTTCTTCTTTAATTTCCACATTTGCACCATCCAAAGTTCCAATAGTGAGTGCGCCATTGAGTGCCATTTTCATATTACCAGTACCACTGGCTTCTGTGCCTGCTGTTGATATTTGTTCCGACAAATCACTACCGGGAAATAATAATTCTGCAGCCGACACCTCATAATTTGGGTAGAAAACCACTTTAAGCTTATCACCAACCGCAGGATCATTATTGATTACCTCAGCAACGTCATTAATCAGACGAATAATTTGTTTTGCCATCCAATATCCTGGCGCAGCTTTGCCTCCAAAAATAACAGCCCGCGGGGTCATATTATTCGCCTCACCCTTGCGAATGCGGTTATATATGGTGATGATATGTAATACGTTCAGTAGTTGTCGTTTGTATTCGTGGATGCGTTTAATTTGCACATCAAATAAAGCATCTACATGTAATTTAACTCCTGTAAGCGATTCAATTTTATTTGCCAATCGCTGTTTATTTTGTTTTTTTACAGCTCTGAATGCTTTGCGAAAATCTTTATCATCTGCCAAGGGAACCAATGCAATCAGCTTACTTAACTCTTTTTGAAAACCTGTACTAATGGCTTTGGTAATCAGTGCTGTCAATCCAGGGTTAGCTTGGTTTAACCAACGTCGCGGGGTAATGCCATTGGTGACATTCGTTAATTTCTTCGGATAAATTTTGTGAAAATCGGCAAACAGGGTTGTTTTAAGCAACTCACTATGCAAGGCAGCAACACCATTGACTGTATGGCTGCCAATCACAGCCAAATGCGCCATACGGATACGTTTACCATTTGCTTCATCAATAATAGAAACACGTTGCAATAGGGCAGTATCTCCTGGAAATTGATGATTAACCATTTGTAAAAACTCATGGTTAATGCGGTAAATAATTTCTAAATGGCGCGGGAGCAAACGTCCAAACAACTCTAATGACCACGTTTCAAGGGCCTCTGGCATTAATGTGTGATTGGTATAAGCAAATACTTTTTGCACCAACCCCCAAGCAAAATGCCAGTCTAAGCCATGCAAATCAACCAGCTGGTACATCATCTCAGCGACACCAATTGAAGGATGTGTATCATTTAACTGAATCGCCACTTTATCAGGCAAAACACTCCAATCCCGTTTACTTTTGATTTCACGTGTCGCTAATAATCGGCGCAAAATATCTTGAATTGAAGCAGAAACAAAAAAATACTGCTGTTTTAATCTTAGCTCTCGTCCAGAAGCGGAAGCATCATTTGGGTAAAGCACTTTAGAGATTGTTTCTGAGTCATTTCGTGCTTCGACTGATTGCTCATAATTACCTTGGTTAAACAGACCTAAGTCAAATTCCTCTTTTGCTTTTGCTGACCACAATCTCAGATTGTTGACAGTATCGGTACCATAACCGGGTACAGGCACATCGTAAGCCATAGCCACTACATGCTGCTCATCTACCCAATAACTGTGTGAACCATCTTCTGTATTGGTGTGGACAACTTTTCCATAAAACTTAATGGTATAGGCTGATTCTGGTCGTTGAAACTCCCATATATTGTGATAACGCAACCAATTGTCTGGATTTTCCACCTGCTGCCCATGCTCTAGCGTTTGCTTAAACATGCCATACTCATAGCGAATACCATAGCCTGTTGCGGGTATATCCATTGTCGCCATGGAGTCTAAGAAGCATGCAGCCAATCGTCCCAAACCGCCATTGCCTAAAGCCGCATCGTGCTCCATTTCTACTGCTTCTTCTAAACTGTGCCCTAGCGACTTTAATCCTTTATCAAGCGCTTCACTAACGCCCAAATTTAGTGCAGCATTGCTCATCATGCGCCCAATTAGAAACTCTAATGAGAGATAGTAAATACGTTTTGGATCCTCATCATTATAAGCAGCCGCTGTTTTAACCCAACGCTCTACGACATGATCGCGCACTGTGTGTGCGGCTGCGTCATACCAGTCTCTGGGCGTGGCTGTCTCTTCAGTTTTAAACGATGAAAAAACAAGATGATTGCTTAATGCTTGTTTGATGGAGGGCAGTTTTGACATGAGATTCCTATTCAGCAATTGAGTGACAATAAATAAATTTAGCAAGTATCACGCCAACTATTGGATGCTTTACGTTTGCATGATGTAAATCTACCTACAATTTACATTAAATTTGTGTTGAAAATATGAAAAAGCCCTTGTATTTTAAATACCTAGTATTGTAAATACAAGGGCTATGCCCATTACGATGAATTAGACTAACAACGCATTAATTCTACGAACAAAGCTAGCAGGATCGTTTAACTGGCCGCCTTCGGCAAGTAATGCTTGATCAAATAATACGCGCGTATAATCGTTAAACTTCGCGTCATCTTTTTCAGCTTTAAGCTTTTCAACCAAACGATGTGATGGGTTGACTTCTAACACTGGTTTCGATTCTGGCGCTTTTTGTCCAGCGGCTTTGAGCATACGCGCTAAGTTACCCGACAAATCATGCTCTCCCGCAACCAAACAAGCTGGTGAGTCAGTTAAGCGATGGGTAACACGCACCTCTTTCACCTCTTCACCTAAGGCTTGTTTAATGCGCTCAATCAAGTCTTTAGATTCCTCTTCTACTTTCTTTTGTGCTTCTTTTTCAGACGCATCCTCCAACTTACCTAAATCTAAATCACCTTTGGCAATGGATTGTAATTTCTTGCCGTCAAACTCTGTTAGGCCGCCCAACATCCATTCATCAACCTTATCAGACATCAGTAGCACTTCGATTCCTTTTTTACGGAAAATTTCTAAGTGTGGTGAATGTTGTGCTGCTGCGAAGCTATCTGCTGTGATGTAGTAAATCGCTTCTTGACCTTCTTTCATGCGACTCACGTAATCAGCAAAACTAACCGATTGCGTTTCATTGTCGTGATGCGTTGACGCAAATCTGAGCAATCCTGCAATTTTATCTTTATTCGCAAAATCTTCACCAGGTCCTTCTTTCATGACACGACCAAACTCCGACCAGAATTGCGCATACTCTTCAGGTTTATTTTTCGCCAAATCTTCTAGCAACCCTAAGACTTTATTCACAGAGCCTTTTTTAATTGCATCCACATCGCGGCTGTCTTGCAGTAATTCACGCGAAACATTGAGCGGTAAATCTGCACTATCAATTACGCCGCGAACGAAGCGTAAATATTGCGGCATCAGCTTGTCGGCATCTTCCATGATAAATACACGTTTCACATACAACTTAATCCCGTTGCTACGCTCGCGGTCGTATAAATCAAACGGTGCTTTTGATGGCACATAAAGCAGTGAAATATATTCTTGATTACCCTCTACCCGATTGTGTGTGTAAGCCAAGGGGTTGTCTATATCATGCGCCAGGTGCTTGTAGAAATCGTGATACTCTTCTTCCGTAATATCTTTTTTAGCACGCGCCCAAAGTGCTGAAGCCTGGTTAACGGTTTCATCTTCATCTGTTGTAACCATTTCACCGCCAGCACCATCTTCACCGTCTTTCCATTCAGATTTTTTCATCAAAATCGGCAAAGTAATGTGATCGGAGTATTTACGAACAATCGATTTTAATTTCCAATCATTTAAAAACTCATCTTCCTCTTTGCGCAAATGCATAATCACATCAGTGCCACGACCAGCTTTTTCAATGGTGTCTAAAGTGAAATCACCTTCTCCAGCCGACTCCCACTTAACAGCTTCTTTGCTACCAGCGCGACGTGTAATTAAGGTCACTTTATCGGCAATGATAAAAGCAGAATAAAAACCAACGCCGAACTGTCCGATTAAATTGGCATCTTTTACCTGCTCGCCAGAGAGTGCCGTCATGAATTCTTTGGTACCCGATTTTGCAATGGTACCAATGTTGTTCACTACCTCTTCGCGTGACATACCAATACCATTGTCAGAAATAGTGAGCGTGCGTGCTTTTTTATCAAAGGTTACACGAATATTCAAATCGCTATCATCTTCATATAGACTACTATCAGCCAACGCCTCAAAACGCAACTTATCGGCCGCATCTGACGCGTTTGAGATGAGTTCACGTAATACAATTTCTTTATTGGAATACAATGAGTGAATCATGAGGTGTAATAACTGTTTAACCTCTGCTTTAAACTCCATTTTTTCCGATTGTTTTTTTGCCATATTTTTCCTTCTATCCGTTTTATTAATTCGTTAAACTGAATGCTACGCCTTGTAGACTATGCTTAAATCTTGGGCTAAAAGTTAAAATTTCAAGTAATCAAGCAATAAATGATGAGGTAAAAATGGCAAATATCATGGTTAAAGCAATCAATTCGCATACATTTCAGGTGACCGTTGTCGCCCACAATACAACCGAGCATGAAGTACACGTCAACGCAGATTACGCTAGTCACCTGTGTGGCCAACACAAAACAACAGCAGCGTTAGTTGAACACTCTTTTGAATTTCTGCTAGCAAGAGAGTCGAATACCAGCATATTAAGGCGCTTTGATTTAAGTGTGATTAGCCATTATTTTCCAGAGTATGAATCTGAAATGGCTAAGCGTTAAATCAACGGGCTTAGGCTACAATTTGGCTGATTGCTTGTTGCGCCAACACAAAGCCAAACGTTGCAGTAATACTGACACTAGAGCCATATCCAGCGCAATGCAATCCTGACAGTGGAGTTTCATTTGTTTCACACACGGCCGATGGCTTCACAACTGGCTCATCCGAATAAGCACACATCAAACCAAATTTAGCTGATTTTTTTGTATTACTCGCTTTAGGAAAACCATGATCACGACGCAATTGATTGCGCACCTTAGCCAATAATTTATCACCAGTCACAAAGGCCATATCAGATAACTGAATGCGGGTTGGATCTAAACGACCACCTGCACTGCCTGACATCATCAAAACGATTTGATTAATCTTACAGAAATCTGCCAAGGCTATTTTTGCTTTGGCATCATCGGTGCAATCTAGTATAACGTCACATGGCTTCAATAACATGCCGAGATTGGTTGGCGTCATAAATTCTTCAATCTCGAACACTTTGCAAGTTGGATTAATTTGCACAATTCGTTCATGCATCGCGCTGACTTTGGCTTTGCCGATATTGTCATCTAAGGCATGAATCTGTCGATTCACATTGGACTCTGCAATATGATCTAAATCAATGAGGGTAATCTTGCCAATCGCATTACGTGCCAACGCTTCAGCAGCCCACGAACCAACTCCGCCGATGCCAATCACGATAACATGCGCTGCCTGTAATTTGCTTAAGCCAGCATTGCCATAGAGACGGCGCGCACCCGCAAATCGACGTGCTAAATCAGGCGCCTCACTCATGTCTCTAATACAACAAATGCAGCTGCTAGGCTTTTCTCATCGCTAATACTAATGTGCATCTGTTGAATGGCTTTAGTGGTTAAAAAGTCTTGTAAAGGGCGGGCTAAAATCAATATAGGCTTGCCTAGATCATCGTGTGATATTGCGATATTTTGAAATGTTGCAGGCGCTCGCAGTCCGGTGCCTAGGGCTTTAGAGAAGGCTTCTTTTGCTGCAAAACGTTTGGCTAAAAATCGTGGTTTAATGTGAGAATCCAGATAATTTTGCATCTCACTTTCAGCAAGAATGCGCTGAGCAAAGTCATCACCAAATTTTTCGATGGAAGCTTCGATTCGACTGACTTCAACAACGTCTGTGCCAATACCAAAAATCATTTAAAAGCGGCTTCTCTAATGAGCGACTTCATTTCACGCACTGCATTATCCCAACCAACAAACAAGGCATGCGCCACAATTGCGTGGCCAATATTCAACTCATCAATACCCTCTAAAGCAGCAATTTTATGCACGTTATGGTTATTTAAACCATGCCCCGCATTGACTACCAAGCCCAAACTGAGGGCATGCTTCAGCGCATCTCTGATACGCGCCAATTCAGCTAATTGTGTTATCTCATCTTTTGCATCAGCAAAAGTACCTGTATGCAACTCAATCACAGGCGCTCCCGCTTTATCGGCCGCGTCAATTTGCGCAATATCTGGTGCAATAAATAAAGAAACGCGAATACCTGCTTGACTCAACTTTTGGGTGGCTGCGGCAACTTTATCAAAATGTGCAATCACATCTAAACCACCTTCCGTCGTGCGCTCTTCACGCCGCTCTGGTACTAAACATACATCCTCAGGCGCCACCTGCAGGGCAATCGCAATCATCTCATCGGTTACCGCACACTCTAGGTTCATTTTTGTTTGTAGCAAAGGTCTTAGCGTGAAAATATCCGCATCTTGCATATGTCGTCTATCTTCACGCAAATGCAAAGTAATGCTATCCGCACCTGATTGCTCTGCGCGTAAAGCGGCTTGTATCACACTCGGATACTTTGTGCCCCGCGCTTGACGCAAGGTCGCTACATGATCAATATTGACGCCTAATTTTTTCATTAATGCAATCCTAAAATGCTCTTTTATAAACCCTGTAAATCAATTAATAACTGCCGTGTATGCAAGGGCTTATCACCTAAATAATGCGCCAATAAATAACGCATTAATTGCTTACTTTGCTGCTGTGTTTGTGGTCTTTCATAATTATCTTGCGCCATATCGTATAAGGTTTGTCCGCTTAACACCACACCATTTTTTGCTGTCGATAGTGCACATGCGCCATATTCAGCCTCATAACGGTACTGTTTTTCAACCATAATGGGCATCTCGTTTTCATCCATATGTAATGGAACTGCATAGCCCATTTCTTGTAACATTTTTAATTCAAAGCGCCGCAAGTGCGTTGCCAATTGTTCACCGCTAGCTAACGCTTTTAATGTTGCCTGATAGTAATCAAATAATTGCTCGTGGGCATCTTCTCTTGGCAATAAACGCAGCAGTAATTCATTTAAATAAAAGCCGCACATCAGTGCTTCGCCTTGCAGCGAAACCAAGCCATCTGCCCAATCTAAACTATGCAGTGTTTTCAACTCATTCTTACCTGACCAAGTTGCCGACAGCATTTGAAAAGATTGTAATTGTCCACGCATTGCAGAGCGAGGACGCCTTGCACCTTTTGCAACAGTGGCTACACGTCCATAAGCTTTGGTAAATAACTCAGCTACTAAGCTTGTTTCTTTAAACGCGTAAGTATGCAACACATACACTGACTGATTGTCATACCGATGCGGATTAGAAGCCAAAGCCATTATTACCTTTGTACTATCAAGCCAAGACGCACAGGATTAATACCCCAAACTTTTAAGCGCTCTTTCATTATCAGCCCAACCGCCTTTTACCTTTACCCAAGTTTCTAAATAAACTTTGCCACCAAACAACTTCTCCATATCCTGTCTAGCTTCGGTAGAAATTTGTTTGAGCTTATCGCCCTTTTTGCCAATAATCATCGGCTTTTGACTATCTTTATCCACAATAATGGCGGCAAAAATACGGCGTAGGTTATTCAACGTTTCAAACTTCTCTATTTCCACTGCGATTGAATAGGGAATCTCATCTCCCAATAATCTAAATATCTTTTCGCGTATCATTTCTGCCGCCAAAAAACGCTCGTTTTTATCGGTCAACTCATCTTCACCATAAATCGCCTCTTGTTCGGGCAAATGCACGCGCACCGCACTTAACAAATCTTCTATATACAGATTCTTTTTAGCACTGACCGGCACAATGCTACTAAAAGGATGCAATAAATCAAAATCTTGAATAAGTGGTAGCAAATTATTTTTATCCCCCATCAAATCGGCTTTGTTCACCACTAAAATCACAGGCTTATTTTTAGGCAAGAGCTTCAGAACAATTTCATCAGCCTGTCCCAACTGCATCGGCTCAATGACAAACAGCACCACATCTACCTCATTTAACACTTGGGTGACTGTTTTATTGAGTGATTTATTTAATGCGTTTAAATGCTTTTGTTGAAAGCCCGGCGTGTCGACAAAAATAAACTGGGTATCTTTTGTGGTGTGAATGCCCAGCAAACGATGACGCGTGGTTTGCGCTTTGCGGGAAGTAATCGCCAACTTTAACCCTAAAATATGATTCAATAAGGTCGATTTACCAACGTTGGGTCGTCCTACAATAGCGACAGTTCCGCATTTAAAATTTGTTGTCATTTTGCATCATCTTTTAATAGTTGTTTTAAGGCTAATTCCGCTGCCTCTTGTTCAGCATTGCGACGACTTGTGCCTTCACCTACTGTATTGATATTGCGTTTGGCAATATGACAGGAAACGTTAAATGTCTGCGCATGCGCCTCACCTTCGATAGCGGTAACGTGGTAGTCGGGCAAATCAATTTTTTTACTTTGTAAATACTCTTGCAGCTTAGATTTCGCATCTTTATCTATCACTTTTGGATTGATACTATCTAGCCTTTCTGCATACAATTTCAGCACCAGCGCTTCGGCAGTAACAAAACCGCCATCTAAATATGTAGCGCCAATTGTTGCTTCTAAGGCATCCGATAAAATGGAGGGTCGTCGCCAACCAGCACTTTTTAACTCACCTTCACCTAAGTGTAGTAATTCGCCAATTTTTAAGGCTTGTGCCATTTCAAACAAGGTAGATTCTTTGACTAACTGCGCACGCAAACGACTTAAATCACCCTCGGCTAATTTTGGAAACCGAAGATAAAGCTGATGTGCCACGATAAAGTTTAATACACCATCGCCCAAAAACTCCAACCGTTCGTTATTCACACCAGCATAACTACGGTGGGTAAGTGCCTGCCTAAGTAGCGAAATTTGATTGAAATGATATCCAAGCTGCCTTTGCAGTGTATCTAAGGTCATTAGGCTCTACTTAGCTGACGAGGCTTTAAAATCCATCAAAGCACTTAAATTAAAAGCCAGCGGCTCAACCACCTCATATTCAGCAGAAATAACTTTCTGACCATTTACACCTGTCGAGATAATCAAATCTCGCCCGTTAATAACGGTAATGTAATTAATACTAGCACTTTTATCAAATTCCGCAATAATCTCCGCATTGGTCATATTGCTAAAGTTAGCCTGATGACTGACAAAAACAAGCGTCTTTTTTACGCTCAAATACTCAATATAATTGGGCACAATTTTAATGCCGGCTAATAACAACGAAATTACAACAATTGCAACAATAAGAAACCCTAAAAACGTCATGCCTTTTTGCTTTTTTAACATCACTAGCTCCTTAAGTTTTTTAATAAAGCACGTTAATAAATCGAACGACCAATTCTTGATAAAGCATCAAAATTAAACCAAATTAAAAATGCTTTGCCGACAAGGTTCTCATCAGGCACAAATCCCCAGACACGTCCGTCGGAGCTATTGTCTCTGTTATCCCCCATCACAAAATAATGCCCCTCAGGTACAACAATACTTTCCCCGTTTAAAAACTGATTGCCTATCGTATCAGATGAATAACGGTTTGGAATATCGTGTATTAAAATTTGATGTTTAACATCAAATAACTGCTCTTCAAAACGCTGTGATCTAATAATGCCATTTTCTTGGCTTGCGTCATCCGAAGCATGTAGTGGGCTAAGTTCCATCATCCGATCATTAATCATTAACTGCTTATTTTGGTATTGAATACGATCTCCAGGCAAACCAACAACACGTTTAATATAGTCTATTTTTGGATTGGGTGGAAAATGAAATACCATCACATCACCATGTTCAGGCTCTCCGGTGTTTAAAAAGACAGCATTCCAGACAGGCACACGTAAGCCATATGAAAACTTATTCACCAAAATATAATCGCCTGCCAACAGGGTTGGGTTCATTGAGCCTGACGGTATTTTAAAAGGCTCAACAATAAATGATCGAATAACAAACACCAACAAAATAACTGGGAAAAAACTCTTGGCATATTCCACTGCTGTTGGGTCGGCTGCACCAGCGCGTTTTTTTTCAAAAAACAAATAATCAATTAGCCAAATAATACCTGTTAGCAACAACACCAAGAGCATAAACAGTGGGAAGCCAATCGTGCCAAAATAAACACCGGCTAGTCCTAAAACAATCAACCCAAAAAACAACACTGTCATTATTTGTCCTCTACTTTTAAAATCGCCAAAAAGGCTTCTTGCGGAATTTCTACATTACCTACTTGTTTCATGCGCTTTTTACCTGCTTTTTGTTTTTCTAATAATTTTCGCTTACGCGACACATCACCACCATAACATTTTGCTAACACGTTTTTACGCATCGCTTTAACCGTTTCACGGGTAATAATATTGGCGCCAATCGCCGCTTGAATAGCAATATCAAACATTTGACGCGGTATCAACTCCCGCATTTTCGCTGCCACCGCACGTCCACGATGTACACTGCTTGCGCGATGCGTAATCATGCTCAACGAATCCACACGTTCTCCGTTAACCATAATATCAAGTTTTACTAAATCTGCTGCACGGAACGCTAAAAATTCGTAATCCATAGACGCATAGCCACGAGAAACCGACTTCAAACGATCAAAAAAATCTAAAACAACCTCATTCAGTGGTAGCTCATAACTCAACATCACTTGTCGACCCATATATTGCATATTGCGCTGAATACCACGCTTGTTGTTACACAAAGTCATCACAGGGCCAACATAATCTTGCGGCATCAATAAGTTAACTGCTATTACAGGCTCACGAATCTCATCAATAAATGAAAGTTCTGGCAAACGTGAAGGGTTTTCAATTTGCACTACATCGCCATTTTTTAGCAGCAACTCATACACAACTGTTGGTGCCGTTGTAATCAAATCCATATCGTACTCGCGCTCCAAGCGCTCTTGTACAATTTCCATATGCAATAAGCCTAAAAAACCGCACCGAAAACCAAAGCCTAACGCGGTTGAGTTTTCTGGTTCAAATAGCAAACTTGCATCATTTAGGCTGAGTTTTTCTAAGGCTGTTCTTAAGGCTTCAAATTGATTAGATTCGACTGGATACAAACCTGCAAATACTTGCGGCTTAACCTCTTTAAAGCCAGCTAATGCTTGTTTAGCAGGATTATCAGCCAACGTGACAGTATCGCCCACTTTAGCCGCCGCCAGCTCTTTAATGCCAGCAATCACAAAGCCCACTTCGCCTGCTTTAAGCGAAGCCATAGGCAATGATTTTGGCGTAAAAACACCCACTTGCTCACACAGATGCTGGGTCTGTGTTGCCATCATCTTAATTTTATCTTTACGCTTTAATTCACCATCAATAATGCGCACCAACATCACAACGCCCACATAGTTATCAAACCAAGCATCAATCACCAATGCTTTTAATGGCGCATTAACATCCCCTTTTGGTGCTGGCACCTTGGCAATCACAGCCTCAATCACATCGCGTACACCTAACCCTGTTTTCGCTGAACATTGCACCGCGTCGTGTGCATCAATGCCAATGACATCCTCAATTTCTTGCATCACACGCTCCGGCTCAGCTGAAGGCAAGTCGATTTTATTCAACACTGCCGTCACTTCCAGCCCTAAATCAATAGCGGTATAACAGTTTGCAACACTTTGTGCCTCAACGCCTTGACTGGCATCGACGACCAATAACGCACCTTCGCACGCAGAAAGCGAGCGACTCACCTCATAACTAAAATCAACATGTCCAGGTGTGTCAATCAAATTGAGCAGGTAAGTCTCACCGTCATTTGCTTGATATTGCAAAGTGGCGGTTTGCGCTTTAATGGTAATGCCACGCTCACGCTCAATATCCATACTATCCAATACTTGCGCTTCCATTTCACGGTCTTCGAGACCGCCACATAGATGGATAATGCGATCTGCCAAGGTGGATTTACCGTGATCAATGTGCGCGATAATAGAGAAATTACGAATGTTTTTCATGTGTTCTTTTAAGCATTACAAATAAATAAAGCGCTTAAAGCGCCCTCTTTTCAATAGGCGTGATTTTACTACAAATGCTTGATTAGTTTGCTAATTAAATTAAACGCGCTTTTTTAGTGAATTACACTGATCCATTGATCAACAAAAAGCCCGCACTAGTTTAACTAGGCGGGCTATTTCAATTCAAACTGACTACTTTACTTTAATTGGCACATACAAGGTGCTGTCGCCACGCTGCACCAGCACAGCCACTGTTTTACCCGCGCGCACTGCATTAATTTGCTTATTGAATTGGTCAACACTTTGCGTCTCACTATTATTTAAACCCAAAATCACATCGCCACGTCGAATGCCTGCCTCGGCAGCGGCACCAGTGCTAGCAGTCACTAATAAGCCATTTTTTCCATTGAGCTTTTTCTTTTGCTCTGCTGTCAGCGCGGTTAGTGTTAACCCAATTTTATTGGTTGCTGCTTCTGTCGATGGAGTGTTGTTTTGACTAATCTCTATTTCCTCTGAAGGCATCTCACCCACTTTGATCCGTAATGTTTTTTTACTACCCTTACGTAAAACATCTACATTCACAGACTTGCCAGGTTCAGTCATGCCTACAATGCGGGGTAAATCATTAGAGGTTTGGACGGGTTTACCATCAAATTGCACGATCACATCACCTGGTTCTAGGCCACCTTTTTCAGCAGGGCCGCCTTTTTCAACGCCCGCAATTAATGCGCCAACTGTGTCTTTCATACCGAATGAGTCAGCCAACTCTTTTGTAAGCTCTTGAATTGCGACACCTAACCACCCACGACTAATTCTGCCTGACGTTTTCAACTGATTTGAAATACCAACAGCAACATCAATCGGAATACTAAATGACAAGCCCATAGAACCACCGCTACGGCTATAGATTTGTGAATTTACGCCCACTACTTCACCAGCTAAATTAAAGAGCGGACCTCCAGAGTTACCGGGATTAATGGCCACATCTGTTTGAATAAATGGCACATAATTTTCTTGCGGTAATGCACGGCCAACCGCACTTACAATGCCCGCTGTCATGGTATTTTCTAGCCCAAATGGCGAACCTATTGCAGCAACCCACTCACCTACTTTAAGCTTAGATGGGTCTCCTATAGTCACTTTTGGAAGATTTTTAGCATCAATTTTAATTAATGCGATATCTGTTCGCTTATCTGCACCGATAATTTTGGCTTTAAATTCACGCTTATCAGATAACTTTACCAGCACTTCATCGGCGGCATTAATCACATGCGCGTTTGTCAAAATATACCCATCTTGACTAATAATAAAACCCGACCCCAAGGATTGTGATTTGTATTCTTGACCTTGATTGGGCGCACCAGGCATGCCGGGCATACCAGGAATACCAAACCGCTTAAAAAACTCCTGCAAATGCTCATCGTATGGCATACCTGGGAAAGGCATCTGATTATTACCACGCATCACTTGTGTAATACTGATATTGACTACTGCTGGACCTTGCTTTTCAGCCAACACTGTAAAATCCGGCAAGTTTGCCGCTACAGTTGGCGAAGTAGATAACACGACTGCAAACAAAATAACAACCGTTGATAATACTTTCCTCAACATTTCATTTCCTTAATTTAAATAAAATTGACAATAGTTACTTTAATTCAAATTGAATGGCATCTGTAGCTGCTCCAGCACGATCCAAACGTAAAATTTTAGGTTGATGTTGCTGATAATATTCACGCCCCGCAATATGCGCTTTTATCCAGAAATATCCGACTATCAAACCAATTACAGCCCCTACAATTGCGCCAATATCACCATCAACCATCTGTCCAGCTAATATGGCGCCAAACAACATGGTTACAAGAGGAACAAGATATAAAACCAAGGCACTTTTCATCACTGCTGATTCATCAATACCAACAATGACCGTTTGCCCGACTTGTGCATTGATGGTGTTTTGAGCTTTAAAACTACTGGCTTTATGGGCAAATAATTTACCCCAAAACGCATTGCCACAACCTTGAGTTTGTCCACACAAACCGCAAGCAGTCTTACGTACTACCTCTATGGTGGCGGTTGATGTATTGTCTGTTGTTGAATCGGTTGCTAGGATAATGGCGTACTGTTCAATCATACGATAACTGCCTTGAGATTATTTTTTAAAAGTCACTGCTTCCGCAATACTTTTTACTGTTTTTGCAGGCACTTCACCTACCACAATAATTTGATGTCCATCTGCAACATGGGCACACATATTCGTTGAACCCATGGGCATATAACCCGTCTTGGGTCGCTGACCCTTAGACATAGGCTCGATAAACACCGATACTGAACCAATACCATCTGAAAAAACCAGCTGATCAATGGTGCCATCACCTTTTGCCCGTTGAATATGATCAATCTGCTGGTAGCCCACTGGCAAATTGGTCACAAACAAATCGTTGTGCACCCGCTTAACCGGCTTAGATTGTTCTGTGACATAATCTTTACCGATTTCAATTTTTGGTTGAAACCAATTTAGATTTTCTGAATTGAGCATGCTCAGCTGATTAAAATAAATTTGTTCTAAGGTTTTGTTATCACCATTGAGCAAATTCATTTTCAAAATTAAACCAAACTTGATGTCTGTCCAGATTTTGTATCGGTAACGATAGCCATCATTTGGCACTAGCTCAATGATTTGCGCCTCGCGATTAGCAACAAATTCAGTGCCAATTAAACGCGCTTTGTAATTCGCTTTTATTAAGCTCATATCAGTTGGCAACATAGCAGGAAATAGATTTTTACCTCGCCGTTTTTTAATCATCACCATCTTGTTCGTAGGCTGCAGAATAACAATTTCACTGCCTTGGCTGTACACTTCTCGATGACTATTATCCAACACAATATTGCGCGCCACTTCATGGCCACCATAGTTCATGTGCTTCACATCAACTTTACGGGAATTTTCGCCATTCACATAACTAAACTGACCTTCATAATTAAGCTCACGTGCAGCATGAGCAGATTTTTCTAGCATTTTCCAGACATCTACCGATTGCGGTTTATGCTTGATTTCGTCAGGTAAAAGACCACCAGCTAATCCATTTAAACTCGCTACTGCTAAGACGAGCCCAACAACAAATTGTTGCATTATTGGTAAGACTCGGTATAGTTGGCTGATTGAATATAATAAGCTGCACTGCTAGGCGCCATCGATTGATGCGCTTGAAGATATTCCATCGGTACACTATTTGCAAGCTCAACTGGCGCCATATTATCTTGCTCGCCAAATTGCAACTCAAATACCATCAAGCCTACAAACATCACAGCGGCAACTGAAGCAGCAACAGACCATATGACTGGCGTTTTGTTTGTTTGCTTTTCAGTAACTGGCACCACAACTTGTACAGTCTTGTTCACTGCAAGTACCGTCGGCTCAGCCTCCAAAGCACGTATTATATTCGCACTATAATCAGCAGCTCCTTCAAGACTTCCTCGCATCGCATCGCCGATCAAATGATAATGCTTCCATGCTTCTTTTAACTCGCCATCTGCTTTTAACGCAGTCAGAATGTGCTCGGACTCTTCAATATCGAACTCACCATCGATTAACGCAGACAATTGATTTTTCATACTTAACCTCTATTACAAATGCTTAATAATATTAAAACAAAACCCACCGTTACCAACGCTTATTTTCTGCTGAACTGAGCAGAGGACGCAACTTTGCGGCTATCGTTTCACGTGCTCTAAAAATGCGCGATCTGACAGTACCAATTGGGCACTGCATAATATCGGCAATTTCTTCATAACTCATTCCCTCTAATTCACGCAAGGTAATAGCTGTACGCAACTCCTCAGGCAAGTTAGCAATGGTATCGTTCACAGTTTGTGCGATTTGTTTATTCGCCATCGCCGTTTCTGGCGTTTCCATGGCACGCATATCAGTTACACCCTCGAAGTTTTCAGCATCTTCGATTTCGACATCATTTAATACTTGCGGTTTGCGCCCTAAAGAAACCAAGTAATTCTTGGCTGTATTAATACCAATACGATAAAGCCAGGTATAAAAAGCACTATCACCTCTAAAATTATGTAATGCACGATAGGCCTTAATAAAAGCCTCTTGCACAACATCTTCCACCTCAGCTTGATCGCGCACCATACGCCCAACTAAACGGCCTAATTTCCGATGGTACTTTTCTACCAGCAAGCCAAACGCTTTTTTATCCCCTGCTTGCGCACGCTCCACCAACACCCTATCCAGCTCACGATTCGAGTTTGCTGGCATATCATTTAACTTATTGGACACTACGGTCAAGCTCCCTTTATCACCTGTTTTATCTATTCTAGCACCCCTAACATCTGATGGGTTAGTATAACTAGATGCTGCAGTTTCAACAAAGGTCGTGCGTGTTAATTTCTCTAACTCTTTAGTTTGTAGCATATTCCCCCCTACTTAAACCAAATACAATCCTAGCATTTCTTTGCTAGCCTAACTTTAAAGACACAGTTACACTGTTATAGTTCACACACATTCCATATTTATGTCACAACAATTCGATGTTTTAATTATCGGCAGCGGCCTTGCAGGACTCACACTTGCGCTACAGATAGCAGATAAGAAGAAAGTCTGTATCGTTAGCAAGCGTACATTACAATATAGCGCCAGTAGCTGGGCGCAAGGTGGAATTGCTACTGTGCTAAATAGCGAAGATACGATTGAAGCGCATGTTGAAGACACGCTGATTGCAGGCGCAGGCTTATGTGACCTAGACATTACGCGCATGGTCACAGAGCATGGTCGTGAAGCAATCGATTGGCTCATTGATTTGGGTGTCGAATTCACCCGAGAAGAAAATAGCGAAACGGGTTACCACCTAACCAGAGAAGGTGGGCACAGTCACCGCCGCATTATCCATGTTGCTGATGCTACAGGCAAAGCAGTACAAAAAACATTGGCGCAAAAGATTCGTGAAAATGGCAACATTACCTTATTAGAAAACCATATTGCAGTTGATTTAATTACTTCAAAAAAACTCAAACAACAATCCTTAAAACAACCATCAAGCAATCAATGCCTGGGCGCTTATGTGTTAGATAATCGCTCAGGCAAAGTGATGACGATTGCCGCCCAGCAAACCGCACTCGCAACAGGCGGCGCTGGCAAAGTTTATCTCTATACCACCAATCCCGATGTGAGCACGGGCGACGGCATTGCGATGGCTTGGCGCGCAGGTTGTCGCGTCTCTAATATGGAATTTATACAATTTCATCCAACCTGCTTGTTTCACCCTCATGCCAAATCGTTTCTTATTACAGAAGCGGTGCGTGGCGAAGGTGGTATTTTGAAATTACCAGACGGCACAGAGTTCATGTCTAAGCATGACACACGTGCTGAATTAGCGCCTAGAGATGTGGTGGCACGTGCGATTGATTTTGAAATGAAAAAGCGCGGCCTAGAGTTTATTTATTTAGATATTTCACACAAACCTGCGGCTTTCATTAAAGAACACTTTCCAACAGTTTATGAGCGATGCCTATCGCTTGGCATCGATATCACAACATCACCCATGCCCGTCGTACCCGCTGCGCATTATACTTGTGGCGGTGTTGTGGTCGATAACAACAGTCTTACAGACATTGCCAACTTATATGCGATTGGCGAAACCGCCTGTACTGGTTTACACGGCGCAAACCGTTTGGCCAGCAACTCACTGTTAGAATGCATGGTATTTGGTCGCATTGCCGCCAAACAAATGCTCGCAGCCAATCCAGTTAAGGTCGCAGATTTACCAGATTGGGATGAAAGCCGAGTCACTGATGCAGATGAAGAAGTGCTCATCACCCACACATGGAACGAATTACGTCGTTTTATGTGGAATTACGTTGGCATTGTGCGCACCGACAAACGGCTCAGCCGCGCCTTGCATCGCATACATATGTTGCGTGATGAAGTACATGAATTTTATAGTAACTTTAGGGTAAGCAACGATCTAATTGAATTACGCAACTTATTACAAGTAGCTGAATTAATTGTAAAAAGTGCAATGCAGAGAAAAGAAAGCCGAGGACTGCATTACAGCAAAGATTATCCCAATTTATTGAATAAAGCGCTCCCAACAGTGCTCACACCAGCAGAAAACTACAGCCTACTAGACAATCAACACGGACACTAAATGCGCTTTATTTATTGCTTGCTAATCCTGTTAGCCATTTTGCTTTTTTTTAGCGTCAACGCGCACTTATGATTCAATGTAACAAACGACATCATATCTTGCCCACAAAAAAGCCTGCAAAAGCAATCTAAAACCATTAAAATTCAACTTATTCATTTATTTATAGCTAGGAAACAAATATGCAAATCTCCATGAACACCGTCGTCACCATGACTTACGAACTTAAAAATAGCAATGGCGATGTACTAGAAGAAAGCAAAGAACCCGTTGCTTATCTACATGGGGGTTACGACAACATCTTCCCAAAAGTAGAAGAAATGATGCATGGCAAAACAATCGGCGATGTAGTTGAAGTTACGCTAGAGCCAGTTGATGCATTTGGCGACTATGACGAAGAACTTGTCCAAATCGAACCAGAAAGCGCCTTTCCAGCAGAAGAGCTAAAAGAAGGCATGCAATTTGAAGGCGAAGACGAAACTGGCGAAGTGATCTTATATACCATTACCAATATTGCCAATGGCAAAGTGGTTGTTGACGGTAATCATCCTTGGGCAGGTGAGCGCTTATTATTTAAAGCCACCATTACCGATGTGCGCAAAGCAAAAACGGAAGAAGTTGAACATAAACATGTACATGGCGCTGGTGGCCATCATCATTAATTTTAGTTTTTTTCTTTTACTATAATTGAGAGGCTATAACGCCTTATATTGTAAACACTAGACTGCCGCGCTGCGCTCGCAGTGACGGTGGTGAAGTGTTGCACTCGCGATGCCGAAGGCGGTTGTTGACTGTCGCGTTGGACTCGTCATAGTGGTCGTGATAGCGAGTGTGGAGCAAATGAGAAAAGCAATAACGATGAATTAGGCTAATCGCCCATCGCTTTTAACTTGTATAGTAATTCCAATGCCTGTTTTGGCGTTAAATCATCAGGCTGAATCAATTCCAATGCTTCAACCGCTGGGTGCAAAGGCGTTTCTACAGTTTCTGGATTTGCGGCAAACATATCAGGTTGATGTTCGCTTTGTTGTAATTGGTTATTTTCTAGTTGCGTTAATTTTCGTTTGGCAGCGGCAACAACCGATTTGGGGATGCCAGCCAATTGTGCCACTTGTATGCCATAGCTTTGATTAGCTGCACCCTCTTCCACTTTATGTAAAAATACAATCCCTTTGCCGTGTTCTGCTGCGTCCAAATGCACATTAGCGGCTTGTTTAAAATCGTCGATAATGCGGGTGAGTTCAAAATAATGCGTGGCAAATAACGTAAGTGATTTGTTTTTTTCTAATAATTGTTTAGCTACAGCCCAAGCTAAACTGAGGCCATCAAAAGTGCTGGTGCCACGGCCAATTTCATCCAGCAATACCAAGCTTTTGTCTGTTGCATGATGCAAAATATTGGCCGTTTCTGTCATTTCAACCATAAAGGTTGAGCGTCCGCCTGCCAAATCATCGGATGCACCAATTCGAGTAAAAATACGGTCAATTTCACCAATATTGGCCACATTAGCTGGCACATAGCAACCGCAATAAGCCAACAATACAATGAGAGCCGTTTGCCGCATAAAAGTAGATTTACCACCCATATTAGGGCCAGTAATCAATAGCAACTGTCGATAAGGGTTTAACGTGATATCGTTTGCAATAAAAGGTTGTGTTAAGCCTTCCACCACCGGATGCCGCCCAGATTCTATGTGCAAGCTACTGTCATGCATCAATTTTGGTTGAACGTAGTGTAGACTCAGCGCACGCTCAGCGAAACAACACAATACATCCAAACTCGCCACCGCACCCGCATTGGTTTGAAATGTCGAAATATGGGGTGCAAGCTGATCCAACACTTGCTCATACAGCGCCTTCTCTCTGGCCAAGGCACGCTCGTTGGCGCTTAACACTTTGTCTTCAAACGCTTTTAACTGGGGTGTAATAAATCGCTCTACATTTTTAAGTGTTTGTCTGCGTCGATATTCTGTTGGTGCATTTTCGGCTTGGGCGCGGCTAATTTCAATATAAAAGCCATGCACGCTGTTATATTCTACTTTTAGATTGGTTAAACCTGTGCGTTGCTTTTCTGCTATTTCATACTGCAATAAAAAATCACCATGGTTGGTTTGTAAAGCGCGTAACTCGTCCAATTCTGCATCAAAACCATCGGCAATCACCCCACCTTCTCGTAACACGGCTGCGGGTTCTGCTTGAATCGCTTGTGTGAGTAGTTGCACTGCATCTGGTGCCACTTGCAAGTTTGATTGTAGCGCATCTAACAGCCCGCTATGACAATCCTGCAAGCACATTTTTACTGCGGGCAACGCATGTAAACTATCACGCAAAGCCGATAAATCTCTGGGACGAACTGTTTTTAATGCCACACGCGCAACAATGCGTTCAATATCTGCGATGTTTTTTAATAAAGTAGGTATTTCAGCTTGTTTATCTGTTTTGATTAATTCAGCTACTGCTTCATGTCGCTGAGTCACCAATGTGCTATCACGTAAGGGATGGTGCAACCAGCGACGCAATAAACGTGCGCCCATGGCTGATTTTGTGGTGTTTAATAACGAATACAAAGTGGGCGATGCTTCGCCGCGAATGGTAGTGTCGATTTCTAAATTACGGCGGGTTGCTGCATCAAGTTGAATATATTCACTGGGCTGCTCAACATTGAGGGCGATAATATGCGGCAATGCTGTTCGCTGTGTGTGCTTGACATATTCAAGCAAGGCACCTGCAGCAGAAACCGCAACCGTAAGCCCTGCACAGCCAAAGCCATTTAAGTCTTTTGTACCCAATTGCTTGGTGAGTACATTTGTTGCCGTCTCAAAATCAAATTGCCAGCTGGCAATCTGTTTTTTAAGGGCTTTATGCTGGGCAAGCACCGCATTGTTGACATGTTCAGCACAAACAATTTCCGCAGGATTAATCCGCTCTAACTCTTGTGCCAATTGCCCAATAGCTACTTCACTTAAGACAAATTCACCCGAAGCTACATTCAAGCGCGCCAACCCCACTAAGCCATCAGCAAAACAAATAGCCAACAGCACACTATCTCTTGTCTCATCTAACAAAGCCGCATCGGTGAGTGTGCCTGGCGTTAAAATCCTGGTCACTGCTCGCTCAACAGGCCCCTTATTCGCGCTGGAAACCTCACCTACTTGCTCACAAATCGCAACCGCTTCGCCTAATTTAGTCAGCTTTGCTAAATACTGCTCCGCCGCATGATAAGGCACCCCAGCCATCTTAATGGGCTCGCCATTACTTTTGCCACGCTGCGTCAGCGAAATACCCAGTAAACGCGCTGCCTTCTCTGCATCTTCAAAAAACAACTCATAAAAATCACCCATACGAAAAAACAGCAACATATCAGGATGCTGCGATTTAAGCGCCAAATACTGGCGCATCATAGGGGTGTGATTGTCTAGGCTCATTAGGTTTTATAACTGAATACGGATTACCAATTGCTGATTAAGATGCGGATATTAAAAATTATATAGTAGATTTACATTAAGCCCATCATGCCCAGCCATTTTGCTGAAAGCTGATGGGCAAATAGCTTATCCTGAACGTGGCGATAAGATGTCTCTGAGTGCCGATTTTGCCAGAAAAAGAAATCAACCGCGCCAGCTGGATAGCCACATTGCTCATAAACAGTTGGCATAAGCCATTTCATTTCAAGTTGATGCATCCGTGTGCCATTATAAGCCCAATATCTGCAACCCACTGAGGCGGCACCGCTAAACGTCCATCAAGCAACACCAGTTAAATCGACAAACAAGAGCATGATGCGTTGCGCCAACATTTAACGTCCAGCTTCACCATTAATCAAGCCCCTTTGCGTACAAAATGCGAGCACCTGCGCTACACTTTCATCAAGCGTCTGCTCACCTGTATTCACCACCAATTCAGGCTTTCTAGGCGCCTCATAAGGTGATGAAATGCCGGTAAACTCTTTAATCACACCATCGCGGGCTTTCTGATACAAGCCCTTCACATCGCGCGTCTCACACACTTCCACATTTGCAGAACAATAAATTTCAATAAAATCACCATGGGGAAATAGTTTTCTTGCACCAGCTCTATCGGCGCGAAATGGTGAAATAAATGCCGTCAAAACAATCACACCCGCCTCCATCAGCAACTTAGCCGCTTCAGCAATCCGCCGAATATTCTCAGTACGATCAGCATCAGAAAAACCCAAATCCGAGCAAAGACCATGCCGCACATTATCGCCATCCAACACAAAAGTGCGACAGCCCGCCAAGTGCAAACGCTCCTCAACTGCATGCGACAAAGTACTTTTTCCTGAGCCAGAAAGCCCGGTAAACCAAAGTACTATTGACTTGTGTTGGTTTTGCGCTTCTCTGCGTTTTCGAGTCACACTCGCATTGTGCCAAACGGTATTAATACTTTTTTGTAAAGTCATTAACGCTCAATTCAAAATTAAAAAAGTTAAGTCAATGAAACAAAATGCCCATACGCATTAAAAACAGCTTACCCCTCTCTTGTTCTTCGCATGCTTAAGAGACGTATTAAATATAAATTATTAAAACATAGACAAATTTACTTACGGACATTTTTAAAAGGTTTAATGATAAAAAGTTGCGGAACAATTTTTTCTAATATCTAGTAGCGCTATCGAGGGTGGGTTGCCCAAAATTTGAAGTATTGACGATGTGTTATTTTAACAAATAGTTTGGCTAAATTTGTTGTTATGAAAACATTATGCTATTAAGGTTAAATCACAGACAGTCAGAGATTACGAAAACGGCAAGAGTATTCCAGGCGCGGATAAGGTAGCCAAACTTACCCAATTAGGTATTGATGCAAACTGGTTGCTAACTGGGGCGGCATCAAATGACCGCTTCAATAATGGAAGACTGAATGAATATCATGCTGCAGATACGCAAACGACTTACCCGAACTATCTATTAATTACTCAATATAAACCACCAAACACAGCAGCTGAAAACAGTGCTGACTTATTACAAAATAAGATGATTATTAATGTATTGATTAATGCGATCGATTGGCGCAATAAAACGGATGCAAACGCATCAAAACTCAAGGTGGTGACGGTGTATGGTGATAGCATGTCGCCAACGTTGAACCATGGCGATCAGGTAATACTTGATACTTCATGCAATAAGTTTATTGATGATGCTATTTATGCAATTCAGCAAGGTGTTTCATTAAGGATTAAGCGGATTAAACTACACTTAAACGGGTCGATAGAGGTAAAAAGTGACAACAATCATGGCTTTTCTGCTGAAAAATACACTGCAGGAGAAGCCAAGAATTTGAATATTGTATGCAAGGTGTTGCCGTATAAGTTTGGCCAGTTTGAATGTTGATTAAGCACGGCTTAAATTGAGTGAGTCATCGTGTATGACTTGCATTTTGAATAGGTCTATACAATTAAGCCATACCTACCAAAAGATATCTAGCAGAGGTAGCGCAAATGCGTGCTAGAGAATGTGGCGCTGTTAACTAAACTGGCGTTCTCATGCTTTTGGTTAGGTGTGGGGCAACAACTTGCAACATTTGTGCAAATATTTTTGGGTTGGCGGCGACAATATTGCCTGTTTTTAACCAGCTTTCATTGCCTTCAAAATCACCCACAATGCCGCCTGCTTCTTGGACGAGCAAGCCGCCGGCTGCGATATCCCATGCGGATAGGTTTAATTCAAAGAAGCCATCTGAAAAGCCTGCGGCGACATAGGCTAAATCTAATGCTGCAGAACCTGGGCGACGAATGCCTGTTGTGCTTTTAATCATGTCTTTGAGCATATCCATATAGCTATCTAGATAGGAAAACTCGCGAAATGGGAAACCCGTTGAGATTAATGCTTCTTGTAATTTGATGCGACTAGCAACACGAATACGTTTGTCGTTTAAAAAAGCGCCGCGTCCTTTGGTTGCGGTAAATAAATCGTTACGCACAGGGTCGTAAATGACTGCTTGCGTGAGCACGCCATTTTGTTGCAACGCGATTGATACGCAATATTTTGGAAAACTATGCAAAAAGTTGGTTGTACCATCCAATGGGTCAATAATCCAAATATTGTCAGCTTCTTTGTTAACGTCGCCGCCCTCTTCACCTAAAAAGCCATGATCGGGGTAAGCGCTTTTTAGGGTATCAATAATGGCTTTTTCGGCAGCTTGATCGACTTCACTGACAAAATCATTAAATGATTTTGTTTGAATTTTAAGCTGACCTAAATCGCGTGAAGCAAAGTTGATAATATCGCCAGCTTGGCGCGCCGCTTTAACGGCGTTGGTTAACATGGGATGCATTTGGATTAATCTTTTTTGTTTTAAACTAAAACGCTATTTTAACATCTTAAGTTTAAAGAAAATAACTAACCACGAAATTTACTCAGTTTTACTTATCTCATCTATTGTCTTGTTACTTTACGTTTTAATATTGACAAACGATCTTATTCACACTTTAAACAAACAGGTGTAGACAAAAGCGAGTTGGCTAACAAATGTACCAACAAGGAGAATTAATCATGAAAGCATTGCTTGTAGCCTCGGCTATTGTTTTATTATCTGCATGCTCATTTAACAATACGGCTTTGCCAAGCATTAAAGAGGGCATGGGCAACAACCCTCAACTACCCGGACCCAAGTTAGAAAAGATGCCGACTGTTAGCATTGCAAAAGCGGTTGGTTGGGATGAAAACACAATGCCAACTGTGCCCGCTGGATTCAACATCAATGCCTTTGCTAAAGGGCTTGACCATCCAAGATGGCTATATACTTTGCCCAATGGCGATGTGCTGGTTGCTGAAACGAATGGTCCAGCCAACCCCGATGCTGGTTTTAGTATTCGCGGCTGGTTTGCGCAGAAGTTGATGAAAAAAGCGGGTGCAGGCGTCAAAAGTCCAGACCGAATTACACTGCTTAGAGATGCAGATAAAGATGGTGTTGCAGAACTAAAAACAGTTTTTGCTGAGAATCTCACCTCGCCATTTGGCATGGCATTAGTGGATAACACCTTGTATATTGCCAATGCAGATGCTTTAGTGAAATATGATTATGTACCAGAGATGACGCGCGTTAATGGCCCGTTCACCAAAGTGGTTGACCTACCTGCAGGCATTAATCATCACTGGACAAAGAACGTCATCGCCGCCAAAAATGGCAAGCTACTGGTGACAGTGGGCTCGAATAGTAATGTGGGCGAGAACGGTATGCAAATGGAAGAAAATCGGGCTGCCATCTTAGAAATTGATCCCGTACTAAAAACGAGCCGTGTGTTTGCCTCTGGATTAAGAAATCCGAATGGCATGGTCATTGAACCACAAACAGGTGTATTGTGGACGGTTGTCAATGAAAGAGATCAACTCGGCGGTGATTTAGTGCCTGACTATTTAACATCGGTAAAAGAAGGTGGCTTTTATGGCTGGCCATATTATTACTACGGGCAACATATTGACCCTCGCATCAAAAGTCCTGATCCAGCGCGCATTCAAGAGTCAATTAAACCCGATTATGCTTTGGGTTCACATACGGCATCATTAGGCTTGCTCAATGCAAGCAATACTCAGCTGGGAGAACGCTTTGCTGAAGGAATGTTTATTGCACAACATGGCTCATGGAACCGTTCGCCAAAAAGTGGTTACAAAGTGATTTATGTGCCTTTTAAGAATGGCATCGCCATCGGCGACAGTATTGATGTAGTAACCGGTTTCCTGAATAGCGATGAAGAAGCGCAAGGTCGACCCGTTGGCCTGGAACATGACCAGACAGGCGCTCTGCTAGTAGCAGATGACGTTGGCAATACGATATGGAGAGTGACAAAAAAGTGATGATGGAGAACTCAACATCAAGTCAATACTGCGGTCATTGCGATGTTTAAAGACCTTGAACTATTAACTTCTTAGCAATGTTGAATATCTGGATTGCTTCACAGCGTTCGCAATGACATCCTTCGTCATCGCGAGCGTAGCGTGGCGATCCACCCCACCACCGTCACTGCGAGCGCAGCGTGGCACTCCACGCGATATGCAACGATTATTTTCAATCATTTAGCCTTGTTTCAATCTAAAATACTGGGATGAGTGTTAAACAACCCTGTGTCTACATTATGGCAAGTGCTAAAAATGGCACTCTATATGTAGGCGTAACATCTGACTTAATCAAACGCATTTGGCAGCATAAACAGAATTTAGTTGATGGTTTTACCAAAAAATACCATGTTCATCAGCTTGTTTATTTTGAGGTGGGTGTTGATATGTTGGCCGTTATTGCACGTGAGAAACAATTAAAAGCCGGATCGAGAGCAAAAAAGATTGCGCTTATAGAGCAGAAGAATCCAGCATGGTTGGATTTGTATGATGAATTAATGGGTTAATTTGATTGTTTAGCCTAGCATAATCGCACATTCACCTTCATCGCGAGCATGGGCAGCAGTCAAGTCTTTAAAACATCGCATGGATTGCTTCACTTCGTTCGTAATGTGTAGCTTTTTCAATAGACTTTAGATAGATCTCCAACATCGCTACTATTTGCACAGCAGTATCCCATGTAAAATAGCCTATTTGGTTTTCGCCAATCTCATCATTCAATTCCATATGTCTGAATCAACGCCACAACAAGTGTTTAATAATATCCGTATTGTGCTTTGTCATACGAGTCATCCTGGCAATATTGGCTCTACCGCGCGCGCGATGAAAACAATGGGGCTTAGCCACTTGTATTTGGTGAATCCAAAACACTTTCCTGACGGGCAAGCCAAATCGTTGGCTGTTAATGCAACCGATGTCTTGGATGCTGCGGTGGTAACAGCAAGCTTAGAAGAAGCCATTGCGGATTGCCAGTTTGTGATTGGGGTGAGCGGTAAAGAGCGGGCGCTTTCACAACAGGTAATGACTGTGCGCGAGGCAGCACAGACTGTGCATACAATTGCCAATACGCAACATGTGGCGTTGGTTTTTGGCACCGAAATGAGCGGCTTAAGTAACGCTGAGGCTAACCGTTGTCATGTGCTGGCAACTATTCCTGCTAATCCCGACTATACTTCGCTGAATTTAGCCCAGGCAGTACAAATTATGTGCTATGAAGTGCGTATGGCGATTACTGCCGGTAAGTTGCATTACGATGAAAAGCCAGTTGAGTTGGCCTCTCAAGATGATTTAGAGCGTTTTTATGCGCATTTGCAAGAGGTACTGACGCAAATTGGATACATCAATCCCCGTGCGCCTAAGAAGCTGTTTGAACGCCTGCGCAGACTTTATGCCCGTACGCGTTTAGAAAAAGAAGAAGTCAATTTATTGCGCGGCATTCTCACACTGACACAAAAACCAAAAAAGCATACCAAGTATTAATCTTAATTGCCTGCCTATCGCCAAGCTTGGTTTGTTGTTTGGCTTTATAGTCTGGCTTCACAAGCTGACTCATACCATTAAAATCACATTAAAACACGCGCTTATCAAATTTAACCTACTAATTTAGTCAAGAATTAAATTTTATGGCATAATGATACTTTCATTTGTAGACCATATTGATTATGTTTGACCATTTAAAACAAGACATTTCTATTGTGTTTGACCGCGACCCAGCGGCACGCACACACTTTGAAGTGCTGACTACTTACCCTGGCGTGCATGCGTTAATTTTGCATCGTTTTAGCCATTGGCTATGGTCGATCAAACTGTTTTGGTTGGGTCGATTGTTCTCGCATATTGGTCGTTTTTTAACGGGGATTGAAATTCATCCTGGCGCACGCATTGGCCAGCGTGTTTTTATCGATCACGGCATGGGGATTGTCATTGGTGAAACTGCGATTGTTGGTGATGACTGCACGTTGTATCACGGCGTCACATTGGGCGGTACCTCATGGAATAAAGGCAAGCGTCACCCTACCCTAGAAAATGGTGTTGTGATTGGTGCAGGCGCAAAAGTATTGGGTCCAATCACCATTGGCAAAAACGCAAGAATTGGCTCCAACGCCGTGGTGGTGAAAGATGTGCCAGAAAATGCAACCGCGGTTGGTATTCCCGCACGTATTTTAGAAGAAGAAAAAGCGAAAAAAGCGGCTGAGAAAGCGCAATTTAGTGCTTATGCGGTTGGCAGTGATGAAAATGACCCAATTAATAAAGCATTGCAGCCGCTAGTATTAGAAATAAAAGCATTAAAAAAACAGCTGGCTGCGTTGAGCGACACGCAATCTGAAAATCAAGTAGCCAAGGCGTTTAGTGTTAAAAAAGTAAGGCGCAAGCCAAAAAATCCTGACGAAGATGCGCATTGAACTTAATACAATAATAATTGACTAAATTACTAGGTTATTATAAAATAGACGCTTAATTTAAGGATTAATCAAGACCAACATGAGACTAACTACTAAAGGCCGATTTGCTGTGACTGCCATGCTAGACCTTGCATTAAACGAGGTTGATGCTGACGGCACATTGAAGCCAGTAACGCTAGCAGCTATTAGTGAGCGCCAAGAAATTTCATTGTCTTATTTAGAACAGCTGTTCAGTCGCTTACGTCGTAAAGATTTGGTAAGCAGTATACGCGGACCAGGTGGTGGTTATAACCTAGCCAAAACAAAGGCTGAAATTTCAATATCTGCCATTATTGCCGCTGTTGATGAAAATATTGATGCCACCCAATGCGGCGGTAAAGAAAACTGTCGTGGCCCGGAGGGTCGCTGTATGACGCACGACCTTTGGGAAGCATTAAATACAAAAATTTTAGATTATTTATCCGATGTAAGTTTGGCTGACATGGTTAGCGCACGATTAAACAAAGAAAGTGCTGCAGTGATGTTTTCTGGCCGTAAATCTTGCAGTACAAACAAGGTAGCTATTAATGGCTAATGTGTATTTTGATCATAACAGTACCACTGCACTCAAGCCGCAAGTGCTTGAGGCAATGTTGCCTTACATGACCAATCAACACGGCAATCCAGCCAGCCAGCACAGCTATGGCCGTCACGCGCATGAAGCTATTGAGCAGGCGCGTCGTCAAGTAGCGCAAGCAGTGGGTGCGCAAGCTAATCAAATCATTTTTACTGCTAGTGGCACTGAAGCCAATAATTTTGCAATTACTGGCATTGCTAGCAATATGGAGCAAGCGCAATTATTAACCAGCAGCATTGAGCATCCGTGTGTGTCCAACCCGGCTAAAGCCATGCAATATCGTGGTTGGCAAGCGAAGAGCATTCCAGTCAATAATAGTTGCGAATTGGATATGCAAACCTTGCAAAAACAGTTAGATACGCCCACCAACCTTGTGTCTGTCATGCTAGCCAATAATGAGACTGGTGCGATTCAAGATATTGAACAAGTGGTTGCATTGGCCGCAAAAAACAAGGTATTAGTACATACCGATGCTGTACAAGCGCTGGGCAAAATCAAGGTTGATTTTGCATCACTAGGTGTGCAGGCCATGACGGTTTCTAGCCATAAAATTGGTGGCCCGTTGGGTGCGGGGGCATTGGTGCTGAATAAGAGTGTTGATATTCAACCGTTACTGTATGGTGGTGGTCAAGAAAAAGGATTGCGTAGCGGTACAGAAAATATTGCAGCGATTGTTGGTTTTGGTGCTGCTTGTGAATTAGCCACTCAATCACTTAATCATTTTGCATCACACACTGAATCACTACGCAACTTATTGGAAGCAGGCTTGGCAGAAATGCATGCTGTGATTTTTGGACAGCAAGCAAAGCGGTTGCCTAATACTAGTTTTTTTGCTTTTAAGCATATTGATGGCGAAACATTGGTCACCGCTTTAGATAAATTAGGATTTGCTGTTGCTAGCGGTTCAGCTTGCTCTAGTGCAAGTGGAGAACCCAGCCATGTGCTACTAGCCATGGGTATTGATGCTGACACTGCCCGTGGCGCGATTCGGGTTAGCTTTAATGCTGACAATACCGTGTTACAAGTGAATGAATTTTTAGTTGCATTAAAGTGTGCGCTACAAGATTTAAGACAATTGACTGCTGTAGCGGCTTAATCAAGAAACATTAATTTAAGGAAAATAGAACGTAATGGAAAGAATGCCGATTTATTTAGATTACTCATCCACAACACCTGTTGATCCGCGTGTAGCTGAAAAAATGATACCCTATTTAACAGAACAGTATGGCAACCCTGCTTCTCGTAGCCATCCATACGGCTGGACCGCCGAAAAAGCGGTAGAGCACGCACGTGAAGAAGTGGCGAAACTGGTTAATGCTGACCCAAGAGAGATTGTTTGGACATCGGGTGCAACTGAGTCGAACAATCTTGCGATTAAAGGCGCTGCAAACTTTTATAGTGGCAAAGGAAAGCACATCATTACCGTTGCAACTGAACATAAAGCAGTCATTGACCCTGTGCGCGAATTAGAGCGTCAAGGCTTTTCTGCTACTTTTTTAGAGCCTGATGCTAATGGCTTAGTCGATGTTGAAAAATTTAAAGCAGCTATTCGCCCTGATACCGTTTTAGCCTCTGTGATGTTTGTGAACAATGAAATTGGTGTGGTTCAAGAAATTGAAGCCATTGGCAATATCTGCCGTGAAAATGGTGTGATTTTTCATGTTGATGCCGCACAAGCAACAGGCAAGGTTGATATTGATTTGGCAACATTACCTGTTGATTTGATGAGTTTTTCTGCGCATAAAACCTATGGCCCTAAAGGCATTGGCGCGTTGTATGTGCGTCGTAAACCACGTATTCGTATTGAAGCACAAATGCATGGTGGCGGACATGAACGTGGTATGCGTTCTGGCACATTAGCACCGCATCAAATTGTTGGTATGGGCGAGGCATTTAGAATCGCACGCGAAGAAATGCACGCTGAAAATGAGCGTATTCGTATGTTGCATAATAAACTGCTAACAGGCTTAACTACCATTGATGAGACCTATGTTAATGGCGATTTAAGTCACCGCGTGCCACATAATTTAAATGTGAGCTTTAATTATGTAGAGGGTGAATCACTCATTATGGCGATTAAAGGTATTGCCGTATCTAGCGGATCAGCTTGTACTTCAGCCAGCTTGGAGCCTAGCTACGTGTTGCGTGCGCTTGGTCGTTCAGATGAATTGGCACATAGCTCTATTCGTTTTTCAATTGGTCGCTTCACTACTGAAGCAGACGTGGATTACACCGTAAGGCTATTGAAAGACAAAATCGGCAAATTGCGTGAGCTATCGCCACTTTGGGAGATGTTCCAAGATGGCGTTGATATATCAAAAGTAGAATGGGCGGCTCACTAAATCATTTATCTTTGCTTACCTGACGTTGTTGTCGGATGACTCGTTTAGTACAACACTAAACTTCATCATCCTCCGCCTAGTCAGCTGAGCAAATCTTAATTGATTAATAAGGAAAGAATGAACGTTGAATTGAAATTTAAAAGCATTGAAAATAGGAAGCAAAAACAAGGCACATTGCGGAAGAAAACGTAGTTTCAGTGTAGGTTAACCTGCTGTCTTTGCAGCTTAAGCGAAGCGACTGAAACTGTAGTAGGAATAGAATGATGAGGAAATCCAACGCAAATTTTGCGCAGTCATTCAAACTTAAAGGAGAAATAAAATGGCATATTCAGATAAGGTATTAGACCACTATGAGAATCCACGTAATGTAGGTTCTTTAGATAAAAACGATCCAAATGTTGGCACTGGCATGGTCGGCGCACCTGCTTGTGGTGATGTGATGAAATTAATGATTAAGGTAAACGACGCTGGTTTAATTGAGGATGCAAAATTTAAAACGTATGGTTGCGGCTCAGCCATTGCTTCTAGCTCATTAGTAACTGAATGGTTAAAAGGCAAAACGGTAGAAGAAGCTTATGAAATTAAAAACTCAGCCATTGCTGAAGAGCTCGCATTACCACCAGTCAAAATCCATTGTTCAGTATTGGCAGAAGACGCCATTAAAGCAGCTGTGGCTGATATTAGAGCAAAACAAGCAGTAAAAGAGGCATCGTAATGGCAATTAGTTTAACGCCTGCTGCCGCACAACGTGTAGAAAAATTCCTTGCCAATCGCGGCAAAGGAATTGGTCTGCGCTTAGGTGTCAGAACCACAGGCTGTTCTGGCATGGCTTATACCTTAGAGTTTGTTGATGATTTGCAAACAGAAGACATGCTGTTTGAAAGTCATGGTGTTAAAGTCATTGTGGATCCAAAAAGCTTGGTTTATATCGATGGCACAGAGTTAGACTTTACCAAAGAAGGCCTGAATGAAGGCTTTAAATTCAATAATCCAAATGTTGCTGATGAATGTGGCTGTGGGGAAAGTTTTACTGTTTGAGCGTGAGTAAAGTGAATGAGAACTACTTTAATCTTTTTGCCCTTAAACCGGCATTTACCATTGATACCTCTGCATTAGAAAGTCAATATCGCCAGATGCAATCGGCAGCACATCCTGACCGATTTGTGACGGCATCGCCGACTGAGAAATTAAAATCAATGCAATTAGCAACGCTGGCTAACGAGGCTTATCAAACTCTCAAAATACCAGCATCAAGGGCTAAATATTTACTGTCGTTACAGGGCATTGATGCAACGGAAGAAACCAATACCAGCATGCCTGCAGATTTTTTAATGCAGCAAATGGAGTGGCGAGAAGCGCTTGAGGATTTAAAGAATGCAAAAGATATTGATGGTTTGGATGCACTGGCAAAAGAGATGCGACAAGCCGCTCAAGCATTAACGACTGAATTAGCGAATGTATTTGATATTGAACATGATTTAGCAAGTGCAACCGCAACAACGCGAAAACTCATATTTATAGATAAAGTGTGTGAAGACATTAATAAAGCCATCACACAAATAGAAGACTAATGGCATTACTACAAATTTCTGAACCTGGCATGAGTGCCGCTCCTCACCAGCATAAGTTGGCAATTGGTATCGATCTTGGTACGACAAATTCTCTGGTGGCTACAGTACGTAGCGGCATGAGTACAGTGTTGCAAGATGAGCATGGCCGTTCATTATTGCCGTCAGTGGTGCGCTATAGCAGTAGTGGCGAGGTCATTGTTGGCCATCAAGCGCAGGCCAAACAAAGTGAAGATCCCATCAATACGATTGTTTCTGTTAAACGTTTTATGGGTCGCGGTATTCAGGATATAGCAGACAAAGCCCATATTCCTTATCACTTTGTTAGTAACAGTGCTGTAGAAAATCAATCTGAAGGTATGTTACAAATTGAGACGCGCGCTGGCTTAAAAAGCCCAGTTGAGATTTCTGCAGAAATTTTAAAAACATTAAAAACACGTGCTGAAAAAGCATTAGGTGGTGAATTAACGGGCGCAGTGATTACTGTACCGGCTTACTTTGATGATGCGCAACGTCAAGCCACCAAAGACGCAGCAAGACTAGCTGGATTACATGTGCTGCGCTTACTAAACGAGCCAACTGCTGCCGCTGTCGCTTATGGTTTAGATAATGCCGCTGAAGGTGTTTACGTTATTTATGACTTAGGCGGTGGCACATTTGATGTAAGCATTTTGCATTTATCCAAAGGGGTATTTGAAGTATTGGCAACCAATGGTGATTCTGCTTTGGGTGGCGATGATTTTGATCATCGCATTTATTGTTGGATATTGGATCAAATACGCGATAACAATCCAAATAAAAACCCATTAAATGAAGAAGATACACGTTTATTACTCACAAAATCGCGTCAAGCAAAAGAATTTCTTACCGATCATGATGAGGCAAACATTGTCTGTAAACTAAGCAATGGCTATGCAGTGGATCTGACTTTATCTAGTGATGTCTTCATCACGCTAACGCAAACTTTAGTCAATAAAACCTTAAGTCCTATGCGTAAAGCGATGCGTGATGCCAATTTGGACTTGAACGCAATCAACGGTGTTGTGATGGTGGGCGGTGCGACGCGCATGCCGCATGTGCGTCATGCAGTGCAGGATTTCTTTGAGCAAGAGCCGCTAACCAATTTAGACCCTGATAAAGTGGTGGCATTAGGTGCGGCCATTCAAGCCAATGTATTAGCTGGCAATCGTAATGATGAAGATTTATTGTTGCTGGATGTCACGCCATTATCGCTAGGGCTAGAGACCATGGGCGGCTTGGTAGAAAAGATTATTCCTCGTAACGCCACCTTACCAGTTGCACGTGCGCAAGACTTCACCACTTTTAAAGATGGCCAGACAGCCATGAGCATTCATGTATTGCAAGGTGAACGTGATTTGGTGAGTGCTTGTCGGTCATTGGCGAAATTTGAGTTGCGTGGTATTCCTCCAATGACTGCTGGTGCGGCGCGTATTCGTGTGACCTTTCAAGTGGATGCAGATGGTTTATTATCTGTTAGCGCACGCGAGGAAACCCAAGGGATAGAAGCGAGTATCACGGTCAAGCCATCCTATGGGTTAAGTGAAGACGAAATCACCAATATATTAAAATCTTCATTTGGTACAGCTGAAGAAGACAAACAGGCGCGTGCATTGGCAGAAGCAAAAGTGGATGCGATGCGTTTAATGAGTGCGATTAATGTTGCATTACAACAAGATAGTCATCTGATTTCTGAAGCAGAAAAACAGGCTATCCAATTACAGCTAACCGCATTAGAACAACAATTAAACACGGATGATAGTCGCGCGCTGCATGACGCAACCAGCGCGTTGAATGATGCCACTGCTCACTTTGCGGTAAAGCGGATGGACGCGAGTGTTAGCCGTGCGTTAGCTGGTAAAAATATTGATGAGGTTAATTTAACATGATGAATTTTATAATCGAAAAGCTGGGGAAATAAACATGCCACAAATTATTGTATTACCGCATGAAGAGCTTTGCCCTGATGGTGCAGTAATTGACGCAAAAAAGGGAGCGTCGATTTGTCAAAATTTACTTGATAACGACATTGATATTGACCATGCCTGCGACCAGGTATGCGCTTGCACCACTTGTCATGTTATCGTACGTGAGGGTTTCGCTTCATTGAATGAGGCAGAAGATACAGAAGATGATTTGTTAGACAAAGCGTGGGGCTTAGAGCCGCAATCACGTTTGTCTTGCCAAGCAATTGTGGATGACACCAATTTAGTCGTAGAAATACCTAAATATTCAATTAACATGGCAAAAGAAGGTCATCGCTAATCAAACACTAGTCGCAATTAAACAATCGCATTAGCTTGCAAAACTAAAAAAGGTGGCACACTGCCACCTTTTTTCATAACCAATTTTGCTATACGACGATATTTATACACCGATAAAAGTGTCTTCCAAAAATCGTACTTCGCCTGTTGCGATATCATAGACTGCACCCACAATACCAATATCTTTCGCTTGCGTCATGTCTTCTAAAATATCACTGCAACGCAAAATGCTCTCTATTTGGTGTTTGATATTAAGCTCACACACTTTTTGTACAAAATCAGCATTTTTTGAGCAACGCTCTTCTGCATCAGTCGTTGTTTTTTCATGTCGAATAGAAGGTTTAATCATATTAATGATTTCACCAATATGACCATCTTTAAAGTCATCACAGGCTGCTTTAACTGCACCACAGCTCGTATGTCCCATCACAACAATTAATTTTGCGCCTAAATATTTACTACCGAACTCTAAACTGCCAATGGCTTTGTCTGATGCAATATTACCAGCCAAACGCACACTAAAAACATCACCCAAGGCTTGATCAAAAAGCAGCTCAACTGGAGCGCGTGAATCACTGCAACTCAGTACTGACACAAATGGATGTTGCTGATTTTGGGTCAAATGAATCAGCGTTTTAAAATCTTTTTCTTCTGTATCTTGGTTAATAAAGCGGATATTCCCTTCTTTAAGAATATCAATCGCTTCTTTTGGTGTTATTTTGTCACGGTCTAGTAATGGATGCTTATACATCGTAAATCCTTTGTTTATATTTCTTAAGTAATGAATAAAATGTTTAATGCGCGATTAAATGCTTGGGTGGCTTAAAGTTAATGGTTTCTACCTCAATATTTCTTAATTTTGCCTGTATTTGATAGTCATGAATGAATTCTTGCACGTCATATGCCATTGACTTGCAGTTGGTACAATCAATAATCACATTTGAGTTTGCTGGAATTGCGGTTAGTGCCTCCATAATACTGGCTTTATTGAAAAAGGAGACTTCCTCAGCCAAGGTAAAATGATGGACAGCTTGTCCTGCCTGTGTGATTTGTTCCGCTTTGATATGATAAGAGTTGCGAAAACTGTGATGCAACGTAAAAATAATCGCCGCAGCTAAGCCAATACCAATACCTGTCAATAAATCTGTCAGGATAATTGCCACTACCGTAATTGCAAATGGGGCGAATTGTTCCCAACCCAATTCATACATTTGTTTAAATAAACTCGGCTTGGCAAGCTTATAGCCCACAATAATCAAAATCGTCGCCAGGCTTGCTAATGGAATCATGTTTAATAAACTCGCAATAGTGACAGCACTTAACAACAACCAAAAACCATGCAAGATAGCAGATAGTTTAGATTGGGCACCAAAAGTAATATTGGCAGAGCTACGCACAATGACTTGTGTAATTGGCAATCCGCCAATCAAGCCAGAAATCATATTACCAATACCTTGTGCTTTTAATTCTAAATTAGTTGGTGTTACACGTTTGTTGGGATCCAATTTATCTGTCGCTTCTACACAAAGTAAGGTTTCTAAGCTAGCAACAATGGCCATAACAAATCCAATTTTATAAATCTCAATGTTGGTCCATTGTGAAAAATCTGGAAAAGTAAACTGACCAAGTAACTCCTCAAGATTGTTAGAGACTGGTAGATCGACGATTTGCTCGGGTGACAACGTAAAGTTTAACAAACCCGCTTGAAATAAAAAGTTGAGCAAAATGCCAACCAAGACCACCACAATGGGCCCTTGTAAAATTTGAAAAAATTTATGTTTTTTAGTCAGTAAAGCATCCCATAAAATGAGAATTGCTAGCGAAATAGCGGTAATCAGTAGGGCGCCTGGTGTGAGTAGATTCCATGCATCCATTAAAGAGGTAAATGTATTACCACCACTTGCTTCAATAAACGACTCACTGCCCTCATAATCAGTTTGGTAGCCTAGCGCATAAGGAATTTGCTTGAGAATAATCAGCAAGCCAATGCCCGTTAACATGCCCTTAATGACTGAAGATGGTACAAAATAAGCAATAAAGCCCGCCTTAAAGTACCCTAACAAGAATTGAATAATGCCTGCCACTAGCACTGCTAACAAAAAAGCCTCAAACGAGCCTAAGCTAGCAATTGCCGTCAGCACAATAACGGCTAATCCAGCAGCTGGACCGCTCACGCCGAGCTGAGAACCACTGGCCATTCCAACAATAATACCGCCAATAATCCCGGCAATAACACCAGAAAAGAGCGGAGCACCTGATGCGAGCGCAATACCCAGACATAGGGGTAGTGCAACAAAAAACACGACGATACTGGCGGGTAAATCTGTTTTTATATCATCGATAATGTTTAACTTCATTACTTTCTTCCTTTGTGATTGAGACAACTAACTGAACGCTTTCTGATAAAAACCAATTATGCTTTTAATACAGAAAAGCTACACTATTTATTTTAAGAAAATGTTAACAAAACCTTCTATAAAAATGAACGATTAATACAAATAAAAGCGGGCTTCTGCCCGCTTTTAAGTCAAACACTCTCAATCAAACTGATAGTTAATATAAGGTCTTTTGCTTTTGAATTGTCTGTTTAATCTTTTCGATGCATCAGACTCTTCTTCATCAACATAAGTAGCACCTTCCCATTCTTCGTCAGCTTGCTGTGCATCTTTATTATTCACAGCTGGATTTTGTGCCGCTCTTCTGCTGATAAATTTTAGTCTTAATGCATTGTTTACATCTGGATTCGCTTGTGAGGCATCGGCAATATGCAATCGATCTGCCACATTGACATGCTCGTGGTTTGCATTAGCATATGCGTTGAGTGTGAAGCTCAACATCAAAGCACTGAGTAATGATAATTTTTTCATTTCAAATTCTCCTAAGTAGTTGGCATTTCAGCCAAAAAGCCTTTATTCATATAACGCTTTTTTATGAAGTATATTGTGCGCCCACTGAGTCAATAAAAAATCCGTCAATATACCTATATCGGTATATACTAAACGGCATATGTCAAATAAACATCATATGATTGATAGTGAAGTGCCTGCTTTAAGCGCAAGAGAGCTGCGCGCATCTGTTAAAAAAGACCATGAAGAAAATGCTAAGTTAAGGCTATTTTATTTAACTGGCAAAATGCTCTACGATAAAGGCTGGTCTGCAACGATTGCAGCACAAATACTCAATACCTTTTGCACCCAAATAGGGGCTGCTCACGGTTTAATAGCAATACAAGAAACCAACACCTTAACCGTGCTTGCTCATCTCGGACAAACCTATCCTGTCGGCGCTCGTATTCCAATCATGGGGGTATTAGCAAAACTATTGCGATCACCATGCGAGTTTCAAGTAAGCCATGAATTGACGCCACTGTGGTCATACCCAGATACGGCCGGCTTAACCCCTTCTATCATTCCTATTGCCTATGCTCAACAACCGTTGGGCATCTTGGCTTTTTCTGGCAACGCTGGGACGTTATCTAAAGATGATAATCAGACGATTCACAGCTTAAGCGGGTTAGTTGGTATGGCCATGATGCGTGCGAGCAAACAATCCGCATCACCTGAAGATTTGCATATATTAGATAGTTTAACCCCAAGAGAGCGAGAGGTATTTGCCTTGTTGCCTTATGGGCATAGTAATGCAGCGTTGGCTGAATTGTTAGGAATAGCGCCGGGAACCGTTAAAATTCATGTTGAGCGTATCCTGAGCAAGCTGGGCTTAAAAGATAGGACGCAAGCGGCTGTTAAAGCAGTGGAGCTTGGCTTTAAAAATAATTGATTCAAACTGCTACCTACCCTAATTTATATATAGACAGAAAATGTTGAGCATGAGCAAAATCAATCGCGGCATATCGCAATATTGGCAGGATCTGCCTTTGGCGGCAAAAGGTATTATTGTGATTATGTTGCCTTTGGCTGTGTTGCTAGCCTCGCTTAGCTCTCTTTACAGCTTAGAAAAGCAATTATCGAGTTTAGAAAACCAATTAAAGCTCGCACTACAAAACCAACGTGACATTGAAACGGTGCATACCAATTTATTACAAGCGTCTACAGGTGTTAGAGATTTCTTACTGACAGGAGATAAATTGTTCTTACAAAACTTCTATATCGCCAAACAACAACTGCCGACATTACTCGATAAATTAGTGGTGCAATTAGAGAGCGAAGTGCAAAAAGAGCGTATTAGCAATATTAGTTTACTGGTACAGGAAAACCTAACAAGGCTTGATATTTTATCCAAAAACGAGTCGGATATTGCCTCCGAGAATCTGGTTCTGCAATTTAAATTACAGGTCAGCAATATGGAAAAGTTAAGAACCGAGATTGAGCTTTTAAAACAACAAGAAGCACTTTTGGTTTCTGAAGATCAATTTAAAATTAAAGTGCAACGCCAGCGCAATATCCGTATCACGTTGCTGGCCGCATTCAGTGGCATTCTGGGTTCTATTTTTGCGGTTTGGATTTTTTCAGGCACGATCGTTAAAAGAGTTAAGCTATTAAGAGATAGCGCAGCGCATTTAGCAAAAGCAGAAGCCCTCGAATTACCGTCAAGTAGCAAAGATGAATTGGGACAGCTTTCAGAGGCACTAGATCAAGCCTCTAAATTATTAGCCAAGAATATTTACGATACTACGCAGGCTAGAAATGAGGCCGAACAAGCTAGTAGAGAAAAAAGTATGTTTTTATCACGAACCAGCCATGAGCTGCGTACACCACTCAATGCCATTTTGGGCTTTGCTCAGCTACTACAAATAGAGCTTGAAAATGACAAGCACAAAGAAAATGTCAATATGATTAAAAGCGCAGGCGAACATTTGCTTAAATTAATTGATGAAGTATTAGACATTGCAAGAATCGAGTCAGGCGTTCTGAGACTAACACTTGAACCAACGCCAATTAATGACTTAATGGCGGAAGCTATTCAGTATATAGCGCCATTGGGTAAAATTCGTGATATACAAATTGAGCAAGATATCCAGCCTAATTTAGTTGCGCTTGCTGAGCGACAAAAGTTGTTACAAGTCATATTAAATCTATTATCTAATGCGCTGAAATATGGGCCATGTAATTCTACCGTTTTAGTGTCTGCTTACCAAAAGGATGCAACGATATTAATTGAAGTATTTGATGAAGGGGCCGGTATTGCTGACCCTTTAAAAGAAAGACTATTTACTGCGTTTGACCGATTAGGTGCGGAGCACTCTAAAACTGAAGGTACTGGCTTGGGATTAGCGTTAAGTAAGCAAATCATCTTAGCCATGCAAGGTAGTATTCACGTTGCAAAAAATAAAAGTTTATTTTGGATAGAGCTAAAAGCAACCAATGCCCTGCCAAACCATAAAAAGATCACGCAAGCAATCACCGCCACTAAACAAGCGCCCACCAGCATACATAAAAAACACATCATCTATGTAGAGGATAATGTCAGCAATCGTGCTTTGGTGGAAGCCGTTATCAAACGTTTGCCCAATCTAAAACTACATTGCACAGCCACTGTTAAAGAAAGCAAAGATTTACTCAATCAAATTGACGCCAGCTTAATGATTGTCGATCTCAATCTACCGGATGAATCAGGCGAGGTATTAGTAGATTACATTAAATCTCACCCCAATTTAAAGCGCTTACCGATCATGATTTTAAGTGCCGATGCAATGCCAGATACGATTGAAAGATTAAAGCAAACAGGGATCAATGACTATATGACCAAACCACTCAATATTGCCACTTTCACTAAAACCGTATTAAACCTAACGCAAGATGACAGGACCGAAAATGACAGATAATGAGATTTTAAATGCCAAAATACTGATTGTTGACGATGCCGATGCAAACCTACGCTTACTTGAAGCCTTATTAGCAAAAGAGGGTTTTGAGCAAGTCATTAGCACCGCAGACTCGACAAAAACAATCGACTTATTCACCGCGTTTCAACCCGATTTAATTTTACTTGACCTCATGATGCCCGTTCTTGATGGCTATGCAATACTCGACTTACTATCCAAAAATATTCCCAAAGATGAATACTTACCCATCATTGTACTGACTGCTGATGCCACCATTGCGGCCAAAAGAAAAGCCTTAGCATTAGGCGCAAAAGACTTTCTGACAAAACCTTTCGATTCGATAGAAGCCATGTTAAGGGTTTGGAATTTACTCGAAACAAGAATGCTGTATAAAAAGTTAAAAGAGTTACAAAAATCATAACAGCCAACATCCAGCAAATCCTGCTGATAGCAATATCCATCAAATATTATTAATTCATCCAATTAATAATCCACCAACATAACAGTGCCAAGTATAAACATTTAATATAACTTATAATTATATAAAAATAATTACAAATTATTTATTAATATATAAAAATATTGGGTACAGTACGTTCATTCGTAATTTGAGCAATACTGATGACAAATGCTAAACCAAAATTAAATATTGATAATGAGAGCGAAACGCTTGGAAAAATATCTGAGGCAATCAACGCAATTAAAACTAATACTGGATTTGGCTCGATAGAAATTGTTATTCATGACAGCAATATTGTTCAAATTGAACAGCGCGAAAAAATTAGATTCAGCAATACCAATTTAAACAAAAAATAGAGCTACCAAATCAATGGCGCTATATAAAATTTTATCAATAGTTTCCTGACCAGACCACTGGAAGAAAAAGATCAGGAGAAAAAATGAAATATAGAAAAATTATTAATTCACTCATTCTTGCAGGGCTAGTCGTCAGCACCAAGTCACTATTGGCGAATGAAATCGGTAAGAGCCAAAGCAAAGAGGTTGCAAATTCATCTATTCAAATAGCTGACGCCTACGAAATCGTGCCTGCTAACGCAACCGAACAAGAACAACAGGTGAAAATTAGTGACCGCCTAAAGGAAATAGAATTAGAGCAGAGAGCGGCAAAGCGTGCGGCTAATGGCTATTACGTAGAACGTAAAAGTTATGGTACTGGACGGGAGACTGAGCCACCTCGTTACGTGAAGCAACTTAATAAAACTTGGTTGAAAGACTATGATGCTTTTTCAGATATTGATTGGTTAGATATTGGTTTGGATTATCGTATTCGATATGAAAAGCGTGATAACGACTTTAGACGTGGTCGCGATACTATTGATGACCCTATCTTGTTGCGTACACGTGCTTATGTAGCGGTTAAAACATTCTAGATCCACTTCGTTTTACATTAGAAGTCGAAGATGCTACTCGAAACAACAGCCAGTTTACACGTGAAATCGATACGCGCGATATCAACCGCGCCGAGCCAATTCAAGCTTATGCAGAACTTTTTTTTAAAGAAACCCCATTGGGTAAAGATGATTTAGGTAATGACCGCCCCATTAGCGTACGTGCTGGTCGTCAAGCATTTGAATATACTGATCGCCGATTGCTAGCACGTAACGAATGGCGCAATACGACCAATAACTTTCAAGGTGTACGCGCCATTATTGGTCAAAAGAAAAATGACTGGCAGCTAGATTTATTGGCGTTAAAGCCTATCCAGCGTTTTAGTGACCAATTAGATGAAGTCAGTCACGCACAAGACTTTTATGGAGTGATTGGTGATTGGCGTCGCTGGTCAGAAGTAGTCACCTTGCAACCTTATTATTACTTGTTAAAGCAAGATGGTGATGAAGTAAAGTATACGGGTAACGGCGCACCAGCTGCGGCTAATAGTAAGATTGACCGTGAAATTCACACGGCTGGCTTACGTGCTTATGGTGTTGTCGGCAAAACTGGCTGGGATTATGACGCAAGCTACGTTAAGCAATGGGGAAAATAAGATCGCTTAAGCAATACAGGCGTATTTATCGCAGAGCTCGACCATGATGCCTATGCATACAATGCTGAAATTGGTTATAGCTTTAACCACCCGTGGAAACCAAGAGTGAGTGGCTTTTATGGTGTAGCGAGCGGTGACAAAAATCCAACTGATGGTAAAAATCAGCGTTTCGAAAGGCTTTTTGGCTTTGCACGGCCATGATCAAATAATGATTACTTTCAAATGGAAAATATCATTGCACCAAAAGTAAAACTTGAGTTTGAGCCCAAAATAGCATGGCTACCAGGTGTGCGCGTTGATACAGGTTATAGCTGGTATCGCTTAGACAGCTCTAGTGATCGCTGGAATGGTGCTGGGCTACGTGACAATACAGGTCAAAGTGATAAAGATGTTGGTGAAGAAGTGGATATTCGCGTGCGATTCCCAATCAACAAATACGTTGCTGCTAACTTAGGCTATGCTAAATTCTGGGCAGGTAACTTTACAAAAGCGACCTCACAACGGGCTGACCCTGAAAGACGCGAAAACTCTGATTTCTTTTATACAGAAATTTTGATTAGTGCTTTTTAATTAAAAGAACAAATTAAACATGGTTGAAATCACATGGTTCATATTGTTGATGTTTTTGCCATTGATATATTGGTTTAAATAGCCCACTTCCAACCTTACACTTGGGTTAAAAGCCCAATTGACGCCAACAAAGGCGCGGTTTTGATCGAAACCTCTTCTTGCACCATAGTCGGTTTGGTTTAAATTGAGAAAATATTCATCATAAGCCACCCAAGTTAATTGCGCGCTTAGTTTAGAAGGCATTGTTAGCCTGATCATTTGCCTGATTTTATGTCCAGTATCATCTGCATTTTCGATAAACCGTTGCTCTAAGCGTGTTCGACTTTGTATGGAGACAGCACCAATTGGCTGAAAATTATGCAGAAGCTGTTGCCAAACACGATGTTCTTCAAAAGATGCGTTGCCAGCTGGGTCTGTGACCACATGGGCATAACCTGCCCAAATACTCGTTTGCTTGTTAAGGTTATAAAAAACCGCGGGTCGAATAATTAGCTGATCAAACTCGCTCAGCTCTTCACGCCAACGCGGCTGCAACTCTGCATACCAATGCCAATGTTTGACAGGTAGAGGCCCGATAGCATTCACCGTCAACCAAGCACGACCATCTTCGTCTGGCGATGCTGATACGCTGATGCTAAAAAAACCAACCAGTAGCGTTATCAATACCTGATGCAGATCAAATTTTAACTTCATAAAAAAAGCCACTTTAACATTAATTAAAGTGGCTACTATACTATGCCAAGCTTAATTGAAAATTAAAAAGCTTGAATTAAACTGATGACATTAGAAGTTGTATTGCAATTGCACACGAAGCGCATCAGCATCGAATGTCTCGTAGTTAGATTTTGCCTCTACATTTGGATTCAGTGCACCTGTTACGAGGTTGGTACGTTTCATTTTATGGTAATAAGCCACTAACTCAACTTCTGGTGCTATTTGCCATTCTGCACCAATCTCCCAATCGTTCACATGATTTTGTGGTGCATTGGTTTCTGCCTTACTTGCACCATCAAAGTATTGCCATTTGATAAATGGAATTAGTGTGCCATTGGTATCAAAAAATTTAAAATTATTGATTTGATACATCGCCTGTACATAACCACCATTTAAGCTTTGCTCTCTAATGGTATTGCTCGCAATATCCAAACCTGGCGTTGTTCCCCAGTTCCATTCCGCCTGAATACCAAATGGTTGTGGATACATGATAAAGCTAACGCCTACGCGCTCATCTTTAAATCCATTAATACCCTGAGATACATCAGCGCGAGCTGTTCTAAGAGTTCCATTGACTGTATAGTCGCCTCTAGAAGCAACCACATATTGACCACGATAAGCTTGGATACCAGCCTCATAAATCTGACCAGAGTCGGTTTTCCATGGATGCGTATAACGCGCAACAATATGGTAGTTATCATTTTGGTCGCCACGGTTAGCACCTTGACCGTTATAAGCACCAATACCAAATTGACCATAGTTACCTGAATGTTTT